>JBBQXA010000031.1:0-22692 GCA_038210095.1 Burkholderiales bacterium
ATAGCTCCCGTACCCGTTCTGCTTGATCGTAGCCATGCTCGAATAGCAGCCAGCCGTCAGCATTCAGATGCTGTGCCGCATCGGTGATGATGCGCCGGACGTCGTCCAGCCCATCTGTGCCGGAAGCCAGCGCTGTCAGCGGTTCGAAGCGAAGATCGCCCTGTTGCAGATGTTGATCAGCTGCGGCAATGTAGGGTGGATTGGAGACGATCAGGTCAAAGCGTTCGCCATCAAGCGCGGAGAACCAGTCACTGTGCAGCAGTCGCACATTATTCAGCTTCAACTGATGCGCATTTTGACGCGCCACGTCCAGCGCCGCGACAGAAGTATCCACCGCAGTAACCTCGGCATCAGGGCGAGAATGAGCAATGGACAGTGCAATCGCACCCGAACCAGTACCCAAATCCAGCACACGGAATTCGCTCCCTCTCCCGTCTCGCCAGTGCGAGCAGCTTTGTTGCCGCTCGCGGCGGGGATGCCCCTTGCGGGTACAGGGAGAGGGCATCCGTTCCAGCGCCAACTCTACCAGCAGCTCGGTATCGGCACGCGGAATTAAGGTCGCTGGCGTTACCTTGAACGGTAGTCCGAAGAACTCGCGTGCGCCCAAGATGTAAGCCAGCGGCTCACCCGCTAAACGCCGCTCAAATAATTCGGTGTAGCGCGTTAACAGTTTGCCGGCAAGTTCGCGTTCAGGGTAGGTCAGCAGATAGGCGCGATTGACCTGTAATGCCGCTTGTAGCAGGGTCTGAACTTCGATACGCGCGGTGTCTGGATCAAGAGTAAGAGCAGCTTGCAGTCGTCGGCTGTCAATACGTAGTGTCAGCGAGAGACTAGATGCCATCTTCCGCCATGGCGGCGAGCTGCTCGGCTTGGTGTTCGGCCATCAGCGCGCCGGTGAGTTCGTTGATATCACCGTCCATGATCGCATCCATCTTGTACAGCGTCAGGTTGATGCGATGATCGGTGACGCGACCCTGCGGGTAGTTGTAGGTGCGGATGCGTTCGGAGCGGTCACCGCTGCCGACCAGACTCTTGCGGGTCGCGGCAATTCCGGCTTGTTGCTCGCGTACCTGTGCGTCCATGATACGCGCGGCCAGCACACGCATGGCCTGTGCCTTGTTCTGATGCTGCGAGCGACCATCTTGGCATTCGACCACGACGCCGGTCGGTATGTGGGTGATGCGTACGGCGGAATCGGTTTTGTTGATGTGCTGCCCGCCAGCGCCCGAGGCGCGGAAGGTGTCTATGCGCAAGTCGGCAGAATTCAGTACTACATCATTAACCTCATCTACTTCAGGCATCACCGCGACGGTGCAGGCCGAGGTGTGCACGCGCCCCTGAGTCTCGGTGGCGGGCACGCGTTGGACGCGATGTGCCCCGGATTCAAATTTAAGCACCGAGTACGCGCCCTGCCCGTCGATCTTGGCGATTATTTCCTTGTATCCGCCCATTTCGCCATGGCTTTCGGAAATGATTTCGACCTGCCAGCGTTTACGCTCGGCGAAACGGGAATACATGCGGAACAGGTCGCCAGCGAATAAGGCGGCCTCGTCACCGCCGGTACCCGCGCGCACTTCGAGAAAGATGCCGCGTTCATCGTTGGGGTCTTTGGGCAGTAACTGCAACTGCAATTCTGTATTGAGCTGCTCAAGGCGATGCTCGCCCTGTTCGATTTCGGCCTCGGCGAATTCGCGCATCTCGGGGTCGCTCATCATATCTCTGGCTGTGTCGATATCGGCAAGGCAGGTCTGATAGGCGTGATAGAGCGATACCACAGGCTCCAGCTCGGCACGTTCGCGGCTGAGCTTGCGGAACGTGTCCATATCGCGGGTGGCGTCTTCGGTACTCAGCAGCTGGTCGACTTCAAGCAGGCGCTCGCTCAGTCGAGCGAGCTTGGCAGAGATGTTTGCTTTCATTCGTCGGTATGCAGGTGATACAGGCGGTGGATCACCTCAAGGAAGTGTTCGCGATCATCGCCGTGCACCTGATTGAGCGCGTGGGTCGGGGCGTGCAGAAATTTATTAGTCAGGCCACTGCTCATGGCTTCCAGTACCTGTTCGGGGCTTTCACCCTTGGCCAGCAGGCGCAAGGCCTTTTCCATCTCATGACGGCGGTTGCGTTCGGCATGGTCGCGCAATGCGCGTATGGTCGGCACGACTTCGCGCGATTCCATCCAGTGGATGAAGTCGGATACGCCGGAGTTGATGATGACTTCAGCTTCCTTGACCGCGCCCTGACGCGCATCAAGGCCGTCCTTCACCACTTCGGCGATATCGTCCACGCTGTACAGGAATACGTCGTTCAACTCGGCCACTTCCGCTTCCACATCGCGCGGCACAGCCAGATCGACGATGAACAGCGGGCGGTGCTTGCGTGCTTTAAGTGCGCGTTCCACCATGCCCTTGCCCAGTATCGGCAACTGGCTGGCGGTGCAGGTGACGATGATGTCGTGCAGCGCCAGTTGTTCAGGCAGGTCGGTCAGCGTGATGGCATGGCCGTTGATGCGGCGTGCCAGCGTCTGTGCGCGTTCCAGCGTGCGGTTGGCGACGGTAATATGTTTGGGTGAACGTGCGGCGAAGTGCACTGCATTCAGTTCGATCATCTCGCCCGCGCCGATGAACAGAACCTTTTGATCGGCGATGCTGGGAAAGATGCGCTCAGCCAGTTTGACCGCCGCGGCCGCCATGGAAACCAGATTGGCGCCAATCTCAGTCTGGGTGCGCACATCCTTGGCGACCGAGAAGGTGCGCTGGAATAGCTTGTGCAGCAGGAAGCCGAGTGTGCCCGCTTCTTCAGCCTGACGTACAGCCTGTTTCATCTGGCCGAGAATTTGGGGCTCGCCCAGCACCATGGAGTCCAGTCCGCTGGCGACGCGGAAAGAGTGCTTTACCGCCTGCTCATTTGGCAGCGTGTAGAGATAGGGGTCGAGGTCCTTGCGCGGCAGCTTGTGGTATTGCGCCAGCCAGTCTACGGCGAGTTCGGGCTTGCTTGCGTTGCAATACAACTCGGTGCGGTTGCAGGTGGACAGGATCGCGGCTTCTTTGGCCGCGCCGTTGTCTACCAGATCACGCAGGGCGTTCTCCATCCCGTCGGCATTGAAGGCGACTTGCTCGCGCACGGCGAGCGGCGCGGTCTGGTGATTGATGCCAAAGGCGAACAACTGCATCTTGGTATACGGCGGAGCCTGTGAAAATGGTGGCGAATTATAGTCGTAACGGCCTTGCAATGCTATCAGGCGGCCAAGTCCAGTAAAATCCCCTCTTCAATCAGGGGCGTCGGGAGTTCAGGAATCTATGAAAAATAGTATTTGCCCTTGCGGGGCGGCGGATTATGCGTCTTGTTGCGGCCGCTATCATGCCGGCGAGTATGCTCCAGATGCCGAGGTGCTGATGCGCTCGCGTTATAGTGCGTATGTGCTGATGCTGGAGCCCTATCTGCTTGCTACCTGGCATGCGACTACGCGTCCCGCTACGCTGGAACTGGCTGGCGACAACAGCAAGTGGTTGGGGCTGGAGGTGAAGAAGTTTGTGGCCGGGGAGAATAGAGCCACGGTCGAATTCGTTGCGCGTTACAAGATCGGTGGGCGCGCCCACCGTTTGCACGAAGTCAGCCGCTTCGTGCGTGAGGAGGGGAAATGGTATTACTTGAACGGAGAATTTGAAGGCACTTAGTTGTCGCGTCTTGTAAATTAACGGGTATTACTCTCGTCTTCCTGATCCGTTTCTTGCGCGGCGTCATCCAGTTCATCGGCCTGAATTTTAATTTCGCGGCTCGACTGTTGTTCTACCAGTTCCAGCACCTGCCAAGCCAGCTTGCGGCAGACGTTGTTCAGCGCAGAGGGAAGCTCGGGGGGAACCTGGGTTTCGAGTAGTAGCTTGCTGGAACTGACGGCATAGATTGGGTCGAGTAGTCTCGGTCGATAATCCTGCATCAAATCATCCAGTGTGCGTTCGGCGGCCAGTTGTTGCCATGGGTTGGTCGGCCATTGCGAGGGCAGGCCGTAGGCTCTGGGGAAGATGTCGAGATCATGGCGTACGGTACGTATGTCTTCGTGTGAGTCACGGAATGGCAACAGTACGGTGCCGGATATGTCGTAGAACTTCTGATCCATTTCGGGGCGGTTGCCGCCGCCATCGATTACGCCTATCCAGTCGGGCAGGGAATCGAGTTTTTCGATAATCTTTTCAAGCTTTTCGGGTGAGCGTCCGTCGAGCGCGGTATAGCGCCGTCCGGCACGCTCTAGTGGCTCTCGCAGGCTGTCGGTCAACACCGCAATGGAGCGCTTTCCGATCAGTCCAAAGCCATGGCACAGCATGTGTGTGATGCTGGTTTTACCCGTCCCGCCCTTGTTGCCGATGACGCAAATTATCCTTTCCATGAACTACTCCATTGTTGTATCCGGTGTCTTTTACAATAAATCGAACTAGATTGTGCCTTGTGGAACGAGGGCCTCAATGGCTGCCTGCATTTGGGCACACCATTTTTCCTGTGGATCAATTTCGGTGACACGCTTCAGGCACTCTTTGGATACCTGCAGTAGGTCGTCGTTCGTGCCGTTCTGTCGCATCGATAAAACGGCAATGTTGGCCAGATTGATCATGATTCGTTTGTTGTCAGGAAGCAGGGTGCGCGCCTCGCGCAGCAACTCGATGGCGTCGGCCAATTGCCCCTCCTTGGCCATTATCACCGCACGATTGTTGGAGTCGATGACTTCCTCGCGAGATGTGCTGACCAACTCCGCTCCGATCTCCTGCATTCCAGCCTGGCTGTAGAGTTCATTAACCTGTTCCAGCAGCTTAGAATTTTCATGGTTGTTCTTGACCAGTGCTTTGGCCATGCCGCTGGCCGCCTCCTTGTTGCCCGTCGCTAAAAAAAGCTGGGTGGCTTCAAGCATAAGCTCGGGCGGAAGATGGGTGTTGTTATTGCTGGTGATGGCCGCCAATTCTTTGGAAAGCTTCAAAGCATTGTTGTGGTCGCCGGATTTCGCGTAAACCGACCCTTCCATAACTTTGGCATGCAGGCGAATTTTCGCGCCCTCGAATTCATGAGTAACGCTTTTAAGTACCTGTAATGCCTCGGCCGGAGTGCCTTTGTCCGAGCAAACTTTGGCAAGATTAAGGTAGGTGGACGGGGCTTTATGTATGGAGTGCTCGCCTAGTTTGATGGTCTTGCGAAAGGCGGTTGCAGCGGTTTCAAGATCGCCGCGTTTTTGCGCCATTTCCCCCAAGTTCTTCTGGCGAATAACCGATGTTGGCGAGAGTTCGACGCTACGTGCCAACACATTTTGTGCCTCATCCAGATTGCCAGTCGCTTCGTGCACCTGAACCAGCCAGTCATGAGCTTCAAGATAGGCCGGATTGTCACGAATGACTTCATTCAATAGTCGCTGCGCACCCTCCATGTCACCACGGTAAAAGGCGACTTTGCCCAAGCCGGTTCTCGCCCAGGGTATATCTCGCTTGGCAAGAATCTGATTGAAAACCTCCTCGGCCTGATCGTATTTTCCCATGGTTATCAAGGTGGATGTCTTGATGCGGAGGAGCTCGACGGTATTGGTCTGAGGGCCGGCCAATAGCTTGTCGCAAAGTGCGACGGTCAGTGGATAATGCTTGGCGCGTACGGCTTTTTCGACATTTATCAACACATCTTTCTTGGCCAGAACTTTTTCCAGACGGCCTTTCATCATGGCCTCGTTCACCGGCTTGATAATGTAGTCGTCAGGCATAAATTCTGCCGCGCCAAAAACCAGATCGGAAGTTTTCTCGGCGGTAATGATGATCCAAGAGGTTGCCAGGCCGGTCAAATTTCGCAGCTTGGACTCTTCCAGAATTTGCAAGCCATTTTTTCCGGAGCCCAGATTGTAGTCGCACAACACGACGTCATAGCGATTCTTCTCAAGCAGGGACATAGCCTCGGAGGCATTGGCTGCCGCGTCGATATTTTTGCCGCCGAAGATTCTTAGCATCTCACGCATCATGGTGCGCATGCCCTGAAAATCATCGATGATCAAATAGTTCTTGGTTGCGAACAGGGGTGTGGTGTCTTTTGCTTCTTTATACATGGGACTATCCTTGGCTTGCTTATGGAAGGCGCAGAACGAAGCAGCCTCCGCCATAGGTGCCGCCATTCTCCAGTTGTATGCTTCCAGTTTTATCCCGGTTGGTGTGCAGTTTGGCTACCATGCTCGAGAAATACAGCCCAAGCCCGGTACTGCCGGAGGCGAAATCCACCCCTTTTTTAATCGCATCTCCCGCTTCAATCACGCAGGGGGGGAAGCCGTTGCCGTTGTCTTCGACCCGGATTTCCAACTGCCCATCAATTTCCTTCACCAGTATCTTCAGTTTGTCCTTGGTGTAATGTGAAGCATTGTGCAGCGCGTGTGAAATAACACCTGTGACCAGTTCGTAGTCAAAATACCACTGCAATTCCGGTTCGCATTCAATGTCGAGCTCAATTTGAAGGTAATCAAGCAACGTCTTGCTTTTATTGTTAATTTCGGCAATGAATTGATCGACTGAATTTTCACTCAGGTCGAAGGGGTAGAACTGCTTGCCGACTTTGTATATTGCCAGCATCTGCAACAGGTTGTCGTTGACCCGCTCAACTTCGTAGAGCATCGGCGCTGCCGTGCGCTGTGCTTCGGGGTCAAGTTGGGTGATGTTGTCGTTCAAAAAACTCATCAGGACGCAGACAGAATTTTTCATGTCATGTATTGCCGACGCGAGGAATGCCGAGATGTCGGGTGTGGCTTCTTTATGATTCATGGTCTGCGTGGCCGTGACGGTAAGTGTCGAGTGTGTGGCGGATTGTACGGGTAATGAGAGTCTTCTGCCAGTTGGCGGGGTTGTCCGCCGGCGCTGAAATCGGCTGGCTAGTGTTCGAACATGGCGTGAATGACGGTGTTGAAATGCACTATCCATTCCGGGGCGAACTGCCGATCACAGGCGTTGACTTCGGCGATGGCACGCAGTGTGGACCGCTTGTGACCGCGGGTGCTGTGTTTCAGCGTGACTGCCTCGAAAGCATCGACGATGGCCAGTATCTTCGCTCCGGGGCAAATGGCGTCGCCGCGCATTCCTTCCGGGTAGCCTGCGCCATCCCACATTTCGTGATGCTGTCGTACCATTTTGGCGGCGTCCTTCCAGCTTCCCATGCGATCAAGCAATTCGGCCGCGAGGGCTGGGTGGGCGTGTAATGCAATTCGTTCAGCCTCGCCCAGTTTCCCCACCTTGAGCCAGATCGATTCCGGAATAAACATCATGCCTACATCGTGCATGTAAACGGCCGCTTCCAGTTGACGTTCATCGACCGGTGAGCCCGCTGCACGATTTGTGTCCAGCGCCAGTTGCAATAGGCGGTCTGTACGCCCCGCGAATAATGGTGAATGAGCTTCGAGTTGCAAAGCCAGTGTCTGAAAAAACTGCAAGTCGGTGCTTGCTTCTGCTACGGGCTTGACGGGGGCGGGCGCTGAATGAACCTGTTCGTGCAAGGTGGCCTGTGGCTGGAATCCGGTTACTGATTGGATTAATTGCGCAGCCACGTTGCTGACTTCTTGAGCAGAGGCCTGACTGATATTTTCCAGGCCTTCAACTAGATCCGTAAGTCGCAGATGCACGATGGACCTTCCTGCCATGAGTGCTTCAATGGCGAGCTCGAGTCTGTCCAGCGAGAGCAGTATGACTTCGCCCAGTAGTGGTGTGTAGTTCAATTCGTTCGAACGCATGCGCGTCAATAACGATTCGATCGGGTGTGCAATAAGGACTGCGGTTTCTACCCGGCAGAGCGCGGCATCGCCCTTGATGTTATGCAAGGCGCGGAAAATATCGGCAATTACCACCCGGTTGGCTGGCTCACGGCCCAGTCGGGCCATGTTGCGTTCGATAGTGGGCACATGATCGGTCAGGGCATCAGAAAATTCGTGCAGCGCTTCCTGGTCCAGAATTTCCGGACGGGTCAAAGCCTGATTGTTGTTCATGTTGTTCTACCTTCTCTGGTTGGTGTTATTTGACTGGTTTATTCTGATAGTCGCCCGAGACATTATTCATCGCGTCTATTGCGCTTTTGAGTGTATCTGCCGTGGCTTTGGGGTCGGCATTTTCTACGGTCACAGAGCCGCCGATTGCGGCGGGCTGACCTTGATGCAGCTTAAATGTTGAAGTGCGGCGACGCTGCTCACCCTTTAATTTGCGCAGCTCAGACTGGAGCTCGGCATTTTTCTTTCGAAGTGCGGCGATTTCAGCGGTATCGGTTGTCGGTATATGGGAGGCTGGGTGCTCGGCAGAGGCCAAGGGTGCGGCAGTTACGGACGAAGCCGGAAAATCATGGTGTTCCAGGTTGGTGGTTGGAGTTTCGATTGGTGCGGATATTGGTGAGGGCGCATCTGCGTGCTCGACATGGGTGAGCGGTACCGCAGATTCGGCATTCACCTCCACCGAGGAGGCGGCCATTTCGAGCGGGGTTGGCATGGCGAGTGGTTCGCTGGCGGGCCGATCAATGGGCTGGGAAGGAATATGCAATTCATCAACAAGCTCCAGCGGATCGGAGGTGGGGGCGGGCGACGATTTGAGCATCTTCCAGCTGGCGTAGCCAATGCCGATCATTAGGGACAATAACAGTGCGATGCCGCCGACTATCAGTCCGATACGTTTGGCCTTTTTTCGAACGTCAACCGGGGCGTCAGGGGTTGAAGCGTCCTTATCCATGGGCGAAGACTCGTCGTCAGCATTGACACTTCCGGCCTGAAACGGGGGAGCGACCCGGACGCGGCCGAGTAATGCGGTTACGCGCGCCTTAATCTGCGCAAGGATTGAGGGGGCTTGGGATGATTGATCTCCATCTTCCTCTGGTGAGGGGTTCTTCTGCCAGAACTTCAGATTCATTGTGACTCCATGTGCGCGGCATTAGTAGCTGCCGACGTGCAGCATATGGTGCGTTGCCCGCAGCGTCAAACGAAGCTGCACTGTTTGAAGGGCGCGGCACTTCTGCTAAAGTGCCGCCATGAGCAAAATGAGTATGGATCGCATCCTGCAATCGCAGGGATTTGGCACCCGCAAGTGGTGCGCCGAACTGATAGCTGACGGTGAAGTGCGTGTCGGGGGCGAGGTAATCTCTGACAGTCGGACGCTCGTCGAGACGAGCGGATTGACGATCAATCTTTTTGGTGAGGATTGGCGTTATCGCGAGCATGTGTATATCGCACTAAATAAACCGGCCAATTTTGAATGTTCCCGCAAGCCCAGCCACCACCCCGGCGTGCTGACCATTCTGCCCGAACAGTTCGTTCGACGCGACGTGCAGCCGGTAGGGCGACTGGATCACGACACAACCGGCTTGCTGCTGCTGTCCGATGACGGTGCGTTTATCCATCGCCAGTCTTCACCCAAACATCATGTGCCCAAGCTGTATGTGGCGACCACACACGATCCGGTAACGCCGGAACTGGTTGCGCGCTTGCTGTCCGGCGTCAAGTTGCACGACGAGCCCGCGCCATTGGCTGCGGTCAGCTGCCGCATGCTGGATACGCACCAAATTGAGATCGTGCTGGAGCAGGGAAAATACCATCAGGTCAAGCGCATGCTGGCCGCTGCCGAAAATCACTGCGTCGCGTTATGCCGCACGCAGATAGGCGAACTGAGACTGGATGCACTGGAGCTGCCCGAGGGCAAGTGGCGCTATCTGGACGAGGCTCAGTTGGCGATGCTTTTACCCGCCTGAGTTGATTTTTCGGGTCAGTGCAGCTTGCCAGCTCGCGCCCCAGCGATGCAGGCACAGCCCGAGCAGGATGCTGAGCGTACCCATCCATACCTGTGGCAGTACGGCTTCGTTATTCAGACCGTGTCCCAGCAACAAAGCCATTACCGGAGTGATCAGGGTGATCAGCGCAATGCGTCCGGCCTCCATGTGTTTGATCATGTAGTAGTAAAGCATGAAGCCCAGCACCGATCCGATCGTACCCAGATAGAAGGTTGCAGCCAGTGCGCGCGCGGGCATTTCGCCGGGCAAGTGCCCGTCCGTCAGCCACCAGGAAGCGAAGAACAGCGGCAGTGCCACCAGCAGGCTGCCCAGTGTCATGGCCAGCGGAGAGCTGTCGTCGGCTATGCGTTTGAGCCAAACCAGTCCGGACGATTGCAGGGTGACCGCGAGCAATAAGGCGAGCAGCCCCAGCCCCGCTCCTACATTCAGCGCGCCGCGAAATACCAGAAATAGTCCCGCCATTCCCAGCAGCATGCCGGTCAGTTTGCTGGGTGTAATGCTTTCCTCTTTCAGCAACCACATCGCCGCGACGCTGGTAATTAACGGCGACAGGCCGTACAGCACCGAAATCATGCCGGAACTGACGGTTTGTGCCGACCAGTAGGTCAGGGCCATGGCGCCGAACATGCTGATGCCGCCGACCAGATAGGCCTGTATGGCCCTGCGGTGCAGGGGGAAGCGCACACGCAGCAACAGCAAAATGATCGCGCACAGCAGTGCGCCTACCACCATGCGCGAGAACACGGCGAAGCTGGAGCCTAAGCCCAGCGCACTCCACTTTATTGCGAGCGGCGTGGTGGACCAGATCAGGATGACCGAAACAAATGCGGCCGGAAGCGACATACGTATCTCCAAATGGGTGAACAACAAAAAAGCCACAGGGGGTGTCTGTGGCCTTTTAAGAAAGTTACTGCTGCAAAAAATGCTAACTCATCAGGCCATCGGGCGCGAGGCGCCATACCGTACGCAGATGCGCGACGGGCAGAGTTTTGCAAAAGATTGTGGCGGTGGAGTTCATGGCGGCGATTATCGGGGCGAGATAGGGCGGTGTCAATCGGATGCGGGTAGAATGCAGGCCATTAATTAAATGGTGGTTGTATGAGTATTCAATGGTTCCCCGGTCATATGGTCTCGGCTCGCAAGAAAGCGAGCGAGACGATGGAGCGCGCCGATGTCATTATCGAGGTGCTGGATGCGCGCGTGCCGGAGGCGGGTTGCAATCCGATGATCAAGGAGTTGCGCCTGCATCGTCAGCGCCCTTGTCTGAAGCTGCTCAATAAAACTGATCTGGCAGATCCGGTCGCGACCCAGGCCTGGTTGGATTATTTCAATCAGCAGCCGGGAGTAAAGGCCGTTGCGTTGTCTTGCAAGAAGCCGGGAGATGTCACCAAGGTGCCTAAGCTATGTTTGCCGCTGGCGCCGCATCGGGGGACGCCGCTCAAGGCTTTGCGCATGATGATCATGGGTATCCCCAACGTCGGCAAGTCCACGTTGATGAACGCGCTGTTGAAGCGGCGCGTGGCCAAAGTCGGCGATGAGCCCGCGGTGACCAAGAGTCAGCAGAGTCTTGCGCTCAATGATCACATGACGCTGATCGACACGCCCGGCATGATGTGGCCCAAGATCCAATACGACAGCGACGGTCTGATGCTGGCCGCCAGCCACGCCATAGGTCGTAACGCGGTGATCGATGAAGAAGTGGCAACTTTTCTGGGTGACATCGTGTTGGAGCGTTATCCGGCCCTGATAGCCGCGCGTTACAAATTCGATGTGTCCGGGATGAATGGTTCGACCTTGATTGAGGCGATTGCGCAACGACGCGGTTATCGCAGCAAAGGTGGCGATTATGATCTGGAGAAAGCGGCGTTGATGTTTTTGCAGGATTACCGCGACGGCGTGCTGGGGCGTATCAGTCTTGAGACGCCCGAGTCGCGGGCGGCGATGATCGCGCGCCATCAGCAGATGGACGAAGTCGCCGCCGAGGATGATGCAGGCACTTGACGTGTCCTTGCTGTGACCGATATTATTCCCGATCATTTAATTCAGGTAATAACCCCATGAGTACAGATATTCAGCAGCGCATCCACGAACAGGTCACGACCCATGCGGTGGTTTTGTACATGAAAGGCAATCAGCAATTTCCGCAATGCGGATTTTCCGCCAACGCGGTGCGTATTCTGCACGCGCTCGGCGTGAAGGATTTTTTTTCGGTGGACGTATTGCAGGATGCTGAAATCAGGCAGGGAATCAAGGATTACGCCAGTTGGCCAACCATCCCGCAGCTTTATATCAAGGGCGAATTTGTCGGTGGGTCGGACATCATGATGGAGATGTATCAGAGTGGTGAGTTGAAGCAACTGCTGCAGGACTAGGCCGAAATATATAGGCAATTCGGCATATAGGCTTATAGGTGTCGAGCCGATATAGTGTCCACTGAGTTTTGGGGAAATGAGTTGGCCACAACTCAATTTTTCATTCTCTCCTCCTATTTGGGCAATCGTGAATGATTGCCCATTTTTTTATCGGCCTTTCCGAGAGCAGAATGGTTGCGTAAAATTCGAAACTGGGCAAGAATCCGGTGTGAGGCAGGGAGGGCTGTCGGCCTGATACTAAAAAATTCGAGGAGAGACGTGATGGAAGTAGGGAACGAAAACGGAAATTCAGGCTGCAAGCAATTCTTGTTGTCAGGCGTGGTTTCGGTGTTATTGACTGGCTTGGCATTTTATTCTGGTGCCAATGCGATGGGAATGATTCTGATCTTTATTGCAATCGCAAGCTTCGGTTTCAGTGCGGGATCGGTGATGAATACACCCGAGCCGATGCACAAAGACTAGCAGTTCAAGCAAGACGGGCAAAGAAAAAGGGGATGCAGCAGCATCCCCTTTTTCTTTGCTCTTGTGATTTCTAGCTTGCCAAAAATTGACGAGCACGAGCGATGGCCGCTTCCACCTGATTGGGGGCCGTGCCGCCGATGTGGTTGCGGCTGGCAAGTGAGCCCTCCAGCGACAGCACTTCATACACGTCGTCGGCAATGTCGGCCGAGAAGCGTTGTAATTCAATCAGCTCGATATCCGCCAGATCACAACCGCGCTGTTCCGCGTAACGTACTGCCAGTGCCACGACCTCGTGCGCATCGCGGAACGGCAATCCCTTCTTCACCAGATAGTCGGCCAGATCGGTGGCGGTAGCATAACCCTGCAAGGCGGCGTTGCGCATTGCCTCGGGCTTTACCTTGATGCCCCCCACCATGTCCGCATAGATGCGCAGAGTCTGAATCAAGGTATCCACGGTATCGAACAACGGTTCCTTGTCTTCTTGGTTGTCCTTGTTGTAGGCCAGCGGTTGTCCTTTCATCAGCGTCAACAGTGCGACCAGATGGCCATTCACCCGTCCGGTCTTGCCGCGCACCAGTTCCGGCACATCGGGGTTCTTCTTCTGCGGCATGATGGAAGAGCCGGTACAGAAGCGGTCAGCGATGTCGATGAAACCAACGCGCGGGCTCATCCACAAAATCAGCTCTTCAGAGAAGCGCGACAGGTGGGTCATGATCAGTGCCGCAGCGGCGGTAAACTCGATTGCGAAGTCGCGATCCGATACCGCATCCAGCGAGTTTTCGCACAGCGCCTCGAAACCCAGCAGTTCCGCAACCATCTCGCGATTGATCGGGTAGCTGGTGCCCGCCAGTGCGGCCGAGCCCAGTGGCAGGCGGTTAACGCGCTTGCGGCATTCTACCAGGCGCTCCCCATCGCGTTTGAGCATCTCGAAGTAGGCCATCAGGTGGTGGGCAAAACTAATCGGCTGAGCCACCTGCAAGTGGGTAAAGCCCGGCATGATAGTGTGGGTGTGCAGGGTGGCGAGGTCGAGCAATGAGGATTGCAGCAACTTGATCAGCTCAAGCAGATCGTCGATTGCATTGCGCAAGTACAGGCGCACATCGGTTGCCACTTGGTCGTTACGCGAACGGCCGGTATGCAGCCGCTTGCCGGCGTCACCAACCAGTGTGGTGAGGCGCTTCTCGATGTTCAGGTGCACATCTTCCAGATCCAGTGACCATTCGAAAGTCCCCGCGATAACTTCATTTTCAATCTGGGCAAGTCCGCGCCGAATGTCTTCAAGATCCTGTGTGGCGATGATATTGCATGCCGCCAGCATCTGCGCATGGGCCAGTGAGCCGCGGATATCGAATAGTGCCAGTTTGCGGTCGAAATCCACCGAAGCGGTATAACGCTTTACCAGTTCCGCCACGGGTTCGTTGAAACGTCCCGACCAAGTCTCTTTATCTTGTATGCTAGCCATGTATTATTGTCCGCAATTGCGGCTCAAATCCTGAGGATTATCGCCATGAATAAGGCGCGCAGTATAAAACAAAACCCCTTGGCAGATGTGCTGCCGAACTTTCGTAACCTTGGCGTTACGTTGCGTATCCTGCTGGTCGGGAATGGATTGGCGCTGATTCAAGCGCTAATTCGGGCAGATACCTGGGGTGATCTGCCCGTACGTGTGATGGAAATTTCGGCCCTACTTGCCCCCGTGTTGTTGGCTTGTTTGCTCTTGCTCTGGGCGCTGCAGCCGTGGCTGCAGCGCTTACCCTACAGGCAGGGCGTATTGGCGGTGTGTGTATTGGTGATAACAGTGACCCTGACTATTCGAGACCTTGGCGGCGAGTTGTATCGCCCGATCGGACAGGGTGAGGGAAGCTACAGCGCAGTGCGTTACAGCCTGCTGGCGATTGCGGTATGCGCAATTTTGTTGATGTACTTCAGATGGCGCAGTCAGGTGTTATCGCTAGCCATGCATGATGCGCGCTTGCAGGTATTGCGCGCGCGAATTCGCCCGCATTTTCTGTTTAACACGATCAATGCCGTACTCAGCGTCGTGCGCGCCCAGCCCCGGCAGGCGGAAACTGCGTTGGAGGACATGGCTGACTTATTCCGTATGGCGATGACCGAAGAGCTGGATCTGGTGCCAATTCGTGATGAAGTGCGGTTCTGCCAACAATATATTGCGCTGGAGCAGTTGCGTCTGGGCGAACGGCTCCATATTGTCTGGCAAGAGCAGGACTTGCCGCGCGATGCCTTGATTCCGCCGCTATTGCTACAACCCTTGCTGGAGAATGCGGTGTACCACGGTATCGAGTCGCTAACTCAGGGCGGAGTCATTACCGTTAAGGTGGAGGCCCTCGGGAAGCTGTTGAAAATTCGAGTGGAGAATCCCTGTGCGAAACGTCAGTTAGAGTCGCATTCTGGACATCATATGGCGTTGCGCAATATTCGCGAACGCTTGGCATTGTTGTTTGATGTTGAAGCGAGTTACAAGGTGGAAAAAGGTGACGATTTCTACCGCGTTGAAATTCTATTTCCGTACACCAAGGAGGAAAGTAATGGAAAGCGTTGAGTTGCCCCTGCGCATCTTTATCGTGGATGATGAGGCGCCAGCACGCAGCCGTTTGCGTGACCTGCTGAGTGATTGCAGCGAACAACTGGCGCTGACCGTGGTGGGTGAAGCGGGTAATGGTCAGGAGGCACTGGAAAAGCTGATGGTTACGCCCGCCGACGTGGTGTTGCTGGATATACGCATGCCACAGATGGATGGTATTGAGCTGGCACTCCACCTCAACAAACTGCCGCGGCCGATACTGGGAGAGGTCGAAGCCAATGCTCCCAAGTGGCCCCCAGTTATTATCTTTACTACGGCCTATGATGCCTATGCAATCAAGGCCTTTGAGCTTCATGCGGTTGACTATCTGCTCAAGCCTATTCGCTTGGGGCGGTTATTTGAGGCATTGGGCAGGGCGCGCGCAGCCGTTCCGTTGCAGACTGAGGCGCTGTTTGAATTACTGCCGGAAGCACGTAAAAATATCTCTATCCATGAACGCGGCAAGATTTATCTGGTGCCGATAGAGCAGGTGCTGTTTTTGCGCGCCGAGCTCAAATACGTGACGGTGCATACCGCTGACCGCGAGTACCTGCTCGAAGAATCTCTCAGTGCAATGGAAAAGGAATTTGCCACACGTTTTGTTCGCATACATCGCAACTGTCTGGTCGCCAAAGAGGCGATAGAAGGCTTTGAAAAGGGCGGGGGTGAAGAGGGTGAGGGAAGTGGCTGGATGGTGAAGCTGAAAGGGCTGGACGAGTTACTGGCCATCAGCCGCCGCCAGCAGCACATCATCAAGGAGTTTAGTTAATCGTCTTTCTGGTCTGTCGCAATTGGTGAGTCTCAAGGACTTTGTGTCAGAACGATTTCCAGTTGCTCGATAGGCACGGGTTTTCCGAATAGGTAGCCCTGATAGTTTGAGCAGCCGTAGGACAGTAGGATGGCGCGCTGTTCTTTGGTTTCAACGCCTTCGGCAATGACATTCAGATCCAGACTCTGGGCCATGGCAATGACGGTCCTTACGATGGCCTGATCACCGCTGTCGTTTGCGATGTCACGGACGAATGACTGGTCGATTTTGAGTTGACTGAGCGGAAGCTTTTTAAGGTATTGCAACGAAGAATAGCCAGTGCCGAAGTCGTCCATGGAGAAATTTATCCCCTTGGATTTCAATGCAGTCATCTTGGCAATGATGTCATCCACATTATCCAGTGTCATGCTTTCGGTGATTTCAAGCTTGAGTTTCGCCGGGTTGATCTTGAAGTAGTTGATCAGAGTCAACACTTCCTCGACAAAGGTCGGCAGCCAGAATTGTCTGGGGCTGATGTTGACCGCCATGGAGAGGTGCTCTCTGCCGGGTTGCGCGGACCAGCTGGCGAGTTGGCGGCAGGCGGTTGTGAGCACCCAGTGGCCCAGAGGCAGTATCAACCCCGATTCTTCTGCGAGCGGGATAAATTTGGCGGGAGAAATCAGGCCTTGTTCGGGATGGTTCCATCTTATTAGCGCTTCAACACCGGTGATGTGGTCAGCGTCATCGACCTGAGTCTGATAGTAGAGCAGGAGTTCGGAATGTTCGCTAACAGCGCGCCGCAGGTCCAGCTCCAGAGCAACCTGTGCCGAAATTTCGGCCTGCATGGTGGGGTCGTAGAAGCGCAGAGTGTTGCGACCGGCACTTTTGGATTGATACATGGCAATGTCGGCCTGCTTGAATAATTCCTCAGCTTTCGTTTGATGGCCGGAGAACAGGGTTATGCCGATGCTGGGGGTATTATGGTGCGCGTGCGTGCCAAGATAGTAGGTCTGATTAAGCGTAAGTAGTATTTTCTCGGCAATTTTTTCTGCCTGCTTTGCGGCATCAATTGTACTTTCACTCAAATTTTCCAGCATCAGAACGAATTCATCCCCGCCCTGACGTGCCACCGTGTCGTCGTCGCGGACGCAGGTTTGTAGCCGTTGTGCAACCTGTTGCAGAAGCAGGTCGCCAATATCGTGCCCCAGCGTGTCGTTCAGGGACTTGAAATGATCCAGATCAATAAACAATAGGGCACATTGTTGAGCGTTGCGCGCGCTTGATGCCTGTGCCCGTGTAAGTCTGTCCAGCAGTAGTCGGCGGTTAGGCAGGCGGGTAAGGGGGTCGTAAAACGCCAATCCCTTGATTTCCTCCTCGGCCTTTTTGCTGGCGGTGATGTCATTGAACGCGGCAACATAATTGCTGATGTTGCCTTTAACATCCCTGGTCGCGGTAATGGTGAGATATTCTGGGTAAATTTCTCCGTTCTTGCGGCGATTCCATATCTCCCCTTCCCATTCTCCAGTGCGATGCAAATCATCCCACATGGCGGCATAGAATTCGGTGTCCTGGTAACCAGAGTTGAGTATGCTGGGGTTGTGGCCTATGACCTCATCTGCCTGATAGCCGGTAATTCTGCTGAATGCCTTGTTTACGCGAAGGATATTTATGTCGGCATCGGTGATCAGGATACCTTCCTGTACTTCAAACGCAGTTGCCGCGATGCGTAGTTCACGTTCATTTAGTGTGCGCTCAGAAATGTCGTGGACGATGGCGAAAAGTAGTGTGCGCCCGTCACTTTCTATCGGCGTCGAATAGACTTCGACATCGCGGGCGTCGCCGTTAAAAAGCTGGTGACGCGAGATGAATTCTAAGCCCTCTCCTTCCAGATTCGGCCGGCTGGCCAACTCTGACAGAAGATTAATGTAACGGTAGTGCATGCCAGCCATTTCCTCATGGGGGTAACCGTAGAAATTTGCAGCCGCGTAGTTTGCATCCCTGATTTCACCCGATGCAGGATCGATGAGCAGCATGACGGACGAATTATTCTCGAAGAAGCGGCGAAAACGCGACTCGCTTTCGGATAGTCCGCGTGTTTTTTCTGCAACTAACTGTTCAAGGTGAGTATTGATTTGCCGGTATGACGAAATTGCGTTCTGCAGAGTGCGCGAGAGGACTCCGACTTCATCCATGCCGTCATCTTGGGGTATGGTCACGTCATGTCCCTTGGAGATGGCGACGCAGGCATTAGTTAGCGGCGTGAGACGCAGGGTAATGCGGCGTGCGATCAGTCCCGCTATCCTCCAGACCAACGTACCCAGCAGGGCGGCAAGCGCAATCGAAAGAACAATATATTTGGTAACGGTTTGAATCCAGGGGTTGCTGGTTGAATAGAGCTTGAGTACCAGCGGGCCATCATCAATGGTTTCTTGTAGATTGAGTTCAACGCTGGCCGGGAAGTATCCCCCTGAATCGATGTGGCGATGAGCTGCAAGAATGCGGCCCTGATGAAGAATCTCTATGCCTATCTCGGCGCCCAAGTCTTCGACTTTGCTGGAGAAATTGTTGCTAAGGTCAATTTCGCCGACTAGTACGCCGATAGCATCTTGTGTGTAGGGGAAGAATACGGGAAATGCGACAATCAGTGCAGAATGTTCTGCATTCTGATCGGTGGCAAATCGTGGCCGTCTATCGGCCAGTACCCGAGCTGAAAGTTGCGCCAGTGAGCTATCAATATGTGCGGAAGAAACACTTTCCAATACCGAGCGTCCCCGATAATCGAGCAGATGCATCGGCATGTTGCCTGAATTTGTTTTGTTCTGAAGAAACGGTCTCAGGTGGGCATCGCGTCCTGCGGAGTCGGTCAGCGCGGTCCACACGAGTGAGCTTTGGCTGAGAGTCTTAACGGAGTTCAGCTGACTCTTAATATCGACAGACAAGACCTTACCGATGAAGTTGGCGCTATCTCGATTGGCTTTGGTTTGATTCGACAGAATCTCTGACAGGGTCAGGATTAGCAGCATGCCGCCAAGTATCACTACGATCAACATCGTCATGGCAAATGCCGCACGTTTGATGCGGATCTCCAGAGGCAAGTTGTCGTGATTTCTCCAGAGAAGTGAATTCATGATCGTGGGTGATGCTGGTGGTGACTCAATAGTTTGGTTGGTCGAACGGAATCAGCTTGTCATCCGCTGTGTAGCGGGAAAAAAAGATATTTTTGTCCGAAAGTGCATCATGCCGATCCGGGGAGAATGGCTGGGCGTAATACTGCACCAGTCCAACGTAAGGCCCGAGCTTTTCCATGGCATCGCGGATTTTGCCGCGATTTGTGCTGCCGGCCTGGTTAATTGCGCGCGCGAGCAGATGGGTCAGGTCGTAGGCGTGAGCGACGCCTACCGGACTCTTGATCTGGCTAGCCTCCGCGATTCCGTAAGAGCGTTGCATGGCAGCCAGCACGCGCTTGGCAATCGGTGATTTTTGTCCGATGAAGCTGTAGGTTTGGATTACCGAGAAATCAATCTTCTGCAAGGCGTCTCCTGTCATGCCGGCGAAGTCGCCGCCCGTGACGCCCCAGTGGCTGATGATGGGTAGACGTTGCTCTGGCGGCAGTGCGGCCATTTCCTTGATCAGGAGGGAGCCCTCATTTTCGTTAGCGACGAGGATGATGGCATCAGCCCCCGTGTTGCGCAATTCGTTGTACTTTATTATCAAGGAGGGGTCGCCCCAGTTATACCAACGCACTCCTGTCAGCTTGACTCCGGCTTTGGCTGCCGCCTTATCGATGGCGGCCTGATTGCTGCGGCCCCATGAGGTATTGGGCAGCAGGACACCCAGATGTTTTGCTTTGTGTTGTTTCATCGCGAAACGAACAAAGGCAGGGCCAGCCCATGAGTCTTTCAGCGACAGACGGAAGGTGTAGCTGGGTTGAAAGCCGTGATCGGTAATCATATCGGCGGATCCCCATGGATCCAGTAGCGGGATTTGCAACTCCTGTGCAACGGGAATGCATTCGATGTAGACCGGGCTGTACTTGCCGCCAAAGACTGCGATCAGGTCGGGTATCTTGGCCAGATCGCGCAGATTGTCCACGGCGATGGCGGTGATGGAGCGATTGTCGCGGGTGATCAGTTCGAGTTTGCGCCCACCCAGTACGCCGCCAGCCTGATTGATTTCATCTATGGCGATTTGGATGCCCTGTTGAACGGCTTGGGCGGAAGTGCTGGATTTTTGCGCAAATTCGGCATCAAGTCCGATATACACCAGCTCGCCCGCGTGAGCCTGGTGGGCAAATAGAAACGATAGCAACACGAGTATCTTTTGGATCATGGTCGGAGCCCTTGGGGTATGAGGCTGATTGATTTGTAATTGTACCTTGCAGGGTGATGGGGTTTGCGGAGATTTCGTTGCGCGGCTAGCGTGTTTGATGCCTTTAATTGCCAGCTACAAACTGCTTCCTGAATCCCACGACCTTGTATAGATATTGCCGTGTTTCGGCGTAGGGAAGACGTTTGCGTAGCTGGTCATAGACCGCAGGTGGGGAGAGCTGGTTGATGTCCCGCAGGGCGGCGTCACGATTTTTGGATGATCCACCGAAGGCGCGTAACACATTGCCCGCGCCCGTGTTGTAGGCCGAGATAACGCAGTATTCCCGTGATACAGGATCGGTTACTTCGTCTAGCTGGTTGAATGCCAGCACATTCAGGTAGGCCACCCCTAGTTCGATGTTATTTTCGGCATCGAATAGATATTGCTTGCTGGGAATGGTGTCGCTGCCCTTGGCGCGCTTGTACGCATCGCGGCCGCCGCTGCTGGGTACCAGTTGCATCAGGCCGTAAGCAGGGGCGGGGCTGACCGCGAACGGATTGAAGTTGCTTTCGGTGCGCATGACGGCGAACACCAGGCTGGGACTGATGTTGTAGGTTTGGGCGAACTTATCAACCAGTGGACGATATTTTTCCGCCTGCTTGTTGGTGTAATTGTTGACCATGTCAAATTTGACAAAGCGCGCTTGTTTCTCGCCCGCATCCGTTTTGACCGTGCGGTTGAGTGCGATGGCGACCAGGCCGTCGGCGAAGTGCTCGGCCTGTTGCGGTGTGGCTATGGAATTTCCAGTGTGATCCATGACTAATCCCAACAGATAGGGATTGTGATCGCTGCTCAGGTGGATGGACTTATCTGAAAATAGATCGACAGCGCGCGGGTCGTCCGGTGTTAGCAGTGTGGTGACGATGGCGCTTTTGAGGCTGCGCTCGGGGTTCTTGTCGTCCAGCGTTTCAACCGTAATTTCACCTTTATCGAAATCGACGATGGCGCGCGAGAGATAGCCTTGGGTGTATTTTACATAGTGGGTGCGATCCGGCAGTTTTGCTTCCTGCTTGCCCCACTTTTCGCTTACTTTTCCGCCCAGTAGTTCGATCAGGCGTTGAAAATCGCGTTGCAGCGACTTGAGGTCGTTGGCGGCTTGCAGTGGATTGCGCGCGTAGGCAACTTCTTTGCGCTTGAGCAGCGCCCGGGCTGCGGCTTCAGGGCTGCCGCTGGTGGCAATCTGAACCGCGCTACGGACAGTTCCGCTACTGACAACATTGACAAGGCTGCGGGCGGAGCGACTGCTGCATGAGGTCAGCAGCATGATGGCGGCAAGTGCTAATAAAATGCCGCGTCTCATTTATCCGCTGTTGCGCAGGCCGGTGGCGATGCCATTGATGGTCAGATGAATAGCGCGTTTAACCAGCTCATCGTTATCACCCGCGCGATGACGTTCCAGCAGGGCGACCTGCAGATGGTTGAGCGGGTCAATGTAAGGCGTGCGGGTCAGCAGGCTGCGCGCAAAGGTCGGATTGTCCTGCAGCAATGTTTGGTTGCCGGTGACCTTGAACAGCATCTTGACGGTGTCTTCCCATTCGCTTTCGATTGCCCCGAAGATGCGCTCACGCAACTCAATATCCTCCACCAGTTCGGCATAGCGCGAGGCAATGCCTATATCGGTTTTAGACAGCACCATGTCCATATTGGACATCAGCCCGCGGAAGAAGGGCCAGTTTTGGTACATGGCTTGAAGTTGCGCCAGTCCGTCTTGACCTTCGCGTTCGATGAATTTTTTCACGGCACTACCGAAGCCGAACCACCCCGGCAGTAATGCACGACTTAGGCCCCAGCTAAATACCCAGGGAATCGCGCGCAGGTCTTCGATGCGATTCGATGCCTTGCGGGCCGAGGGGCGGCTGCCGATGTTCAGTTCGGCGATCTCGCGTATCGGCGTGGCGGTGAAGAAGTAATCGGTGAAGCCCGGTGTTTCGTACACCAGCTTGCGGTAGGAGGCGAAAGCATCCAGGCTTAGCGCCTCCATGATGCGGTGGAATTCAGGCATGGTGCTATCCGCGCCATGGTGATGCAGCAACGTGGCTTCCATGGTCGCGGCGACCAGCGTGCCCAGATTGCGGCGACCGATTTCCGGGTTGGAGTATTTGCTGGAGATAACTTCACCCTGCTCGGTGATGCGTATCTGGCCGTTCACGCTGCCCGGCGGTTGCGCGAGGATCGCATCGTAGCTGGGGCCGCCGCCGCGACCAACCGTGCCGCCGCGACCATGGAACAGACGCAGTTCGATGCCATACTTCTCGAATACTTTGACCAGCTCCAGTTCGGCCTTGTACAACTCCCAGTTGGCGGTAATGTAACCGCCATCCTTGTTGCTGTCGGAATAGCCCAGCATCACTTCCTGGGTGTTGCCGCGCTTGCTTAGCAGCTTCCGGTACCAGGGCAAGGCAAACAGT
>JBBQXA010000032.1:0-22255 GCA_038210095.1 Burkholderiales bacterium
GCTGCAGGCCATGGATTACTTTTTAAATGATAAGTTCTTCTTGACGCCAGATTTGTTTGATCGCTACTTTACGGAAAAGATAGTTCGCTTGCCTGCTAGCGTGCCATTTTTACCTTCCGATAAAGCTCCCCAGCTAAATGATTTACCCGCATTGAGTAACGGCTATGTGACTTTTGGTAGTTTCAATCGGCCAAGCAAGATCAGTCGGTCCGTCGTTGCTTTATGGGCGCAACTTTTGCGTGCGGTTCCCAGTTCGCGAATGTTATTGGGGGCAATGCCCAAGGGGGGCAGCTGCGGTGATTTGATCGATTGGTTTGCTTATGAGGGTATTCCTCGGGAACGTCTGGATGTTCATGAGCGTTGTGATATGCATAACTATTTGCGTTTGCATCATCAGATAGACATATGCTTGGATACCTTTCCTTATAACGGGGGGACGACTACGTTTCATGCTCTATGGATGGGGGTTCCGACGCTAACTTTGGCTGGCGGTACTCCGGCCGGTCGTTCAGGCGCCTCGATTCTCGGTCAGGTTGGTCTGAGTGACTTCGTATCAACTGATGCGGCGGATTTCGTGCAAAAGGGGGTGGCGTGGACCGCTAATCTTGGTGCACTTTCTGCTATGAGAGGGGGCTTGAGGGGGCGGCTCGTGCAGTCGGCGGCAGGCCAGCCCGAGAAGATAGCGAAAGATATCGAACAGGCGTTTCGGATTATGTGGAGACGTTGGTGTGAGGGGTTGCCGCCGGAATCGTTTGAGTTGATTTCTAGTGTAGATTAGCACTCGAGTTACAAGGAGGCAGGTTGTCGAGTTGGACAGGTTGCAGAATCTAAGTAGTTGGACTCGATGTGGAGCGTGTCGGGTGGGTATGAGCCAAGGTTGAATTCGATTGTGGGGTAAGACGATGAATAGGCGGCAAAAAGAACATATTCATGTAACGCAGCCCTTGTTGCCAGCGCTGGAAGACTTCATCCCCTATCTGGAACAGATATGGGCGAGTAAATGGCTAACTAATGACGGGCCCTTCCATCAGCAACTGGAACAGGAACTGTGTGAATATCTGGGAGTAAAGTACCTTTCTCTGTTCGCCAATGGTACGTTGGCCTTGATCACTGCCTTGCAGGCATTTCGTATTACCGGCGAGGTGATTACTACTCCGTATTCTTTTGTGGCAACCGCTCATTCGTTGCTATGGAACGGTATCAAGCCAGTGTTCGTTGATATCGATCCGGTTACGTTAAATCTTGATCCGGACAAGATCGAGGCGGCAATCACGCCGCAAACGACAGCCATCATGCCGGTGCATTGCTATGGACATCCCTGTGATGTTGAACGCATCCAGACGATCGCGGATAACTATGGACTCAAGGTAATTTACGATGCGGCCCATGCGTTTGGTGTACAGCGTCATGATGGCAGTATTTTGAATCATGGCGATATGTCAGTGCTGAGCTTCCATGCCACGAAGGTGTTCAATACCTTTGAGGGCGGAGCGATCGTCTGCCATGATGCGAAAACAAAACAACGCATCGATCATCTAAAAAACTTTGGTTTTGTTGACGAGACGACCGTGATCGCCGCCGGGATCAACGGCAAGATGAGCGAAATCAATGCCGCATTTGGTTTGCTGCAACTTAAGGGCATCGACCATGCGTTGCTGCAACGCAAGGTGATCGATGCGCGATATCGAGAGGGTTTGCTGGAGGTGATCGGTATTGAGTGTCTGCCTGACAAAGGGGAGCGCACCTCCAACCATGCTTACTTCCCCATACTGGTACAACCTGACTACCCATTGAGTCGCGACGCCCTGTATGAAAAGCTTCGCGACAACAGGGTTTATGCGCGACGCTATTTCTATCCGTTGATCAGCGACTTTCCGATGTATCGCGGCATGCCCTCGGCTACGCATGCGAATTTGCCTGTTGCGAGGAAGCTGGCGGAGCAGATCATTTGCCTGCCGATCTATCCGGGGCTGGAAGATGTTCAGGTCGATTTCATTCTGGGGCTTCTCAAGGGGTAACTTTCGAGGATGAAAACGATTGCGATCATGCAGCCTTATTTTTTGCCCTATATCGGTTATTTTCAATTGATGGCCGCGGTCGACAAATTCGTGGTGTTTGACGACGTGAGTTTCATCAATCGCGGCTGGATAAACAGGAATCGGCTGCTGCTCAATGGAGCTGCGCATACCTTCACTGTGCCATTGCGCGGAGCCAGCCAGAATCGGCTGATTTTCGAAGTGGAGCTGGATGACAGTCAAGTCTGGCGTGAAAAGCTGCTGCGTACCATCCGGCATACTTATGGGAAAGCGCCTGGTTATGCTCAGGTCATGCCGTTGCTGGAGCGGATCATTACTTATTCTTCGAATCGGCTAGATGAGTATCTGTTGAACAGCTTGCGAGAGGTTGCAAGCTATCTATCGCTGTCTGTTGAAATTGTTTCGAGCTCCCGTATATATGGCAATGCCGGTTTGAAAGGGCAGGAACGTATTCTTGATATTTGCCGACAAGAGCGAGCGGACACCTACATCAATCCGATTGGTGGCATCGACTTGTACGAACGTGAAGTTTTCTCGACGCGAAATATTGCGCTTAAATTTTTACATTCTCGTCCGATAGAGTATAGGCAGGAAAAGTACGAACATGTTTCTTGGCTATCGATGGTCGACGTGTTGATGTTCAACGAACTGGAAGTGGTGCGGCGTTATTTGATAGAAATCGATCTTGTCTGAAAGTGTGTGTGATCTTGCTGAGATGGTCTCGGGTAAAGTTGTTTAATTGTTAACTTTGGTTTGAAAGAATAGAGCAAATGGAGCTGGATAATAACGTCCGACATGGCCAGTCTGAGCGCACGACATTGGTATTTCCGGCTACTCATCCTGATGGTTTGAAATATCTTGAGGCCGCGCGAGAACGTGAAGAGAGCGTTGTTGCAGCCACGTCCGAGAGCGAAGCGAAATTACCGGGGGATATGGGTGAATTGGTTGTGTTGCCATATGTTCATGTGGACGCATTTCCGGAGCAGTTCCTTGGCTTAGTATATCAATGCAATATCACACGCATAT
This sequence comes from Burkholderiales bacterium, assembly GCA_038210095.1. Lineage (GTDB taxonomy): Bacteria > Pseudomonadota > Gammaproteobacteria > Burkholderiales > Gallionellaceae > Gallionella. Next base: position 3,063 of record JBBQXA010000032.1, read on the forward strand.
ATGCCCCCGTCGCTGCGGTTTATTCTTGGCTGGAACATTTCATTGCTGAACATCATTTGGCAATAAAGCTTGTAGGTGAATCGCCTATCAAACGCGAAATGGGTCGTTTCAACAGACTGATGGAGAAGGTGAGGGAGTACCGGCGTTTTATCGATGAGTGTGCAGGTGACTCAAGTGATCTGGGCGATCTTGAGATCGCATCGATCTTCCGGATGGCAGATCACATCTATGGTGAATCGAATGAGCAGAAGATTGCCGCAATGATGGCGATCTTTTCCAGTGCGCCCAAGGGCGATATCGTGGAGGTGGGCTCTTTGGTGGGAAAATCGGCCGCGGTTCTCGCGGTGCTGGCGAGGCGTTACCAGATTGGCAATGTGCTGGCCATCGACCCTTGGCAGGCGGCGGCAGCCACCCAGCATGATTCGCCCTATACGGTGCGGGTAGGTCTGGTCGGCGAATGGGATTATGAAACGCTACCACAGGATTTTTTCATCAATACCTTTCCAATCGGGCTGGGCAGTTTCAATTACCTGAGGCAGGACTCCGCAAGCGGTTTCGAGCGTATTCGCAACAATCCATCGGTCGAGACTGCGATGTTCGGGCGAGTGGACTATCAGGGGCGTATTGCGGTCATGCATATTGATGGTAATCATGATTATGCACAGGTCAAGCAGGATTGCGATCTGTGGTTATCGCTGATGCATCCAGAGGGGTGGCTCATTCTTGATGATTATGTTTGGGTGCATGGAGACGGCCCGCGTCGTGTTGGCGATGCGCTGCTGGAAAAGAGTAGACGGAGTATTGCGCGTGCTTTTGTATGCGGGAAAGCGTTGTTCGTAAAACTGGGCGTGACTGCCTGACAAGAGGTTCTATGCGGGACTGTGTCGAAGCTTTTGAAGTCCGATAAATTCGGGCCAGAAAAAATCATGAGAATTCATCTGCGATTTTTAAACCCTGGATAAGTTGATCGTTAAATGAAGAAACACCGTAACCTAAAAGATTGCCCGTGAGTATCGCCCCCATAGTGGCTTCACTTAATCTTGCATTGGCATCCTTCATGTCATCCACGAAATATTTTGTGGGTATGGCTAAGGCATCCGCTGCACTGAAGCACTTTAGTACATTTACGGCATTGTTACTTTCGTTATCTACCTCCATTAGCGAACGCAGTTCTCGTTCTAATATGGATTCTGGACTCAGAGCGGGGTGCCATTTTTCTAATAGATCACTTCTTGCCTCAACTACGACCCGATGCCATTCCGGGTTCATTGCAGCCATAGCATCCTGGTCTGTCAAACGATAGATAGAGTAATTTTCATCAACCACCATTAAACACCCATGTGTTCGACCAATTGCACTCGCTTTCACCAGGGCAAATAGTAATGTCACTGATGCAGTTTGGCCGAGAGCGGTCGGCGCTGTACCAAGAAGAGTGTGTGCTTGTGTAGGGGGGATTCCCAAGGCGAGTCGCTCTCCTGTCCATATTTGCCCGCCGCTGACGTTGGCATGCCAATGCTGCCCATCATGTTTTAAAGAGAGAATGGGTCGATTAACCAGTGTGACGTTTGATTGCTTTTCCAGCCACACACAGAGATTTTTTACTAGCTGTCCAACAAAGCCATTGTGTGTAGTCCAGAACGGATATTCAGGCAAAGAAACATCCCCGCGAAGCGCTCCAGTCAGTGTCTCTGGATAAAACAGGGGGGCCCAAGCGAAGCGATGATATCGCGCCAGAAAATCATTTGAGGAGATGCCCAAAGACTTGCGAATGTAAGGCTCAATAAACACTGAATGTAGCGCCTCGCCATGATTAACCCTGGCAGCTTCGGCGTAGGTCAAGGTGTCGTATGTGGAGGAAGACGTCTTTTGGGCGGCGTGAAGGATGTTGTTGCGCGAAAGCGGGGCGGGTGCCGCTATGTCAACATCGGCAAAAACATCCAGTCGATTTGTGATGAGATAGTCTGGTACAAAGCTTCCCTGTATCAAGCATGTCGGAGTAGGGACTCGACGCAAGCAATCCTGATCATCAAGCCAGCTGGCGGCGATATGGCCAAAACGGACCCAGTCGTTACGTGTGTTTGCCTTGTAAGTCTGTAGGTTTGGGCTGGCCGTATCCTGTGTCTGCTTCTCCAGCATAACCATCCCAATATCAAAATCATGGCCATTGATATGCATGCCAGCAAAGTGTCCCCCCAACTTTTTTTTATCTGTCAGCAAGGTTACATGTGAACCGCTACGTGCCAGTTCATAAGCCCCGACAAGTATGGCAAGGTTGCTGCCAATCAATAATGATTTATTCATCGATTTATCCTGGCGTTTACCCAGATTTCCGAGCCTAGCTCAGGCAAAAAATCAACAAGATTATTGAGGCCGTCGAGCATGGATTGCGTCATGAATCCGTCATCAATCAAGCGTTGCATTTGCATGTGAGTGAATGGCTTCACAAACAGGCTGCCATTCTCGAAAACGGAGAAGCTGGCGCGGGAGAGTTCATGTAGAAGACTGGCCATGTCGTAAATCATGGCGCGTTGTTGCATTCTGCGCTGAGTGTCTGACTGCACATCAGGAGCGGGGATGAGCTCCATTGAAACTGCCAGCAGTCGATGTAGCGATCTGGCATTGGGAACGTTGACGTGCAGCACGGTATCAGAAGTGCACAAATTTCTGACCGAGGCGAGTAGCGCCAAGGGGTCATTCACTTCATGGAGTACGCAACTGAGCACGACCATGTCGAAGTCTGCATGCGAGTTGGTGTAGTCCTCGATACGACACTGAACGATATTGATTTGACTGCGCCCCTCTGCCAGCTTGCGTGCATTGGTGGAAAATTCTACGGCTGGCTCAACTACTGTAATCTCAACTTCATTCCCCAAGTCTGTGAACAGAGGCAAGTTGCCGCAGCCAATTTCAAGCAGATTTCTTGGCGCTATGCGCTCAATTTCGCGAAGTACCAAGGCACGGCGATAGCTGGCTTGAATAGGTTCAAATGGTAGTGCATGGTACTGTTCGGTGTAATCGCTCATATTGCGGTTCATCACAGGTGTATTCATAACGATTTGCGCATGCGAACCTTGATGGATTCCGTGAAACCAAGGCCTCGCTTGAATTGAATTAAGCCTAAATTGGGCGCGTCTCCCATGGTGGATGTGCCAACATCCAGCAGGCTTGCGTCAGTTGTTTGACAGTATGAATAGATGGCATCTGCCACTGCCACGACAGGGCTTAGCGACTCGTATCCAGGCAGGTCTCCCCAGTAGAAGACGTACAATACAGTTGGGCTAAGTCGGAAGCAGATGGCTGAAGCGACCAAGGACTCCCCGTCTCGACAGCCGAACAAAACAACGGCGCTTGGAAATGCATCGGCCATTGTTTGAATCTGTGCCAGCGTCATAGACAGGGTGCGATTTTTACGGGCACGATTGTGGGCCAAGGTGTGGTAAACGTCGGCCAAGGATGACAGTGGCATTTGTTCGGTGATCAGTCCATCCCTCTGGCACTTGCGTAATCGCTTCAGATTGCCATAGGTCATACGCTCGAAAAGGCTGCGCGAATCAACAGTCAAGCTGTGGTTCAAATCGCAATGAGTCATCTTGTAGCCACGTGTACTCAGTAAATACAATTGGTTTGAGAAGGCTGTCGGGTCATGAGCCATTGGCGCTGGAAGGACTTCAATATGCAGGGCCCCATAAGATTTTAGATTTGCTTCAACTTCATCAAGAAAAGCAAACAAATCCCCAATGGGTAAATCGTTCCGAAAAGTGAAACCTGAAAATGTGCCGCGTGCAGGACTGCGCCAAAGCCCATTGCCAACATTTGTAAAATGCACTGTGGCAGCAATGCGCTCACCATCAATCCATTCGAAGTAGTTTCCTTGTCCATTGGCGTGCAAATTAAAAAAATCAGCTTGCTGAAATAGTCCTCCCAGCCCTTCTCCTGCAAACTGATTGTTCAGGCAACGATAGTTACGCATAGAATCTCCCAAGAGCAATGGCTCTATTCAGGGGCCCTTCTCATTTGGATGCAAGCTTGAATAACAAGATTGACTTGGTCATCAGTTAAATTTGGGGAGATGGGTAGGCTGATGATTTCATTCGCCATATTTTCTGTCAGGGTGCTGTTTATTATTTTGGTGTCTGTTGGTGTGTTGTATGCCATCTGGAGATGGGGAGGCACAGGATAATGGACATGCGTGCCGATGCCCGATTTTTCGAGACTTTTTTGAAAAGCATCACGCTGTTTTACTCTGATCACGTAAAGATGCCATGCTGGATCAGCCCAGTCAGGAATTGCAGGTAATCCGAATCCGCAATGTATGAACTCTTTTTGATACAGGGCTGCAATATTTTTTCGGCGAGCGTTGGATGCGTCCAGAGAAGGCAGCTTTGCGCGAAGAAATGCGGCTTGAAGTTCATCTAGGCGTGAATTAAAACCTTTCACCTCATGCTGATATTTTATCTTCGATCCATAGTTTCTTAACACTCTAATGGAATTGGCAAGTTTTTCATCATCGGTCGTGATGGCACCACCATCACCTAGTGCGCCAAGATTCTTGCCGGGGTAAAAACTAAAACCGGCTGCGTGACCTAATCCTCCGGTTCGTCGTCCTTTGTAATGAGCGCCGTGAGCTTGTGATGCATCTTCCAGTACTTTAAATCCGTGTTTCTGGGCAAGGAGCAGGATGGCATCCATATCCGCGGGCTGGCCGTACAGGTGTACAGGAATGATAGCCTTTGTGCGCTTTGTAACAGCCTGTTCAATGCGATCAGGGTCAATGTTGTATGTGAAATTGTCGGGCTCTACAGGTATCGGAACTGCACCCGTATGGCTCACGGCAAGCCAAGTCGCAATATAGGTATTTGAAGGAACAATGACTTCGTCACCATGCCCAATGCCCCATGCTTGTAATACTAAGTGAAGCGCCTCAAGGCCATTGGCAACTCCAATGCAATGCGCCACGTCACAGTAAGAGGCGAATTCGCTCTCGAACGCCTCAACTTCCTCCCCCAGAATAAACCTGCCTGAGTCGAGCACTCGATCCAGTGCCGCACGATAATCATCGCGAAACTGGATGTTGATCGACCTTAAATCAAGGAAAGGAACACTCATTTTTTCTCTACCTTGGTTAAAAAGGAATCATAGTCGCGAATATAATCATCTTCGTCATAGGGTTCGGATACCAAGACGAGGCATACAGCCCCAGAAGAAAAGTTGTCAAGCAACCGCCAAGTCATTGGGCAGATGTATAGGCCATAATGTGATCTATTGAGGTGAAAACGCTTTACCTGCACGCCATCATCCAATGTCACATCAAAGCTTCCTGACATCGCGATGATGAACTGATGTAGCCCTTTGTGTGCATGTGAACCGCGCTCGGAGCCGCCGGGAACATCGTACAGGTAGTACACCCGTTTGATGTCAAATGGAATGTGGGTTGAGTTTTCAATGAAAGTCAGGTTACCTCGTGGATCGTGTATCTTAGGCAAATCGAGTATTTTGCAATCGCTTATTGACATAATCCCCTCTATATCTGCCTATCTGGGCAAAAAATGCCTACGTCTAAACATGCCGCCAGTGCGACAGAGAAATATGCGACCGGCAATCCAGTTGAGTAAAGAGCTGCGGCGCCTGAGATCACACTGTAATTCTATACGGCACTAAATTGAAATGCCCCTCAATCTATAACGATGAAAGCCCCTTGCCCCGAATAAAGTGGTGAGCGTTGAATAGCGTAACGGCTTAAGCCCAGCGTTTCACGCAAAGCAATAGTTTCACCCGGTGCAATGGGTGAATTCAATTCATCAAATGCGATCACTGTGCCCTTCGTTATATAAGGCACAAGTAACTCAAGGCAGCGTTTTGTCGGGGTATAGATGTCCATATCGAAATAAGCGAGTGCGATAACCGTTTCAGGATGACTCGCCAGAAAGTGTTCAAATTCGATGCTTGCATCCCCTTTGATCAGGTGGCAACGGTCGATGTTTGGCAGAGGGTCGAGCTGTCGACGGCATTCGATAGTTTGATTCAGCTCGCTGGCATATCCCTCAGTAACATTAAGGGCGCCCGGAGTCATGATCGCATCATTGCCATCTTGTGGATGGACAGAAGGAAATCCTTCAAATGTGTCAAACCCTACGACCCTGCGGGATATATTGAACGGTTCATAAATTGTTCTTAGCGCGTCAAAGGTAGCGATATCCCTTCCCCACCTAACACCGAACTGGATAACAATGCCATGAACGCCAAGTATTTTTTGATAGAGTTCATCGAGAAACAGTGTCCGCTTAAGTGCACGAGGAGGAAGGAATACCCCTGTATTTTCTGCGAGCTCCCCATCCGGAATTGACGTGTGACGGAGCGCCCTTCCGAGGCGAGCCTCAGAATCCCGCACGGTTTCCGGGACGAGTTGTTGACACAGCAATGCGTATTCAGCGTCCATGGTTGTTGCTCCATCCAAGATTGTTAATGTTTTTTTGCGACGACCGCGATGTTGGCCAGAATATTCTTGGATATTGCTGGTGAAATTGTATTTAACGCCAGAAGCAACGCTTCTGAATAATCGAGCATCATGGAGTTGGGTAATACTTTGAGGAAAAATCCTGAGGTATCTTTAATTTCAAAATTTGCACTTTCAATCAAATTCTCCAGGGACAGAAGCGAGAAGACGCGCTGGTGACCTACCATTAAGTCACGTTCTGACAAGGAGTCAAGCTCGGGTTGTAGTCCCATCAGGACGGCCAGCTGGCGATGCACCGAATTTTTATTAGGGACCACCGCGATCAATTGTCCTTCATCAGATAGCCAGTGATATATACGCTGTATAAGCAAGGACGGATTGTCAACATGCTCAAGCACATGGGATGCAAGCACCAAATTAAAGTGCTGATCAGGTTCCGGATTATAGGATTCAAAAAGGGTGTGTACGCAATTTAGTTCGGGGTGTTCTCTGCGAGCCACATTAACCAGCTCGCTCGACCCTTCGAGTACGGTTAGTTCGACCCCCGCTTGTAGCAGCGCTTGCGTCACGAGACCATCACCATAACCAAGTTCAAGAACACGCATCGTGGGGGTTACATGACACAATAGCCACTTCGTAAAGTATTCCTGACTAATGTTTTCTATGTGCATATCGGGAATAGCCTTGTTAAGGTGGTACTCCTGAGCGATTTTATTGAGTTTGTTCATCGACATAATATATCTTCTAGGTTAATTGTCTGTGAAACAGCTGGTGCTTTCTGCGAGTGCAGAAAATGCACATTGAATCGTCCCCGATTCAAAATTTCAAGAGTCAACGCTATATTGCAAGAGACATCTAATTCTATTCATATTCATTCCTTGCATGCGGCGGAATCAAAGTATTTTTCGTAAACATTTTTGAGCATTAAATGCCTTGCACTAATGACGCACGACATAACATACTTGATGGACTTGATTTTGGTGGGATTTACGAAGGAAAACAACTGATCCACGCGAAAGTATAAGGTGTGTTTTGAAAAGTCGCACCATTTTACATTAAAGATTTTTAGGAGAGGTGATGTCCCAAAACTGGGTCGAGGCTATTGAACAGGGAGAGAGTATTCTGTCATTGGCGGAGCGTTTTAGCTTGCCAGAAAGGGATATCGTACTTGGTGTGGCGAATACGCTTTGGGATTGGGGTGAAGCTGACAAAGCAATCCCAATTTTGGAAAGGCATCTTGCGCGGGATTGTGATCATTATCTGCAAATGGCCTATCTGCGATGTTTGATTTCCTTGGGTAGAGAAGACAAATCGAAAATTCAGGATGCTGTCAGTAATTTGCATTCATCATTTAAACGACGCGAGGGTAATCAATCTGTTTATAAACATAGTTCAGATGTTCAGCAAAAAGACAGGCCGCTGAGACTCGGATTTATATGTACCTATTCCAATCTTAAACCGGTTGAATTTAGCATAGTGCCGATGCTGCGCGCTCTGGATCATGTAAACTTTCGTTCATATTTTTTCAGTCTGAATCAGGAAGGGATGCCACTCCTCGATGAGGTGTGTGATGAACATGTCGTCTTGATGAACATGGATGTGCACGATATCTGCAATGTGATTCGAGAAAAGAAGATAGATATTCTGTTCGATCTTAATGGTATCTTGCGAGAGGATTTTCCATTCGAAGTTTTCGCAATGCACCCGTCACCTATTCAAGCTGGCTGGTGGAATACGCCATTAAGTAGTGGGCTAGAGACTGTGAAGTATTATTTCATGGATCGGTCAATATTGACGCCGGACTATGATGATATGTTCAAAGAAAAAATCATCGATATCCCCGGGGGGGCTACGCTTTGTTACCAGTTGCCGGACAAATACCCATTGACCCCCCCCCCTTTTGCAAGGGAAGGGGTCTTTACTTTCGCCTCGTTTACCGCGTTGTTCAAAATCAATGATTACGTTCTTCATACATGGGCGCAAATCTTAAGTGGATCTCCAAACTCTCGTTTATTAATCAAATGTCGGGGTGCAACTTCGTTGAGATTTCAAAATCGGCTCGCTCCTATATTTGTTAAGCATGGAGTTGATCTAAAGCGAATTTACTTGATGGGGGAGGATGTCTTTGATGTCATGATGGAGTGGTTCGCAGGGGTTGATCTTTGCCTTAACACTTATAGTTATGGCTGTGGTACAACCGCATTGAACGCGATATGGCAGGGTATACCTACATTGACCATCGCTGGGGGGATTCCCCATGCTCGTGGAACTGCAAGCATGATGAATGATTGTGGCCTTGATGCTTTTGTGGCGGTTGATCAAGCCGATTATGTTCAGAAAGCCATCTGGCATTCAAAAAATCCTGCACTTTTGTCTGAGATTCGTCCGATGCTGCGTGCGCATGCCATTGATCATTCGACCTGGTTGAATCCAAATCGGTTTGCACGCAATTTTGAGCGTGCATGCCGATCAGCTTGGCATGACTGGATTGGTGAGATATAGCATCATTCACGTTTTATGTGAATCTTTTCGTGCCCGCTTTGGATGAAGGTTGATTATGAGGTGTGCACTATCATCTTCTGGAGCATAACTTTCGGGAATGGCGCGTTAGCGGCGGAGGATGTTCCCGTAGATTAGGTCGATAAAGGGGGGAGGCAATGCGTAAAGTTGTGATTTTTGGTTTGAGGGATTATGCGGAGCTTGCGCATTATTACCTTACTCATGATTCCTCGGATGAAGTGGTGGCATTTAGTGTGCACCGCGATTATCTGCCTGAAGACGGCCTCTTCAGGGGGCTGCCGGTCGTGGTCTTTGAAGAGGTCGAGTCCACGTACCCTCCCGGCGAGTTTTATTTCTTTGCGCCGATGTCGCCCAAGAATATGAATCGTGATCGTGAGGCGGTTTATCTCGAAATCAAAAGAAAAGGCTATGAGTGCATCAGCTATGTGAGCAGCAAAGCGACAACTTTTGATAACGAGATTGGCGAGAACTGTTTCCTGCTTGAGGACAATACGATTCAACCCTTTACCCGGATAGGGAACAATGTAACGTTATGGAGCGGCAATCACATTGGGCATCATGGTGTTATTCATGATCATGTGACCTTTACTTCTCATGTGGTGATGTCCGGGCATTGCGATATCGGTCCTTACAGCTTCTTTGGCGTAAATTCGACGTTGAGGAATGGGTTGAAGATTGCAGAAGGCAGCTTTGTCGCAATGGCTGCGGCAGTCATGAAGGACACTGATGCGTGGAGTGTCTATAAGGGTAATCCCGCAGTAAAACTGGATATGCCAAGCACCAAAGTGAGGATGTAGGCGCGAGTATTTCGCTGCAAGAACGACAGGTCTATCGCCTTGTTAATGATCGGATTACCCTAGGGAGATGCGTTGAACTCTAATCATAGGCAGAGTGATGCTGAGCAGGCGGTTGCAGGGCTTCTGGCAAATGCGGCAGCACTTCACCAGACCGGACAGATAGCTGACGCTATAAGGTTGTATCAGGAGGTGATGAGGCGTGATTCGCTGAACTTTGATGCGATCTATTTGCAGGGGATGGCGGCTCATCAGCTTGGCCAGTCTCAGCTCGCCGAGAAGTTGATGCGGTTGGCGATCACCGTCCGGCCGGATTCCGCACCAGCGTTGAATGAGCTTGGTCATATTCTGAAAGAGAAGGGGGAGTTGGCGCAATCGCTGGACCGCTATGTTGCCGTGTTGCGCCTGTGCCCGGATTCGGTAGCGACTCAAGTCAATGTAGCCATGGTCCTTTCCGATATGGGGCATATGCATGAGGCTATGCAATATTGTCAGGTGGGGTTATCGCTGAAGCCGGATTTCGTGCCGGCGCATGTGCTGCTGGGGCGCATGCATCATCAGAGGGATGATCTGCATAGTGCTCTTGATAGTTTTTCCCGAGCCCATTGCTTGGCTCCTGATGACATCGAGGTGCTGAATCTGCTTGCAGTAATCTGTATAGAGATGGGTCGCCCGGACGAGGCGCGTCCCTATCTGTCCAAGATGCTGGTGTTGTGCCCAGACAGTGCGTTGGCGATATCTGAAATGGAGGTGGTCAATTCACTTGTGCGGGACGATGCATCTGCGAAGGAGGCGCTTTACAACGCTGGCTTGGTCGATCAGGCGGAAAAGCTGGCCCGAGAGGAGCTGTCCAGGAACAACTCTGTGGAGAACCACAACTTTCTGCTCAAGTGTTATCTGGTAAGTAACCGTCATTCTGCGCTCGACTATTTCGAGGAGAGTCGGGCATGGTCGAAGGAGCACGCCTTCGAGGAACAGTTACCTCATCCCTGTGACTTCAATAATGACCGCAACCCAGACCGGCGTCTTCGCGTAGGAATAGTCGGGGATTACTTTCCAAGTGTCATCGGTGCTTTTACGCTCCTGCCATTTTTCAAGGTATATGCACGGGATCAACTGGAGTTGTACTGTTACAACTTCGGTGAGGGTGAGGAGGAAATTCGACCTCTCGTCGATCAATACCGGGATATTCGGGGATATTCTGGGGAAAATCTGTTTGGGCTGATCCGCACGGATGTAATCGACATCATGCTGGATATCAACGGACGGATTCGCACGCCGAATTTTTTCGAAACAATGTTGCGGCAACCGGCACCGATTCAGGTCAACTGGTATAACTTGCCATGCACTGTTGGAGTGAGAGCATACAACTACGTGATTACGGATGGCTATTGTGTCCGTGACGGTGAAGAAAATGTCTATGTAGAGCGCATTTTCAGGATGCCGACTGGGACGATTTGTGCGTGGGATATGGGTGCGCCACCGGTCGTGCCGAGACCCCCCTTTGTGCGGAATGGGTATATCACTTACGGCTGTTTTGGCGACTTCTTTAAAGTGAACGAGGAAGTGCTTGCCACGTGGGCGGAGCTATTGGGGAGGGTGTCGGATTCGAGGCTTTATCTGAAATCAAATAATCTACGATTGGCTTCAGAGCGCGAGCGCGTAACAGCATTTTTTCGGCAGCGAGGCGTTGATTCTGGACGACTTATTCTGGAGGGTATGTCATCATTCAACCAAATGAAAAAATGTTACGAGTGGGTGGATATCGCGCTCGATACTTTCCCCTATAGCAGCGGCTCTACGACGATTAACGCCCTTTGGCAGGGTGTGCCTGTGATTGCTATTGAGGGGCCGGACTGGCGCGGCAGGAGTACTGCGGCGGTGCTTGCGGGCTGCGGCCTAGATCACTTAATTGTGAAGGATGTCGCCGCTTACATTGTCGCGGCGAGCGAACTTGCTGCGGATGCCTCGCAGTTGCAAGATCTTCGTGCGGGCTTGGGGTGCCGTATGGTTGAATCACCGCAGTGGCAAATTGGGCAGTTTGCGCGGAATTTTGAATCGTTAATGCGCCAGATTTGGCATGATTGGTTGCATCAGGCTCAATGAATACTGAGGCGAAATGCATGTTCGGTAAGATTTGAGTGGGAAAATTTCAAGGGGTGATGCGATGTCGTGGGTGAAACGAGGTCTTATTTTCGATCCGGCTGTTCATGCACCGTGGATTCATTCGCATGCACAGGTACCGACTGCATTCGAAATGGAGAATTGCCTGCGGATTTTTTTTGCCGGACGGAATGGCGAAGGAAAGAGTTTCATTACCTATGTGGACTTGGACAAGAGGAATCCAACGAAAATCATTTATGTCCATAATCGCCCGATTATTGAGTTAGGCAAGGTGGGCACTTTCGATGATGAGGGAATGATGCCCAGCGATGTTGTAGTCAATGAGGGGCGGGTCTATCTCTATTACAGCGGTTGGAATCAGAGGACGACTTGTGCATATCACAATACGACGGGTGTTCTTTTTAGCGACGATGGCGGCGCGACGTTCTACCGGCCGTTTGAAGGACCGATATTGGATCGTCTTCCTACCGAGCCGTATATGGCAGTTACGCCGACTGTGCTCAAGGAAAATGGAAAATGGGAAATGTGGTACGTCTCTGGAATTTCCTGGGTGGAGATAGAAGGGAAATATGAGCCTGTGTATGTGATCAAGTATGCTTATTCTAAAGACGGAATCTACTGGATTAGGCCTGCAGACGTATGCATCAAGCCTCGTCATGAGTTGGAGGCCTATTCGAATCCTAGTGTGGTCAAGGATGGCCAAGTATACAAAATGTGGTACAGCTATCGAGACAGCACCGATTTCCGTGGAGGTTCAGGGAGTTACCGCTTGGGTTACGTGGAATCGACTAATGGACTTGAGTGGTGCCGAATGGATGACTCTCTGGCTATGACTGTGTCACTAGATAGCTGGGATAGCGAAATGCAATGCTACCCATATGTAATAGACGTGCTGGGCAAAAGGTACATGTTCTACAATGGCAACGGGTTTGGTCGTAGTGGGTTTGGTGTGGCGGAATGGTTCAGCCAGGAGTCATCAGGAAAAAACCTCAGCTAGGCTAGACGATAGCATCGTCAAATTCACAGGAATCGAGAGAATCATTATCAAACCATCATGGAAAATTCCATATGCAAACCTCTTCTTATTTATACGGTTGGGAAAGTTTCCTCCGCATCAATATACTATGCATGTCAGCAAGAGACTTCATACCATCTTTACCATGTTCACTATATAACGCCGGAAAAAATTAAAGCACAATCTGCAGTGGCAGATGTAACCGGTGTAATAAGTGCGGACTTGGCTGATGCAATCGACTTTGCCAATAGGAGGTTCGAGTGTAATGGGCCGATCAAAATTATTAATCTAGTGCGTGATCCGATTGCCAGAACGTTATCTTTGTTTTTTGCAAACGGGCAGATTAGCAATGACGATCTTGCGCATTTTTCGGACAACTCCGAAAAATGGGAGCATATTATTAACGTGTTTCTGAATTACGATAGGCACACTGAACTCGAATATTGGATCAGGCACGAGTTTGAAAAATTCACTGGGATTGATCTGTATAAATCAAATTATTCCGCCAAATATGGATGGGGACGCCATACTACAAAAAATTCGACATTTTAACCATGCAATGCGAATTGAATGATGAGACAAAAGTGGCGCTTCTTAACAGATTTCTTGGAGCTAAAATCCCCAAAATTCCCCACTCAAATACAACTAGTGAAAAAGCAGGTGCGGCAGTGGGCGACATTTATAGGGAGTTCCTTGGGAATTCGATTCTCCCGATTGAATATATTAATTATATGTACAACCTGGAAAGCTCTCGTTTCTTCTATACCAAAGAGCAATTAAATACTTTTAAAGCCAGATGGTCAGGATTGCAGAAAATCAACAAATGAGAGTCGCTTGCGGGAATCCTGTCAGTTAATCGTCTTTCTGGAGTGCGGCTTGGTTGTCACCGATTCTGCGGCGCTCAAAATTTTCATTTTTCCTTATGTGTATCTCCAATTAATTATTTCTTATGCGGACCATGAAAATAATATCTCAGCAGCAGGATGCATCCTATCAACTTGAAACCACTGCTTCCGTTGAGCAGCTTTCTTTTCGCGAGCGTCTGCAGCAGGCTTTCGTGAGCAGCCCGCTGTCGGAAGAAGACCGGTTGTTCAATATCGGCATGTATACGCGCAGTTCCGTGCTGGTGAAGTTTCTGGTGTTGGGCGAGATTTATCAGCGGATACAGAAAATCCCGGGCTGCATCGTCGAGTTCGGCACGTGGTGGGGGCAGAATCTTGTGCTGATGGAAAATCTGCGGGCGATTTACGAGCCATTCAACAAACAGCGCACCATCATCGGGTTCGATACCTTCGACGGCTATACCGCCAAGGGAGAGCAGGACAAGGACAGCGTGGTCTGGCGCGAGAATTCCTACAGCACGGGTAAGGGCTATATCGAATATCTGCGGCAGTTGATCGAGATTCACGAGGGCTGCAATGCGTTGGGGCATGTCCGAGGACGTCACAAGCTGATAGACGGGGATGTCTCAGTGACGGCGCCAGCTTATTTCAAGGAGCATCCAGAGCTAATCGTTGCATTCGCCTATTTCGACATGGCTTTGTACAAGCCGACCAAGGATGCGCTGGAGGCGATTAAGCCCCATTTGATATCAGGTAGTATTTTGCTTATGGACGAGTTGACTTGGGAGGAGTCGCCGGGCGAAGCGGTCGCATTTAAGGAAGTTTTCTCCCGCGATGAGGTGATTATCGAGAAGTGCCAACTCTATCCATCCAAGGCAATCGTTACAATACGCTGAGAAGGGGGGCTTTTCTGACTGCCAATTTTCGGGAAGCAACGATGGAGCCGCAAGCACAATTCAATCGGGACGGTTTCTATATCGCGCGCAATCTTATCGATTCGCGTGAGTTGGTTGCCGTCAGGGAGGGGTTGCACAAGAGCGTCTCAGATCAGTTGGCATTGCTCGGGCTGAGTGCTCAAGTTGACTTGTTCGCATCTATGAGAGCGCTACACGGAAGGGATGTCGGACGATATCGACGGCTTGTCGGGGCGCTGTGGCGAAAAATCGAGGTTTATCGTCTCATGCAGCATGCCGACATTCAGGCCTTTCTGTCGGACAAGTTCGGCTGGAGGGATATTTTTGTTCCGGGCGGGCAGGTTGTGCACATCATGGCAGATGAATTGAAAATCCCAGATGGTTATTTTGGCTTGCTGCCCCATCAGGATTATCCGTCTGTTCAGGGAAGTCTGGATGGTGTGGTGGTATGGCTTCCGCTTGTGGATGTGGATCGGAATAACTATCCATTGGAAGTGATACCCGGCAGTCACCTTGGAGGGGTGCTTCCGGCAACAGAAAACAATAACTCTACTTGGGTAACGGACGATAGTCGATTTGGTGAGGATGCGTACGTGCCGGTTGAGGTGAATGTTGGGGATGTTGTATTCATGTCGATGTTTACGGTTCACCGAAGTTCTTGTCGCGGTACGCCCGGCCGGGTCAGGCTTGCGCTTTCTACCCGTTTCGACAATGCGGAAGAGTCAACATTTATAGAGCGCTGTTACCCATCGGCATATGTCCGGACAGTTCATCGTGAGCAATATTTTCAGGGTTTTCCAACAGTGGAGCAAGTTTCAAAGATTTTCCCCGAGTAATTCCATATTTTCAGCTTTTGAACGGTTTGGCAATTTCGAATGGGCAGAGCTTTGTTGATTCAGCGGCTGGTCGCTATGTGTGAAAAATAGTTTGAGCGAGTGGCAATGGATGAATGCGGTGCACCTTTAAACTCAATGATCAACAGTACGAGGTAAATATGGCGAATGCGGATGAGCCGCCACAGGATGATGTCGCAACGATTTTGGATCAAGCTTTTCAAAAGGCAATTGCTTGCCATCAAGCAGGGCAGGTGCAAGATGCGGAAGCCCTGTATCGAGCGGTGCTTAACATTCAATCTGATCATCCCGAGGCTAATTACAATTTGGGTGTGTTGCTCATGCGGGCGGGCCAACCCGCCGCTGGTTTACCTTATTTTCTGGCGCTACTGGAGGCCGATCCGACACAGGGGCAATATTGGTTGAGTTATGTTGACGCCTTGTTTCAAGCCGGGGAATTGGAGACGGCGCGTGAGGCGTTGGCACATGCCAAGCAGCAGGGCTTGCAAGGAGAGGAGGTGGATGCGCTGGAGGTGAGTCTGGGGACATCGAATGAGTCAGCGATGCTTGATGCGGTTTCGGATGCGGGCCGCACAAAGGATGCAAAATCTGCTCGATTGGATAAGTCGGTTGGCAAAACCACCCCGAATAAGAAAAAACGTCCCGACGCTCAGGAGACAAAGCAGCTGACCCTGCTATTTACCAACGGGCAATACGAAGAGGCTGTAGCGCTTGCTTTGGCGATGACAGCGCGTTTCCCTCGACATGGCTTTGGCTGGAAGATGCTGGGTGCAGCATACCAGCAGATGGGGCGAGGTAAGGAGGCGATCGGGCCGATGAAAAAGGCAGTCGAATTATTGCCATCGGATGCCGCTGTGCATAGTAATCTGGGTGTGATTCTTAACGATCTGGATTGGGCGGACGAGGCGATCGCCAGCTATAGGCGGGCGCTAAAGATTAGGCCCGATTATGTAATGGCGTTGAATAACTTGAGCAACACTCTTCATGAGGTAGGGCGACTGGAAGAGGCTGCGGCAAGTTACCGCAAGGCCTTGTTGCTTAATCCGGAATACGCAGAGGCACACGGCAATCTGGGCGTTACCCTGCAGGGCTTGGGGCGATTGGAGGAGGCTGAGGCCAGTTACCGGCACGCACTGAAAATCAAGGCGGACTTTGTCGAGGCTCACAGTAATCTGGGCAGAACCTTGCAGGACTTGGGGCGGCTGGAGGAGGCTGAGGAAAGCTTTCTGCAAGCGTTGCAGATTAAGCCTGGGTACGCCGAGGCGCATAGCAATCTGGGTTTGGTGCTGCAGGCAATGGGACGGACAGAAGAGGCCGAGAAAAGCATTCGTCGCGCGCTACACATCAGGCCGAAATATGCCGAGGCATATTGCAATTTGGCGATCATTCTGCAAGCGATGGGGCGCTCGGAAGAGGCGGAGTCCAGTTACCGGGAAGCGCTAGCAATCAAACCGAAATATCCTGAGGCATACAGGAATTTGGCCATTATGCAGGAGTCGCTGGGTCGACTAGATGAAGCTGAGGATAACTATCGGCAGGCATTGGAGATGAACCCGAAATATGTGGATGCCTTGTTGAGCTTGGGGCACCTGCTCAGTAATCTGGATAAATTGCCGAGTGCTGCTGAGACATACCGGAAAGTACAAGAGGTGGATCCGGCCAACAGAGGGCTGGAGGCCGGGGTGAATTTAGCAATATTGAGTTATCTGAACCAGGATTTAGATCGTTGTCGCAGTTATCTTGCTGCATCTCAGGCTGTTTTGGCCGTGGACGATGCTCGAAATCATCAAGTCTACTGGCGTTATCTTGATCAGCTGTTGTTATGGAAACAGCATTCGAAAAGTAGGCATGAGGTCACATCCGATCTGGCAACGCTCCACGTGATTGGTGATAGCCACTCCCTGTCCGCACAAGGGTTGGTGATTGCTCATGGCGGTCGAGCAATGCGCTGCTCTACTGAATGGATCGCGGGTTGCAAGCAGTGGCACCTAGCCAACAGTAAGCCCAATAAATTCAAACATAAGTTTGAAGCGATCATGGCCCGCCTACCACAAGGCTCGACTATCCTGCTCACCGTGGGTGAGATCGATTGCCGCATAGACGAGGGAATTTTAGTTGCCCTGAAAAATCATCCGGAATGGTCGTTGGAAGATGTGGTGCAAACTACGGTAGAAGGTTATCTCGGCTTTGTCTCCACAATTGCTCAATGCTACGATCACCAGCTGATTGTGGCTGGCGTTCCATGTAGCAATATTGCCATGGATCGCTTGGAGCCGGATGCGGCAGAGCAGCTGGTTATCCTCCTTCGTATTTTCAATGCGGCGCTTAAAAGCAGGGCGCTGGCTGCCGGGATAGACTTTCTCGATGTTTACGCACTGACGGACAGAGGGGATGGTGTCGCAGGGGAAGGCTGGCACATTGATGACATACACCTACTGCCAGACACGCTGGTTTCAGCCTTTGAGCGATGTTGCTGCCATTAATTTGGGCAGTTTTCACGCTTTAATATTGCTTGAATTTGAGTGTGCCTTTGAGCGGAGCCGGCTTTATTTTATGGTAAGCTTCGCTCCACTGTTTCAGTCTATAAACGAATCTGCTATGCCTTCCGCCTCTGCCCTCGCACAGTTACTCGTGCGCCGTGAGATTCTTGATTTGCATCCCTATCATGTGCCCGATAGCGCGGGCTACATCAAGCTGGATGCGATGGAAAATCCCTATCTGCTGCCAGTCGCCTTGCGCGAAGATATTGCCGCCAAGGTTGCCGACGCAGCTATCAATCGTTATCCCGACCCGTCTGCCGCCTCGCTGAAAGCCAAAATCCGCGCGGTGACCGACTTGCCCGAAGGCATGAAGGTGATGCTGGGTAATGGTTCGGACGAGTTGATTCAAGTGCTGGCGATGGCGGTTGCCCAGCCCGGCGCGGTGTTGCTGAGCGTGGAGCCGTCGTTCGTGATGTACAAGATGATCGCGACTTTCACCGGCATGCGCTACGTTGGTGTGCCGCTGACCAGCGATTTCGAGCTGGATATGACGGCGATGTTGGAGGTAATCGAGCGCGAGCAGCCTGCGCTGGTATTTCTCGCTTACCCCAACAATCCCACTGGCAATCTATTTTCCGCCGAGCAGGTGCGGCAGATCATCGCGGCAGCGCCCGGTTTGGTCGTGGTGGATGAGGCTTATTACGCTTTTGCCAGCGACAGTTTTATTCCGCAGTTGGCGGACTATCCCAATTTGCTGGTGATGCGCACCTACTCCAAGCTTGGCATGGCCGGTTTGCGCCTCGGTTTTCTGGTGGGCAGCAAGGCATGGCTTGAACAGTTGGAAAAGCTGCGCTTGCCGTATAATGTTGGTGTGTTGCCGCAGTTGGTTGCGGAGACGTTGCTTGAACATCACCATCTTTTGCTACAGCAGGCGGAGCAGATCAAGTTGGATCGTACGGAGTTGCATCGTCGATTGAGCGCAATTGACGGGGTGCGGGTGTATGCCAGCGAGGCGAACTTCCTGTTGTTTAGCGTGGCGAATGCGACGGCGGTGTTCAACGGTCTGAAGCAGCGCGGCGTGCTGATTAAGAATCTGAATGGCGGGCATCCGATGTTGCAGGACTGTCTGCGTGTGACGGTCGGTTCGCAGGATGAGTGCGCGAAGTTTGTGGCGGCACTGCAAGAAACTATTACTC
>JBBQXA010000033.1:0-22242 GCA_038210095.1 Burkholderiales bacterium
GGTGTTTATCAGTCGTACAATGCAAGCGCATCTGATGCGACCGTTTTTTCAGCCTCAGCTACCAGCACAGCGGTGGCGGGCTCTTATTCTTTGGAAGTGACCAATCTGACTCAGGCGCAGAAACTTATTGCGCCAGGTCAAGCCAGTAGCACTGCGGCCATCGGCGCGGGCACGGCAACGACATTCACTTTCGATTTTGGCACCATCGGCGGCGGCACACTCACGCCGTTCGACCCTGTCACCAATACCGGCGGTACTTATACCGGCGCCACCTTTACCGGAAATGGCTCCACCTCGAAGACCGTCACGATTGATGCCACCAATAATTCGCTGCAAGGCATCAGCGATGCAATCAACAAAGCCGGCTTGGGCGTAACAGCTTCCATCGTAAACGATGGTAGTGGCACACCTTATCGCCTCTCGATCACATCCAGTAATACTGGGGCGAACAACAGCGTGAGGATTGCCGCCACCGCCGGAGGCGATGCCACCGTGAGTAGTCTGCTGGCATACGATCCAGCCGGTGTGCAGAATCTGTCGCAAACCGCAGCCGCACAAAACGCCGACTTCAAGATCAATGGCGTTGCGATCACCAAGACCTCGAATACCATTGCTGATGTCATTCAGGGCGTGACGCTCAATCTAAGCAAAGTGACCACGGCTCCCGTGACGCTGACCGTAACCAAAGACACATCCGCCGTCAGCAAGGCCGTAAACGGCTTTGTCAAAGCGTACAACGATTTGTCCGGCATGCTGAAGCAAAATACGGCTTATGACCCGGCAACACGTAAGGGCGGCCCGTTACTCGGAGACAGCACCGTACGTCGGCTGCAAACACAACTGCGCAACATACTAAACAACTCCGTTACGGGTACGCCAGGCACTCTAACCACGCTATCGAGTGTAGGCGTAACCTTCCAGAAGGATGGCTCGCTCGCGGTAGACAGCACTAAGCTCAACAATGCCGTCACCAATAACTTCAAAGATGTTGCCAGCCTGTTTTCCTCGGTAGGTAATGCCTCAGATAGCCTGATCAGTTTCGACAAGGCGGTTAGCGGCGCAAAAGCGGGGACTTATGCCGTTGACATTACCCAGATTGCGACCCAAGGCTCGGCGACAGGCAATGCTGTTCCGACACTGGCGGCGGTCACCGCAGCGCTTAACGACACGTTGTCAGTAAACGTCGATGGCACCGCAGCCACAATTACCCTGACGCCCGGAACCTATACCGCTCAGTCTCTGGCGGCAGAACTTCAGGCCAAAATAAACAGCAACACAACACTCTCCACTGCCGGCGCGTCCGTTGCCGTCACGGTCGATGGCACAGGAAAACTGGTCATCAACTCCGTCAAATACGGTTCCACCTCCAGTCTCAACATCACCGGCGGCTCGGCTCAAACTGATCTGGGCATGGCGACCCCTGTGCTAACTACGGGGGTGGACGTTGCAGGTTCTATCGGCAGTGCCGCAGGCGTAGGTGCAGGACTGATCCTGACGGCGACCAGCGGCTCGGCCACAGGTTTGAGCCTCTCGGTCAACGGTGGCGCACTCGGCAATCGTGGCTCACTCAGCTATTCGCAAGGCTATGCTTCCCTGCTGGATGCTTGGGCCACCTCCACACTGTCGGGAGCCGGGCTATTATCGAGCCGTACCGATGGCATCAATAACTCTATCAAGGATGTCGGTGTGCGTCGCAGCGAGATGCAAACTCGACTGGTCGCAATCGAAAAACGCTATCGTCAACAATTCGTCGCACTTGATACCATGCTGAGCAGCATGAATCAGACGCAACAGTACCTCACACAGCAGCTCTCAAGCTTGCCTAAGTACTAATTAGGGGGAACACAACATGAATGCAAGTATCGCGATCAGTTCTTACCAGAAAGTCGGTGTTGAATCAGCCGTCACAGCTGCCGATCCACACAAGCTGATTTCCATGCTTTATCAGGGCGCTCTGTTGGCTATCGCCAATGCAAAAAATAGCATCGCCCGCAAGGATATCTCGGCCAAAGGTAAAGCAATTTCTCACGCCATTGCGATTATTGACGATGGCCTGAACGCCAGTCTGGATAAGAATGTCGGCGGCGAATTGGCGCATAATCTTTCGTCCCTGTATGACTATATGGGTTCGCGTCTGCTGACCGCCAATATCAAAAATGATGTGGCTGCGCTTGATGAGGTTGCCAATTTGCTGACTGATCTGAAAAGTGCTTGGGATGGTATACGCCCAACTGCCGTGCCATCAGCGGCCACATCAGAGCATGACATGCCGAAAAAAATCTACGCAAAAGGATAAGTGAAACATGGGCCCCCCCCAAGTCATCGCTAACTACGAATCACTGTCCACCCTGACCGGACAGATGAGCGTTGCCGCTCAGCAGGGTGAATGGGATCGCCTTGTAGACCTTGAGCAGCTATGCAGCCAGAAGGTTACCGCCATGAAACCTACGGATGCGGCGGTCGCACTGGATGAAACAGCACGTTTACACAAGATTCGACTCATCAAGGATATTCTGGCCAATGATGCAGAGATTCGTAACCGCACCCAGACATGGATGGTTCAGTTGCAGCGCATTCTGCGCAACAACCAGCAGGAACAAAAATTACAGCAAGCCTACGGCGGATAATTCTTACTTGCACGCTCCGTATGGTGCAAATCTACATTTATCAATTGGCCCGCAGGACATGCTCGAATGAACCCTTTGCCTGACAGAACAGCACCTCTGCTCCCATGCTGCCCGCCAATGTAATTAACGCTCTCCAAACGCTCGCCAATGCCGCGAAACCACCGCTCAGTCTCGACAAGGGCGCACTGGGGCCAGTTTCAAAACTTGAACCGGGGCAGCAACTGCAAGGATCGGTTCAGTCAAAACTGAGCGAGGGGATGTTCAAGGTACAAATTGCAGGCCAAACCCTGCAAATGCGCCTGCCGGGCAACATACAGAGTGGTGACACCATCAAGCTTCAGGTCATTTCCGTCCAGCCGCGCATCACCTTCAGCATGATGGCGTCGACCAACCCGCTATCTACACCGGAAAAAATCGGCGCTACCGCCCGCCTCCTTGCCAACCTTTCCGAACGTCCGATAGAAAGGCCTCTGGTTCAGCAATTGGGAGGTAAAGCTGTCTGGGCCGCAACCCAGCAAGCTCCCGATGTCAAACTATTGGCTGCGGGCTTGCGTGATGCGCTCAGCAATAGTGGGTTGTTTTACGAGTCTCATCAAGCGCAATGGGTGCGCGGGGAACGGAGCATCAGTCAGCTAATGGCCGAACCACAAAACCTGTTGACCGGAAAAACATTGGCATCCGGTGAAACTCAGCAGGCCACGCAAGACAAATTAGCCCAAGCGGCTCAGCCTACAACCGTCACTCAAGCCAAAGGAGACAGCGATTTACCCATCACCAAGGAACTGGTACCACTTGTGCAGCAACAACTGCATACACTGGAAAACCACAACATGGTCTGGATGGGGCAAGTCTGGCCGGGACAGCAAATGCAATGGGAAATCCAGGGAGAACCTGAACATCAGGGGAAACCGCAAGATGAGCGGCAATGGAGCACTGAGCTGGAGTTATCCCTGCCCAATCTGGGCGACGTGCGCGCACGACTGGTTTTCGCCGAGAGCGGATTGCGGCTAACCCTGTTTGCTGCTGACGAGGCCACATCCCGACTATTCAAACAGGCACTTCCGCAACTCAGGAATTCTCTGGATGAGGCCGACATCACGCTGACCACTGCCATCGTAGAGAAGCCATGAGCATCTCGAAGCCGTCGTCACAACAGGTCGCTGTCGCTCTCGCCTATGGGCAAGGTAGAGGCGGCGCACCCAAGGTCGTTGCCAAAGGACGAGGGCTGATTGCTCAGGCTATCATTGAGCGTGCCAGGCAAAATGATGTCTTCGTCCACGAGTCAGAAGATCTTGTTGGACTATTGATGACAGTCGAACTGGATCAGGAGATCCCCCCGCAACTTTATTTGGCGGTAGCGGAGCTATTGGCATGGCTATATCGTCTTGAGCATGCCGACGCCCCCGCCCCCCCGCCGTTTCTAAAGTTGTAATGTAAAATGCCGCACCCAATTTGATATCATGCGTGCGATGAAAAAGAACATTCCACTAAAAATTGAGCAAATTTCTGCCCTTGAAGAGCGGGAATGCCGCATAACTTCTGCCAGAGAGATTGAATCCATCGTGCGCGACACGGCACATTCCGGCGCGAACACGGCACTTTATTACAACCCCAACAATAACTTCATCATGACGACCATTCTTGATGTCGATGAGGATGGAATGTGGCTGGAGCCGGGGAGGAGTGCTACCGCAAACTTTGAGATTAAATCAAGCAAACTCTTAAGACTGGTCAGCGCACACAATCAGGTAAAGATACAGTTTACCGTCGGCAGTGCTAGCAGCGTAAGCTACGATGGTCACCCCGCTCTTTTCGTCCCCTTGCCAGACAGCCTCTACCGCTTGCAGCGACGTGAATTTTTCAGGTTGGCTTTACCCCCGACTGAGCAGTTGCACTGTATTGTCAATATCACTTCCCCAAAGACGGAATGTGTGCCAATCCAAAATGATCAGCACGACATGACGGTTATTGACATTGAGATGCCAGCCACCGACATCAGCGGCGGCGGCATTGGACTTGTACATAAGGAAGGTGAAGATGATATCCGTGTAGGCGAGACCTATTCAGCCTGCCAAATCAATCTTCCGGAGACGGGAACCATCCTAGTCGATATTCTCGTCAAGAACATCATCCCTTTGAGCACAACCAGAGCAGGCCAAACGATCCTGCGGGCGGGCTGCGAATTCAAGAGCCTCGATGCACAAACGGCCAACAAGCTTCAACGTTTCATCACTGAAAAGCAGCGCTTGCTGGCGGCAAAAGGACTGCTGTAACAGCAAGCCATATATAATCACCTCGTCCTTACTGACAATCAATGCACTACAATGTCGCAAGTTGGTGGAAGGCACTTCCGCACAAACCCGTCTCTCAGAAAAACCCGCCATAGCCGCGGTACGTAAAGCTTCCGCTTTGTGTACCGCATCCGGTTTGTTATCATTGCCCGGATGAAAAAAGATATCCCACTGACCATTGAAAGCATTTCAGACTCAGACGAGCTGGAATGCCGTATTTCATCGGGCAGGCAAATCGAATCGATATTACGCAACATTGCCGAAACCGGATCGAACGCAGCGCTTTACTACAATCCCCATCGCGACTTCATCATGACCACCATTCTGGATGTCGATGAAGACGGTATGTGGGTAGAACAGGGAAGTAGCGGAACCGTAAATCTTCAGATCACATCAAGCCACAGAATCAAGCTGATAAGTTCACACCTTCAGGTGAAGGTACAATTTTCCGTGAACGAAGCCAGCGATGTGACCTACGATGGCCGACCTGCCTTTTTTCTACCGTTACCTGAGAGTCTTTATCGTTTCCAGCGCCGCGGCTACTTTCGCCTGTCATTTCCGACCTCCCAAAATATGCGCTGTATCGTCAACATGGCAAATCCCGCCAATGCGGGAGCGATTGAACCCCGCGAAGTAACCATAGTAGACATAAGCGGCGGCGGCTTGGGCTTAATCTGCCTCGAGGGGGATGTAGAACTTCAGGCAGGTGAAACTTATTCCAGATGTGAACTCAATCTACCGGGGGAAGGTCTCCTCGTGGTAAATCTGACCGTTAGAAACGTAGTTCCACTATCAACTACAAAAACGGGAAATGTCATCAGCCGTGCGGGTTGCGAATTCAGGAATATCGATGGGCAAACCTCGGCAAAGTTACAGCGTTTTATTACCGACAAGCAACGTCAAATGGCAGCGGAAACCACCCTGTAGCATAAACCCGGTTAAACCTGCATGTTCATAATGTCGTTGTAAGCCTGCACCACTCTGTTACGCACCTGAACCGCCGTCTGGAAATTGATGCTGGACTTTTGCATCGCGATCATCGTGTCACTCAGACTGGCACGCTCATCACCAAGCACGAAGGCCTTTCGCATCTCCTCTGACTTGGTTTGTGCCTGCGCAACTCCATCCAGTGCGGATTTTAACGCATCAGAAAAATCCACTTTCCAGGCTTGCGCTACCGGTTGCTCAGACACTCGCACCCCCGCCGCTGCCGCCTTGGCTATACGCATTTGCGCCAACAAACTATCCACTGCTGATGTATTCACTTATCCCTCCCCTTTTCAGGCATTAACACCTTAACCGCCAATCCACCACTCGAACCGCATGAAAAGACATGGAATTGCTGCGGTATTCGGGTTTTCAAAAGCCCATCGCGACGCGGATAATGGCGGAGCGTCCAATAGTCCAACCACAGGAACAACCCCGAATTCGTTATGGCAGAAGAAGAAGGCAGCAGCGCAATCAATCGCTTCACCCAGCTCTCGCTCCAGCAAAAACTGGGGATGGGCGCTGGCGTAGCCGCGCTTGTCGCCCTTGCTGCCGGGGCCTGGATATGGAGTCAAACACCGGATTACCGCGTCCTGTATAGCAATCTCTCCGATCGCGATGGTGGGGCCATCATTCAGTCGCTTCAGCAAATGAATATCCCCTACAAATTTGCCGAGGGTGGCGGCGCATTGCTGGTGTCATCCGATCAAGTGCACGAAGCCCGCTTGAAGCTAGCCTCACAAGGCCTGCCGAAGGGAGGTAATGTGGGCTTTGAGTTGATGGAAAATCAACGCTTTGGAATCACCCAGTTCGCGGAACAGGTAAACTATCAGCGGGCATTAGAGGGCGAACTGGCCAGATCGGTGGAAAGCATAGGCTCCGTTGCGTCGGCACGAGTCCACCTAGCCATTCCCAAGCCTTCCGTTTTTATCAAGGAACAGCAAAAGCCCAGCGCTTCGGTAGTGCTTAGCCTGCAAGGTGGCCGATTGCTTGACTCGGCACAGGTTAGCGCCATCATTCATTTGATTTCCAGTAGCGTACCGGAGATGTCGGCAAAAAGCGTTACCGTTGTCGACCAGAACGGAACGCTACTGAGCGCAGATCGCAACGGCAACCTTAACGAAGGCCTTGATGCCAATCAACTCAAATACGTTCAACAAATAGAACGTAGCTATACCCAACGCATCGAACTGCTGCTCACGCCCCTGCTGGGCGCAAATAATCTGCGTGCGCAGGTGTCTGCCGATATCGACTTCTCTCGCACCGAACAAACTTCTGAAATATTCAAACCCAACCAGCCACCTAACGAGAGCACAGTTCGCAGCCAGCAAATATCCGAAACGCTGAATGGCAACGGTCTTGCAGCCAGCGGCGTACCGGGCGCCCTAAGCAACCAGCCTCCGGTTCCCGCCACAGCACCCATCATTGCCGCCACTCCTGCGGTAGGTGTGGGCGGAAGCGGCAACCTGAATGTATCCAATCTACAGAAAGAGTCGACTGTAAACTACGAAGTCGACCGCACCATACGCCACACTATTCTCCCTGTTGGCTCCATCAAACGCCTGTCGGTAGCTTTGGTGGTAAATAGCAACCGCGCGATCACCGATGCAAAGGGGAAAGTCAGCGAAAAACCCTTCACCGACATTGAGAAGGAACAGATTAACAATCTGGTCAGAGAGGCAATGGGTTTTGACCAAACCAGGGGAGACAGCCTGAACATTCAGATCGCCTCTTTCGCAGACAGCACGGAGGCAATAGAAGACACCCCGCTTTGGAAGCAGCCGGATGCCATTGAGCTTGCCAAGGAATTACTCAAATACGGACTGATCGCCGGAATCATGCTGTTCGTGGTTTTTCGCATCATCAAGCCCGCATTCGCCAGCCTTCTTACTCCGGTTAGCGAAACCGGCGGATTTTCAGCGTCTCCGAACTTAGCCGAACCCGAAGAAGAAGAGGTTATTTACACGCCGACTGCTCCAGGTTTCGAGAGCACGCTGATGGCTGCCAAGCAACTATCCATGGACGACCCGAAAATTGTCGCTAGCGTCATCAAAGAATGGGTGGAGCAATGAACGGCGTGGAAAGAAGTGCGGTCTTCCTGATGTCTCTGGGTGAAAAGGAGGCCGCTAACGTATTGAAGTTTCTCGAACCCAAGGAGGTACAGAAGATCAGTGCGGCCATGATGAAGCTGAAGAATCTCAGCCGGGAGGAAATTTCTGAAGTCTTCCATGAGTTCATGCTTTCAGCCGCAGGCAAAACCACTATCGGCCTAGATTCCAACGAATATATCCGCAACATGCTCATTCAGGCACTTGGCGACGACAAGGCTGCCGGCCTGCTGGATCGCATCATGCACAACAGCGACACCAGCGGTATTGAAAGTCTGAAATGGATGGACCCCGGCGCCGTGGCTGAAATGATAGGCAACGAGCATCCGCAAATCATTGCAACCATTCTTGTTCATCTGGAGCCCGATTTGGCGGCCGAAGTGCTTAAAATGTTTACGGAGCGCACCCGCAACGATACGTTACTGCGCATCTCCACTCTGGACGGCGTCCAGCCTCTCGCTTTGCGTGAATTAAACGATGTGCTGAGCAAGCTGATGTCAGGTGGCGGCACCGGCAAAAAAACATTGCACGGTGGAGTCGAGACCGCAGCTGAAATTCTCAATTTCATGGGTCATACCCTTGAAGCAGAAATGATGGAGAACGTGCGTAGCTATGATCCGGAGTTGGCACAGAAAATCGAAGACAAGATGTTCGTATTCGAGAACCTGCTTGAAATTGACGATCGCGGTATCCAGATGATATTGCGCGAGGTTCAATCGGAATCACTCATTGTTTCACTCAAAGGCTCAAGCACGGAATTGCGCGAGAAGGTTTTCAAAAACATGTCATCCCGTGCATCTGAAATGATGCGCGAAGATCTCGAAGCCAAAGGGCCCGTGAAACTTAGTGAGGTCGAAGCCAATCAAAAAGAAATATTGAAAATAGTTCGCCGTTTGGCCGATGAAGGTCAGATTTCACTGGGCGGAAAGAGCGAGGAAGCTTATGTCTAGCGTACTCATACCCAAGGAAGAGCTCACAGCGTTTCAGCGCTGGGAGTTGGCTTCTTTTGACCCTCCTCCACGCCCGCCAGAGCCGACACCCGCAGAGGAGCAGGCTGAAATCGAACGCATTACTGCTGCCGAACTCGAACGCATCAGGCAGCAAGCCTATGACGAAGGTAATGCGCAAGGAAAAACCGAGGGCTATGCTACGGGCGCAGCCCTCGTTCAGGCTGAAATTGGCCAACTTCAGGCCGTGATGCAGGAACTACAAACCGCTCTTAATCATATCGACTCAGAACTCGCTCAATCGCTACTGGATTTGTCGCTTGAAGTGGCACGCAAGATGGCGGGTGAAGCATTGAAAGTCAAACCCGAACTCATACTTAGCACCGTCACCAGTGCGATTGCGACACTGCCACACTTTAATCAACACGCACATATGATCCTGCACCCCGAGGATGCGGAACTGGTACGCAAACACATGGGGGAGAAGCTGGGGCACGGGGGCTGGAAGCTATTAGAAGATAGTCATATCGAGCGTGGCGGATGCCGTATTGAAACGGCGCACACCAAGGTAGATGCGACGGTCGACGCCCGCTGGAAAAGAATTGTCGAATCTATAGGGCAAGACAAATCATGGCTAGCCTGAATCCCTCTATACGCATCGCCAACTGGCAGGGTCTCCTCGATGAGGGGCGCGAACAAATCGCGCAGTGCAACACCATGCCTCCCAGCGGACTTTTGACCAAGGTAACCGGCTTGGTTATGGAGGCAACCGGCCTGAAAATGTCGGTAGGAAGCACCTGTTCCATACACTTGCCTAGTGGCGTGGTGGCGGCCGAAGTGGTCGGATTCTCCGGAGATAAACTGTTTTTGATGCCCGAAACTGATGTACATGGGCTAGTTCCGGGCGCGCGGGTAACACCAACCGACACACCCCATATACCAACACTGGGCCGCAAGCCACCCCTTGAATCGCAGGGCGCCAGCAATGCCGGCAAACATCTTCCTGTAGGCGACATGCTACTCGGACGCGTTGTGGATGGCGCCGGACGACCGCTCGATCAATTCGGCCCCTTGCTCAGCACCAGTTCCGCACCACTCCAAAGCCGCCCATTCAACCCGCTGGAGCGTGCGCGCATCAACACTGTGTTGGATGTGGGCGTACGCGCCATCAATAGCCTGCTGACCGTGGGCCGGGGGCAGCGCATGGGATTGTTCGCGGGTAGCGGTGTCGGCAAGAGCGTACTGCTCGGCATGATGGCGCGCTATACCAGTGCCGATATCACCGTGGTCGGACTGATAGGCGAACGCGGTCGAGAGGTCAAAGAATTCATCAACGACATTCTCGGCGAGGAAGGACTGGCTCGAGCCGTGATCGTCGCAACGCCCGCGGACACTTCACCGTTGATGCGCCTTCAGGGCGCGGCATACGCGACAACCATAGCCGAATATTTTCGCGATCAAGGCAAAAGCGTTTTGCTGATCATGGATTCGCTGACGCGCTATGCGATGGCTCAGCGAGAAATCGCGCTGGCGGTCGGCGAACCTCCCGCAACCAAAGGCTATCCCCCGTCGGTATTTGCCAAGCTACCTCAACTGGTTGAACGAGCCGGCAACGGATTGGAGGGCAGCGGCTCAATCACGGCCTTCTATACCGTATTAACCGAGGGCGATGATCAACAAGACCCGATCGCCGACAGCGCGCGCGCCATCCTTGATGGACACGTCGTACTATCACGCCGACTGGTAGAACAAGGCCATTATCCGGCGATCGACATTGAAGCATCGATTAGTCGCGTAATGACACACCTGATCACGCCCGAACATCAAGCGCTGGCGCAACGCTTCAAACACCTGTACGCTCACTATCAGCGCAACCGCGACCTAATTAGCGTCGGCGCATATGTTAAGGGAAGCGACCCCTTACTGGATGAAGCGATTACGCTTTACCCCCGAATGGAACAGTTTCTGAAGCAAGGCATGCGCGAATGCGAAGACTATCAAGCAAGCGCCGCTCAACTTTCGGCGCTGCTAGCACCAGTACATTAGCGGACTGAATTATGGCCAAACCCTTCTCACTGATGACTCTGGTAAACCTAGCGGAACATCATAATGATGCCGCAACGCGTAAGCTCGGCCAGCTGAACGTGCAACAACAGGGAGCGCAGCAGCAACTCGATACACTGCTTGAATTTCGCCGTGATTATCAGGTACAGATGCAAAATAGCGCTCAGGAAGGTTTAAGCCACACCGAATTAAACAATTTTCAGCAATTTATCTACAAGCTAGATGCGGCCATCGCGCAACAACGCAAACAACTTGAGAACAACATGCTATCGACTCAAGTTGGTCGAGATATGTTCAATGTTACGCGCCGCAAGCTTCAGTCGCTCGATACTCTGCGACAACGCCACCTTGATAAAGAGAAAATAATCGCCGACAAAGCTGAACAGAAGGAACTGGATGAGCACACTGGCCGTATGACTGCACGTCGTATGAGCGAAGAGTCAAACCAGAGCACCGAAAATGAACATTAGACGCACGAGTAATTCGAGAAAATGGAGATCATCATGACACCCGTACAAAGTAGCCCGCTCCCTCAGCCTTCCAGCAAGGCAGCATCGCAGATGAATGCCGCATCCGGCAATCAATCTGCCGACGGGCAGGCAGCCGAACCGTTTGCCAAGGTGCTGTCACGCCGAGTTGATGAGAATGACTCCTCTGCTAATAAAACCGACGCGTCAAAAACTGCTGATCCGGCAAGCGCTGTCAACTCAAATTCAACATCTGAGACCACGGCCCCAACCACAGCACCTGTTGATGCGCTCGCCATCTTGTCGCAAATTCCGGTGGAGATGCGCGGAGCCAGCATTGCCGAACGGGCGGCCCTCCTCGCGACAGAAGGACGCGCCACCGCGAGCATAGATACCGCTGCACTTAAAAAATCCGACCCCTTGATTCCGACTGATGCTGCCCTCATGACAGGCACCAAAAAAGCTACTGACGTATCAAGTGCTGATGATCGTATTCAATCTACCCGCGATTCAAACAATGTGAAACGAGATGATTTTGCGGCCGAGCTCAAGGCTCGTACTAATTCGATTGCAACCGAACAGAAAGTTGCCTCCGACACCATTCGTCAAGCACTTTCCAATCACGCAGACATTGCCGCAAATTCGTCTCCACTCGCAGCATCACAAGCGGGCGCTGCCGTTACAGCATCTCAAGCAGCTATTGCAGCCATGACTGGCAACCTCACTGGCAATCAGGTAAGCGGGACGGCGCAGACCATCACTACTCCGCTTGCCAGCCCGGCTTGGGCTGATGACTTCTCACAGAAGATCAGCTGGATGACCTCCCAGAAGAACCAGATCGCAGAATTGCATCTAAATCCACCCAACTTGGGGCCTCTGGATGTGGTTTTGAAAATTACCGACAATCAAGCTACCGCGCTGTTTACGTCACCGCACGCTGCTGTACGCGAAGCAGTTGAAAATGCGATGCCTAAACTTCGCGAATTACTTGCCGATAACGGGATTATGTTAGGGAATGCCACGGTTGGCGATCAGTCGCCGCGCGACCGCAGCGCTGCAGAATTCTCGAAGAAGGATGCTGATTCGGGAACAGCACGCGGTTCCAATGCAGAGGCAGCAGAAGCAATCGGTATTATTCCGCCAGCCTCATTACGAAGACACAATGGGATACTGGACACCTTTGCATGACCGTCCACTAGGATGAGTCATTAACAGAACACATAGGCGCTGTAGTTTTTTCATCAGGCCCGAGTTATTCACAAACACATTAAGGACGATATATGGCAAAAGGAACCAAGCCGGGCACGAAGCCTGAGGCACTGGAAAATGAGACGGAACTCGCGCCTAAAAAGAGCAAAAAGAAACTTATCATCATCGTTGTCGTAATAGTCACACTGGTTGCTGCCGGGGTTGTCGCTGCACTCTTGCTGCTGAAGCCCGCCCACAAACGCGATGGTGATACCGAAGAGGTCGCCACGGAGCAACATGCTGAAGAACACAAAGCCCCTCCCAAGTATGTTGAGCTAGGAACATATACAACCAATCTTGCTCCGGATGAAGGAGACCGCTTTGTGCAGGCTGAAATTTCATTCAAAATCAGCAAACCAGAACTTGAAGAATCTATTAAAGCAACCAAGCCGGAATTGCAACATCGTATCAACATGCTGTTGCAAAGCAGTCTTCCTTCCGAGCTTTCGACCACCGAGGGCAAGAACAGATTAGCGGAACAGATTAAGGAACAAGCTCAGGAAGTTTTGGGATTGCGACCGACAGTAGCAGCTACCGGCGATGAACATAGTGCCGCCACCAAAAAAATTAAAATTGAAGATGGGTTGGATGAAGTGCTGTTTACCTCGTTTTTGATACAGTAATTTACGTTTCAACCATAGCGGAAAATGAGCGAATTTCTCTCACAAGATGAAGTTGACTCCCTCCTCAAGGGGGTTACTGGAGATACTGACGAAGCCGCTGAAAACGCAGAGCCTGCGGATGGTGTGCGCTCATACAATCTCGCCTCACAGGAGCGTATCGTCCGCGGGCGCATGCCCACAATGGAGGTTATCAACGAACGTTTCGCACGTTTGTTCCGCATTGGCCTGTTCAACTTCATTCGCCGCACACCCGAAATATCTGTAGGTCCAGTACGTGTGCTTAAATTTGGTGAGTTCATTCGCAACTTACATGTCCCGACCAACCTGAACATCATTCAAGCGAAACCATTACGCGGTAACGGCTTGTTCATTCTTGATCCAAATTTGGTATTTCTGATTGTAGACAACATGTTCGGAGGAGATGGACGCTTCCATACCCGTGTTGAAGGCAGAGAATTTACCCAAACAGAGCAACGCATTATCCATAACCTGCTTTTGGTTGTTTTTGAGACCTACGGCAAATCATGGGAAGCAGTTCACCCACTTGAGTTCGAATTCGTCCGATCCGAGATGAATCCCCAGTTTGCGAATATTGCCACCCCAAATGAAGTTGTTATTGTCACTACTTTTGATATCGAGTTGGGTGGAAACGGAGGATCGTTCCATATCTGCATGCCTTATTCCATGCTGGAGCCTGTCAAGGATCTGCTTTACAGCACGATGCAGGGCGAGCACATGGCAATTGATCAACGCTGGCTACAACTTCTGTCCAAACAGGTACAATCTGCAGAAATTGAACTCGTTGCAAAACTTGGAAAAGCAGAAATTACCATGGAACAGGTCCTTAAAATGCGCGGCGGTGACATTATCCCTCTCACTGTTGACGAAAATATCACTGCAACCGTTGATGGCATTCCTGTAATGGAATGCAAGTACGGATCATTCAACAATCAGTACGCGCTCAAAGTCGAAAGAATGCTGTCGACCAGCGAGGGAGAAGGTAATGCCTGATGAAACTAGCGTCAATGATGACGCTATTACAGCCGATGACTGGGGCGCGGCCCTTGCCGAACAGACTACCGCAGGCGATGCGGCGGATGA
Source organism: Burkholderiales bacterium (assembly GCA_038210095.1). Lineage (GTDB taxonomy): Bacteria > Pseudomonadota > Gammaproteobacteria > Burkholderiales > Gallionellaceae > Gallionella. Next base: position 14,464 of record JBBQXA010000033.1, read on the forward strand.
TTGGGGTGCGGCTTTAGCTGAACAAACAGCCGCTGATAGCCCGCCAGCAGCAGCTGCCAAGCCGCACGTGTTCGAAAAGTTTGGCGCTGCCGGCGCTTCTACCACCCCGAATGATCTGGACATGATTCTTGATATTCCGGTGAATCTTACCGTCGAACTTGGGCGCACCAAAATGCCCATTAAGAATTTGTTGCAGCTTGCGCAAGGCTCGGTCGTCGAACTAGCAGGCATGGCAGGCGAACCACTTGACGTTTTGATCAACGGTTTTCTGATCGCACAGGGAGAGGTGGTGGTTGTGAACGACAAGCTCGGCATTCGTTTGACCGATATTATTACCCCCGCCGAACGCTTGCGTCGATTGAATAGATAGCATGTCCAACAAATTACGCGCCTTCGTTACCGCCATCGCATTGGCGTTTTCTCAGATAGCATCGGGTATTGAACCCGTCCGCCAAGCCTATATTCCTCCCTCTCCTGCTGTCAGTACCGGCGGTATTGTTCAAATCATATTAAGTCTGCTGCTCGTGTTGGCCACTATAGTCGCGGTCGCGTGGATGCTTAAGCGTATGAATATTGCTCAACAGCGAACTGGCAACCAACTTAAGATGCTTGGAGGGATTTCAATTGGCCAGCGCGAACGCATTGTTCTTGTTGAGATACATGATACTTGGCTGGTCATCGGAGTCGGCCCCGGACAAATCCGCACACTGCACTCCTGTTCCAAGCCTGAAGGTGAATCAGGCGGAGAAGACGACCCGCAGTTTGTGGATGCAGCAGGAAAATTTTCCAAACTTTTGTCTACCGTGATCAAAAACCGACCTTCTGCTAGGACATCAGATGCGCCCTAGTTTTGTTAGCTTACTGGCATTGTTAGTGCTATCCGCTGTCTCTTTACCTGCGTTTGCTGAAGTAGGGATGCCCGCGCTGACCAGCACTCCGGCACCCGGCGGGGGCCAGAACTACAGCCTTAGCCTGCAAACCCTGCTCGTACTCACATCGCTAAGCTTTTTACCAGCGATCATGCTGATGATGACCGGCTTCACTCGCATCATTATTGTTCTAAGTCTGCTGCGTTCAGCGCTCGGGACACCCTCATCTCCCCCCAATCAAGTATTGGTTGGACTGGCGCTTTTTCTTACTTTTTTTGTGATGTCTCCTGTGTTCGATAAAATGTATACGGACGCGTATCTACCCTACAGTGAAAGCAAAATGGACTTTACAGAAGCGATAGAAAAGGGCAGCATCCCTCTTAAAGCCTTCATGCTGCGTCAAACGCGCGAGGCCGATTTGGCACTTTTTGTACGAATTTCAGACAGTGAGCCCTTGCAAAGTGCTGATCAGGTGCCAATTCGAATTCTGGTGCCGGCCTATGTGACCAGTGAACTCAAAACCGCTTTCCAAATCGGCTTCGTTATATTCATCCCCTTTCTTGTGATCGATATGGTTGTCGCCAGCATACTTATGTCCATGGGTATGATGATGCTGTCTCCCTCCATTATTTCGCTACCCTTCAAGATCATGCTTTTTGTCTTGGCTGACGGTTGGAATCTAGTTATTGGCTCTCTCGCAAAAAGTTTCTATACATGATTTCTCGACTTAGTCATGACACCTGAAGCCGTCATCACAATTGGAGAGCAAGCAGTTGAAATGACACTGCTGATCTCTGCACCGTTACTGTTGACGGCATTGATCATTGGCTTGGTGGTAAGCATCTTTCAGGCTGCGACGCAAATCAATGAAATGACGCTCTCCTTTATTCCAAAAATGCTTGGCATATTTTTGGTGCTGATATTGACTGGGCCATGGATGCTCAGCATGATGGTGGACTATATCCAGCGCCTATATGGCAACATTCCCTGGATGATTGGATAAGTGCCGTGATCAGTGTGACCAGTGCACAGCTCGATGCTTGGCTTGCCGCCCTGTTTTATCCGCTTGTGCGCATACTGGCAATGATTTCAACTTCGCCGGTTTTAGGCAACAAACAGGTTCCCAAGCGTGTCAAAATTGGACTTTCTGCCCTGCTTGCAATCCTTATTGCTCCCACACTCTCCACGCTGCCAATAGTCGCGGTCGGCTCAGCCCAAGGTCTTCTGATCGTCATCCAGCAAGTCATCATAGGTGTGGCGCTAGGTTTTACCCTGCGCCTAGTATTTACTGCCGTTGAGATGGCCGGCGAGTTATCCGGGTTACAGATGGGATTAGGTTTCGCAAGCTTTTATGATCCGTTGAATTCATCCTATTCGCCGATCATTGCCCGGTGGCTAGGTATGATTGCAGCGCTGGCTTTTTTGGCCACAAACGGACATCTTTACATGCTGGCTGCACTCGCGGAAAGTTTCAGTACGCTTCCTATTGGGGAATCCCTGCCAGCTAATGGGTTTTACAGCGTCGCTGAGTGGGGAGGGAGTATCTTTGCTTTTGGCCTGCAAATTAGCTTGCCGATCGTGGCCGCCTTGTTGATCACCAATATCGCATTGGGGATACTCACCCGCGCCGCGCCTCAACTCAATATTTTTGCAGTGGGTTTTCCCATCACACTCACCATTGGGTTTGTGGTGCTCGGCGTCTCTATGGCCTACCTGAGCCCCTTCCTTGATAGAGTGGTTCAGGAAGGGCTGGACAAGATGATCAGCGTATTAATAACAGCTCACAGGTAGTTGAACATAGACAACCCCGCAACCTTAGAAAAGGTTTGCTGGGCGGCCTGCAGTGCGGTTTGCTGCATGGTTAGATCACTGATTGCTTTGTTGTAATCCACGTCTTGTAACAGAGACAATGACTGCTTGAATTGAAATCCAAGGTTGTCGCCCTCAGTCTGCAACGCATCCAGTTCGTTGAGCCTAACACCCAGGGAAGCCCTCGTCGTCAGAACGTTATTCAATGCATTGTCCAAATTATTTAGGCCGCGAACGAGAGCATTTCCAAGCCCGCCACCAGCTGGTGCAACATTTAGTACTGAAACCAAATCTCCAATTGTCTTGAAAATACTTTCATTCGCACTGGGTCTCACCGAAAAGGCGTCACCATTTGCTGGCACGCCAGTAATATCAAACTGAATGCCGTTGAATGCGATAGCCTCCCCACTTACGTAAGGGGCTGGATTGATAGCAGGAAGTGCCGCAGGCAGAAGTGCGGCGCCCAGTGAGTCAGTACCGGAAATCGTGTAGGTCGTCACGTCAGGCAACCCTAGCGTCGCTGCCGGCACCACTGAAAACGTCAGGGTATAACTGTTACCCAGTTGCGCGGCTGTGGGCGGTGGACTTGTCAGCGTACCGGGCCCAATGACGCCTGTTCCTGCATTAGCAACGGCCACAGCTGGCGGGAGCGTCCCCGTCTGAGTGGTAAAAGTGCCATTCCCATCCTTGATGCGCATGAAAACTTCTGCACCGGTATTGGTGGACGAAATTTGACGCGATGAACTGGCCTGAATCATACGCTGACCATCATCCCCCAGATAAGCCACGCCACCAGCAACGTTGGAAAACGGCTGCGTTCTAGTCTGAAAACCCGAAAACAGATAGTTTCCGGCCCCATCGGTACTATTCGCCAATCCCACCAACTCTTGCAGGCGACCGCTGAGCTCCGTCGCGATGGATTTGCGATCACTAACCGTGAAAGCACCATTGCCCGCATTTACGGCAGCCGTTTTTGCATCCTGTAGCAGGGTTGTGACACTCTGCAGCGTAGACTCTGTCAAGGACAGCGAGTGCCTGGCCGCATCCCTATTAACCCCATATTGGGTATTCATTGAGTCAGACTGGGTGATATCCAGCGCCCTGGCTGCAGCTACGGGATCATCTGCGGCAGTCAATATGCGCCGACCCGATGTTATCTGTTGTTGAGTTTGTAACAAGCGCGCCTGCTGCTGAGTCATCGCAGTGACATTGCTGTCGTACATTGTATTTGAGCTAATGCGCATTTTGCTCCTACCTTCCTAATGCCAGTACGGCATCGAACATGGTGTTAGAAATTTGCAGCGCTTTGGCTGCCGCTTCATAAGCACGCTGGAACCGCAACAGATTAGCGGCCTCCTCATCCAGATTTACTCCCTGGATAGACTGCTGCTGCTTGATGCTTTCGTTCAGCATACTTGTCTGCGCTAGGCTAGTGACTGCCAACTCATTAGTCTTGGCGCCCACATTGCCAACCAGTTGGCTATACGCGGCCTGTATGCCTGTTGTTCCATTATTAAAAATATTTTTAGTTTGCAAGCCGACCATCAGCAATGCATTACGCCCGTCACCCGTTGCATTGGTATTCGCGCTGACGGTAAAGGTATCGTTGACCGATGGCGTACCGGTAATTTGTGTCGTCCAGCCGTTGTAAGTGACATTAGCGCCAGCCACATAAGGCACTGAGCCGACCACCGGAGGAACCGCGCCTGTGACGGTATATGTCGTTGCCGAATCGAATGCAATCGTAACCGTAGCCTGCAGGTTCGGATCCAGCGGCAACGGCATATTCACCACTCCCGGAGTAATCACCCCCGAACCAATATTGGTTAGCGCGGAGGTACCTCGAATTGGTGCAGCAGCCGCAATGGCGGCCGGATCGCTGGTTGTCAGCGCAATATCGCGTGCGGCATTCGCGGTTGGACGAATCAGAAAACTGTCCCCCGGGAGCCCGCCGGCACCAATGTTCAAGGTAATGCCATCGATTGTTTGCGGCAGAGTCGGAACATTAGTTACAAATTTATCTGACAAGCGCACCATCTTGTAACCAGAGCCTGCTGGTGAGTTTACCGTTAGTTGGTAATCACTGGTTGTTATCGCACCGATATCGGCGATGCTGGCTGATACCGTTGCCGTGCCCAAATTCAAGGCTCCTCTATCAACACGTGGAGCCGCGACTGTAAAAAGCGCAGCCCCAGCTTTCCCGGTTAAATCCAAGCCAGCCTGATTCTGCTGGTTAACACTCATTGCCATTCCCAGTGCTACCCGCCCCAACTCATTACGCAGGGGTTCTAGAGTTTGATCGCGGAAATTCAAATATGCACCAAGATTACCGCCCTGTAGGGCCGACTGCTGCAATACGACGGTAGCCGAAGTTGTCTTATAGGCAACATCAACCTTGCTCGGATCAAGCGCGGATTGCACTACTTGTAGTGCCATAGCCTGCTCGTCCACGACCAAGGTCTGTCCGCTTCCGACAAACACGCTCATCGTGCCATCCGGCTGTGTCAACGTTGTCGCTTTTATTTCTTGATTTAATTGCGTTACCAGCTGATCGCGCTGATCCATCAAGTCATTGGGCATTTGTCCTTGCCCCGCTGCGGCTGCCCGCTTGATATTTCCATTCAATGCGGCGATCTGCGTTGCGTACATATTGACTTGGTTCACACTGCCAGTTAATTGCCCAGTCAACCCGTTCGAAATACTGGTCAGACGTTGATCGATCGACTGAAAACGATTAACAGCAAATTGTGCATTGCTAAGCATAGTCTGACGTGCGGGAATCGATTCCGGCGTATTGGAAACCCCATTCATCGCGCTGAAGAAATCACGAATTGCAGGTGCTGCGCCAGCAGTCGGGTCGGCAATCAGATTATCTACCTGCATGATTGCGGTATGGTAACTGGTCAGATAGGAGGCTTGTGACTGCTCTTGCAGCACTTGCGTAGACAGAAACTGGTCGTAGATACGCTTAATGCCAGATACATTAACCCCCTGCCCAATGAATCCACCGCCGAATTGCGCACCCGACAGCGAGGACTGCACCGTTTGCTGGCGGGTAAATCCCGGTGTATTTGCATTGGAAATATTGTGCTGAGTCGTCGCAAGACCGAGTTGCGCCGAATTCATGCCGCTCAGGGATGAGGTAAATAGATTGCTTCCCATGATTTTTCCTTCCTTCGCCTAATGGCCTAGTATGCTTTGTTATCGGCTGTCGCAGCAGATACTTTAGAGCATATTATCGGAATTGATTGGCCGGTTAAGCCTCAGACCGAACCATACCCATCACCCGGACCAGCTTGTCCGCATAATTTGGATCGGTTGCATAACCCGCACGTTGAATTGCCAAGGCCATCCCGGAAGGATTGCCCGCCTGATTCATGACTTCAGCGTACCTAGGATTACCACTGATCAGATTGGCGTGATCCTGAAATGCCTCGGCGTAAGAAGGGTAGGCTCGAAACCGCTCGATTTGCTTATGTGCCACGCCATCCCGATACTCTGTAGTCATCACTTCAGCCACTTTCCCTTTCCATTCGGAGGTGGCCTTGATACCGAATAAATTAAAACTATTACTTCCATCGGCCATACGAATTTCACGCTTACCCCATCCACTCTCCAGTGCGGCCTGACCAAGCATCAATTGCGAGGGAACGCCCGTGGCACGACTTGCCTGAGCGGCGTGCGGCATCATGCGGCCCACGAAATCCTGTTGTGCATTCTCGCTGTAAGCCGAAGGTAAAGCACTCACGCCTCTCAATGCGGGGGGGGGCGCAGACTGAAGATCCAGCGGAACCTGAATTCCGCCAGCCGCATCAACATCAGCCTGTGCCGGCAGAGTTTGGCGCAGCTGTTTAACCATCATATCGGCCAAGCCGACTCCACGACTTGCCATACTTTGCGCCAACTGCTGATCCAGCATGCCGGTAAACATCCGCGTCTGGTCACTATCCATCATTCCATCCTGCGGCGTCGCATCACGCATGCTTTTCAGCATCATGTTGAGAAAGACGGACTCAAATTGTTGTGCTGCAGCCTTCAGCGCCTGATCCGGAGAATGCTTGGCCTGTGCGCGCAGCTGCTCCAAATTCTGAGTATCGAGTGCCAGCTTGGAAGAGATATCCAGTCGATTAACCATCAGATTATCTCCAGTTCGGCTCGCAATGCTCCTGCGGCTTTCATCGCCTGCAGGATAGCAAGCAAATCCTGTGGAGTTGCACCCATTGAATTCAGCGTCTTGACCACCTCACTCAAATTTACACCCGTTTGAAGATGAACCAACCCTCCTTGATCCGCCCTTACGTCTATGGATGTCTTATCGGTCTGTACCGTTTGCCCTTCGGACCTTGCATTAGGCTGACTCACTGCACTGTCTGTGTTGATCACCACGGTCAGATTACCGTGAGCCACGGCGCAAGCACTCAAGGTAACCGCCTGATTCATCACAACCGAGCCCGTGCGAGCATTAATGATGACCTTAGCGACGCCTTGTGCCGGATTTACTTCCAGATTCTCGATTTTGGAAATGAATGCAACGCGTTGATTTCCGGCTGGCGCACGCACCTCAATCACTCGCCCGTCCAAAGCCGACGCCAAATCAGGCGCAAGTTGAGAATTGATTACCTCAACAATGCGCGCAGCGGTAGTGAAGTCGTTCTCATTCAGTTCCAGATGAATAAAGTCTCCCTGCCCCAGTACGGTCGGCACTGAACGTTCGACCGTCGCACCGGCGGGCACACGCCCGACACTCAGATGATTCACTTGCACCGAAGCGCCACCCGCAGAAGCACCCACACCACTCACCAAGACATTACCCTGCGCCATCGCGTAGACCTGACCATCAGCCCCTTTCAGAGGGGTCATTAGCAACGTACCACCACGTAGACTCTTGGCATTGCCGATCGACGAAGCTGTTACATCAATAGTTTGTCCCGGCTTGGAAAAGGGTGGAAGTGTGGCCGTGACCATCACGGCCGCCACATTCTTGAGCTGCAGACTGGTGCCAGCGGGCAGATTGACGCCCATCTGGGACAGCATGCTGATGATGCTCTGGACCGTAAAGGGTGTTTGTGTCGTCTGGTCACCGCTGCCATCCAGTCCCACC
>JBBQXA010000034.1:0-22014 GCA_038210095.1 Burkholderiales bacterium
GGTGCGCAATGGTATTATTCGGTCTGAGTCAGCTTACTTGACCGCATCGCTACATCATGAGAAGGTTGGACCATGGATCGAAATGACGAAATTGTAAAGCTGGTGCAAAGCGTGGATAACATAGCCACGTTGCCGCACATGTTTGTTCGCATCAATCAGCTGGTCGACAATCCCGATAGCACTATGACCGACATCGCCAAGGCGGTGAGTCAGGATCCATCCTTTTCCATGCGCCTGTTGCGTATTGCAAACAGCCCATTTTACGGCTTCTCATCTTCCATCGATACGGTAGACAAAGCCGTTTCGGTGATTGGTACCGGAAAAATTCGTAGTCTGGCGCTGTCGATGTCAGTTGCCAGTAGTTTTGCCGGATTGCCCAATGACTTGGTGTCAATGGATAACTTCTGGAGACATAGCCTGTTTTGTGCCGTGATTGCGCGCATCATGGCCAAGCGAGTGGGCAGGTGTGACCCGGAGGCCATGTTTACCGCAGGTTTGCTGCACGATATCGGTGAACTGATTATTTTCAATCGTATGCCTGAGCAGGCCAAAGAGGTTGTGCTGAAAGTACTCGATAGTGTGGATGACCTGCCTATGAATGTGGCAGAGCGACAAATTATTGGCTTTGACCACGGGCAGGTAGGTTTGGAACTGGCACAGCAGTGGAGTCTCCCACCCATGCTGGAAGAGTGCATTGGCTATCATCATGCCGTAAGCGAGGCCAAGCAATATCCACGCGAAGTGGCGTTGATACATCTGGCTAATATCTTCGCACTCATGGCTGAAATCGATACTCTGGATCCAGCGGATGTTACTGCGGTTGACCCGCATGCCTGGGAACAGAGTGGCATAGGAGTAGATTTGGATATCATTGAACTTGTGGTACGTGAGGCGCAGGAGGAGATAATCGAAACAGAGAAGCTGTTTCTCGATACGTCATCTGGCAGATCGGCAGGCTTGTAATTATGGCTGCCGCGCCGATTCCTCCTCGCCCTCCGCTGGTGCTTCCCGGTTTTGAGCATGTCAGGCGCAACTGGAATAATACCTATGAGAGCTATGCCGCGCGACTGTTGCCCGGCGAGTACTACGTCACCATCAACGACGAAGGAATTTATACCACCTTGGGTTCGTGCATCTCTGCCTGCATCCGTGATCGCGTGTCGGGCGTGGGGGGCATGAACCACTTCATGTTGCCGGCCTCCGCGGATGCGGATGGCTGGAAGTCCACCAGTCTGAGTTCTGCCACGCGTTACGGTAACTTCGCCATGGAGCACTTGATCAACGATATCCTAAAAAATGGCGGAAAGCGCCAAAATCTGGAGGTTAAGTTGTTTGGTGGCGGTCGAATTCTGGCGAACATGACAGATGTTGGTAAGCGCAATATTGTTTTCGTGCGAGACTACCTTGCGACTGAGGGGTTAAAAGTGACCGCAGAGGATGTCGGGGAGATATATCCACGCATGGTGGTCTACTTTCCTGCAACTGGGAAAGTTAAAGTCAAGCGCCTACGCTCTTTACATACCAATGTTATCGTGGAAGAAGAAACTCGTTACCTCAGCACCATTGAAAGTAAACCCGTGGGTGGCGATATCGAACTGTTCTGAGCCAACCTGCCGATGGAGTTTTTCCCTTCATTAGCAGGAGTCGCAAGAAAGCCCGCAAGATGCGGGCTTTTTAAATGTCTACTATCTGTCAGGTCAAAACAGATGCTTGTTCAGCAGCATATGAACACCGATGCTTGCCATATAGCCCAGTGCAATCACTGGCGTCCATTTCAGGTGACCGAAGAAAGTGTAGATGCCACGCGCCTGACCCATCAGGGCGACTCCAGCAGCCGACCCTATAGACAGTAGCGAGCCGCCCACGCCGGCGGTCAGGGTGACCAACAGCCATTGTCCGATAGACATGTCCGGCATCATGGTCAGCACCGCAAACATCACGGGAATATTATCGACGACGGCCGAGATTACACCGATGGAAATATTGGCATTGGTTGCGCCCCATTCGCCATAGATGATCTGAGAGATCATGCCTAGATAACCGATAAAGCCCAGCCCGCCTACGCACATCACCACGCCATAGAAGAAGAACAATGTATCCCATTCGGCGCGAGCCACCTTGCGATAGATATCAAAGGGCACAGGACTTCCTATGTCTTCTTGTTGATGGTCGCGAAATCGCGTGTGTTCACCGGTCATTCTCAGGTAGTAGGCGTAAAACTTCAGCAAACTCAGCCCCGTCAGCATGCCGATGACCGGAGGCAGGCTCAGTACACTGTGGAAAGCTACAGCCATGGCAATGGTGAACAAAAAGAGCGCAACAACGGGAAGAGCACCCCGTTTCATCCCTATCATTTCGCCGCCACTGTGAGGTTTTTCATTCGGTACCGAGAAACTCATCAGCGCAGCTGGCACCATCCAGTTAACCAAAGCGGGGATGAATAAGGAGAAGAACACCCAGAAATCGACGGGGCCATTGGTTGCGTGGATATTTTTCTGCCAGACCATCAGCGTGGTAATGTCGCCAAACGGGCTGAATGCGCCGCCCGCATTCGCGGCAATCACAATATTAATGCAGGAAAGCATCACAAACTTTTTGTTATCTGCGCCAACTGCCATGACCACTGCTGCCATTAGCAACGCGGTAGTCAGATTGTCGGCGACTGGCGAAATCAGGAACGCCAGTAGCCCGGTCACCCAGAACAGGGCGCGGTAACCAAAACCCTTGCGAATAAGCCATGAGCGCATAGCCTCAAAGACATTACGCTCATCCATCGCATTGATGAAGGTCATTGCCACCAGCAAGAACAGCATCAATTCGGCGTACTCTTCAAGATTGTGGCGTAGCGCGGTTTCAACAATATGAGGGATATCGTGCGACTGGTAGTACCAGGCGATGAATGCCCAGATGATGCCTGCAGCCAGCATTACTGGCTTGGACTTGCGCAGGTGGGTAAATTCTTCCGCCATTACGACCAGATAGGCAACAAAAAACAGCAGCACACTGGAGATTCCTACCCAATTCCCGGTAAGGTCAAGGCGTTCTCCCTGCTCAGAAGCAGTTGCAACGAGAGGCATTAACAACAGAGTGATCAGGGCAAACAGATGCTTCATCGGTGAATCTCCAATCTCAATAGAGCGTGGATTATACCGTGATGAGATGTTAGTCTCAGAGACATTGCCGCATATTAGAAATTGATCGGGAGCAAGTCAGGATAGGCGTCAGTGAAATCAGCGCCCCTTTAATTGCCATGATGCGCGGTGGGGCATACAATTCGATATATAGTAGGGCTGCTCTGAAGGATGGCGTTGTCCATGATGTTGTAGATGCAAGCACTTGGAGGTTATATGGTGACAGAAGCAAGAGCCGATCTTGATACGATACTGGAGCGGCATGGTCGCGACCCGTCACGTCTGCTACAGATACTGCGCGAGATACAAGAGCTGAATGGCTGCATAGACACTGCCGCCGTGTCTTATCTTTGCTATTGTCTCGACATGCCACGTACACGCGTAGAAGGTGTGATCGGATTTTATTCCTTTCTGCATCAGCGGCCGCACGGCGAATATCGCGTGCTGTTTTCGGACAACATTACCGACCGCATGCTGGGTAATCAGTCTTTGCTGGAGGCAATGTGTCATCAACTCTGGCTGCAGCCCGGCAAGGTTTCGGAAGACGGTCTGGTCAGCATCAACACCACCTCCTGTACTGGCATGTGTGATCAGGGGCCGGCAATGCTGGTAAATCTTCGCGCGATTACCCGTCTGACCTTACAGCGCGTGCAGGAAATAGGTCAGCTAATCCGAAATCGAACACCAGTAGATGAGTGGCCTAGCGAATTTTTTAAGGTGGAAGACAACATCCGTCGTGCCGGTCCGATACTGGACAATACGCTTACTCCCGGTGATGCCGTGCGCAGTGCTCTGAGTATGGGGGGGACGGGAATCGTTGAAGAAATCAAACTGTCCGCTCTGCGCGGACGCGGCGGGGCGGGATTTCCGACCGGCCTCAAATGGGAAGCCTGTCGCAATGCAAAGGGAACAGATAAATATGTAGTGTGCAATGCGGACGAGGGGGAACCAGGCACGTTCAAAGATCGCGTTCTGCTAACCCGTCAGGCCGATCTGGTATTTGAGGGGATGACACTATGCGCTCAGGCCATAGGTGCTAAACAGGGCTATCTCTATCTGCGCGGTGAATATCGCTACTTGCTGGAATCGCTACAAGCTGTGTTGCAGCGCCGCCGCGACAACAATCTGCTGGGGAGCCGCATCCTCGGACAGCCCGATTTTGATTTCGATATTGATATCCACCTTGGTGCGGGAGCCTATATCTGCGGTGAAGAATCGGCGCTGATCGAATCTCTTGAAGGCAAGCGCGGCGTACCGCGCAACCGTCCTCCATTCCCTGTGACTCATGGCTATATGCAGCAACCGACGGCGGTGGATAACGTGGAGACCTTTTGCAGTGCGGCGCTGGCGATACAGATGGGCGCAAAGAAATTTCATGCCATCGGTACGGCCAAGTCCACTGGCAGCAAATTGATCTCAGTGTCCGGTGACTGTCCGCGTCCGGGCATCTATGAATATCCCTTTGGTGTATCCGTGCGTCAGGTGCTGGAAGATTGCGGTGCGGTGAACACTCGGGCGGTGCAAGTCAGCGGACCTTCCGGTATCTGTATCGCCGAATCGGAATTCGACCGCAAACTGGGCTTTGAGGACCTGCCTACAGCAGGTGCCTTTATGGTGTTCGATGACAGTCGCGACCTGTTTGAGGTGGCACGCAATTTTGTGCATTTCTTCGCGCATGAGAGCTGCGGATTCTGCACGCCTTGCCGCGTCGGCACCTCAATGCTGAAATCGACCATGGACAAGATCGCCGAAGGGCACGGCACGCGCCACGACCTTGCCGAGATTGAAAATCTGGACCATGTGTTGCAGACCACAGCGCATTGCGGACTGGGGCGTACCGCCTGCAATCCGGTATTGCATACCCTTAAGCATTTCCGTCCCGCCTATGAGAATCGTCTGAAATCGTTGGATTTCGAACCCGCTTTCGACCTGGACGGTGCGCTGGCGAGGGCGCGCCAAATGACTGGACGCGATGATGCTGGCGCTCATTTGAAAACGGAGGACGCATGACCGATACTAGAAACATGAACGGTACCTTTCAACTGGACGGCGCTGAGGTTCCATTTGAGTCGGGGCAGACCGTGATGCAGGCCGCACTGGCCGCCGGGCATTACATCCCACATCTGTGCTATCACCCTGAATTTAAACCGCACGGCAGTTGCAAGCTGTGCACGGTCAAACTCAACGGGCGCACCTCCGCCTCTTGCACCATGCCCGCTGAAGCGGGACTGGAAATCGAAAGCGATATCGAAGAACTGAATGCCTTGCGTCGCACTCTGGTACAGATGCTGTTTGCAGAGGGTAACCATTTCTGTCCGTCCTGCGAAAAAAGCGGTAACTGCATGTTGCAGGCACTGGGCTACGATCTGGAGGTACACACTGCGGGCTTCCGCCATCTCTATCCCGACCGCCCGGTGGATGCTTCACATCCAGATGTGTTGCTGGACTTCAATCGCTGCATCCTGTGCGAACTATGTGTACGGGCCTCGGGCGAAGTGGACGGAAAAAATATCTTCGGTCTTTCCGGGCGCGGCATTACCAAGCATCTGATCGTCAATGCCGAATCGGGGCTATTGAAAGACACCAACCTTTCATTGGATGACAAGGCGATGCATGTCTGCCCAGTAGGTGTGATCCTGCCCAAACGCGTCGGCTTCAGTACTCCCATTGGTCAACGCCACTACGATCAACGACCCATTAGTGATCAGGCGCTGGACGATGCGCCGCGTCCACTTGATACCAGTGGCAGTTGTGCCGCCTGCGAGGGAACATCATGAGTAAGAAACTACGTGTTGCCACCACTTCGCTGGCAGGCTGCTTTGGTTGTCATATGTCTTTCCTTGACATCGACGAGCGCATTTTGCCACTGCTCGAACTGGTCGAATTCGATCGTTCGCCCATCACCGACATCAAGCACTGCGGCCCCTGTGACATCGGGTTGATTGAAGGTGGCATCTGCAATGCGGAGAACGTGCATGTGCTGCGAGAATTCAGAAAGAACTGCAAGATATTGATAGCAATAGGTTCCTGTGCAATTACAGGTGGCCTGCCTGCACAGCGCAATCACATTGACTTGGGGGCCTGTCTGACTGAGGTGTACCTGACGGAACCGGGGCTGCAACATGGTCATATCCCGAATGACCCGGAGTTGCCGCTACCGCTGGACAAGGTACATCCGCTGCATGAAGTGGTGAAAATCGACTATTTCATTCCAGGTTGCCCGCCTTCCGGTGACGCAATCTGGAAATTCCTTACAGACCTGATTGCGGGGAAAACCCCCGAACTTGGACACGGACTGATCAAATATGACTGATACCACTAATAATTTGGAAACTGCCGCCCATCCCGAGAATCTGCGCCGCGTCGCGATAGACCCAGTGTCTAGAGTGGAAGGGCATGGCAAGGTAACGTTGCTGCTGGACGATGAAGACCGTGTGCATCAAGTGCGGCTGCATATCGTCGAATTCCGTGGCTTCGAGAAATTCATTCAGGGCCGTCCGTACTGGGAAGCGCCAGTGATGGTGCAGCGACTATGCGGCATCTGTCCGGTCAGCCACCATCTCGCGGCTTCGAAAGCGCTGGACATGATCGTCGGCAGCACGCTGACGCCGACGGCGGAGAAGGTCAGAAGGCTGATGCATTACGGGCAGATACTGCAATCCCATGCGCTGCATTTCTTCCATCTATGTTCCCCTGACTTATTGTTCGGTTTCGGTTCCGATGTTGCCCAGCGCAATATTGTTGGTGTCATCGCGGCCTATCCCGAGATTGCCAAGCAGGGTGTGTTGCTGCGAAAGTACGGGCAGGAGGTAATCCGAGTTACCGCAGGGAAGCGTATACATGGAACTGGCTCGATACCTGGTGGGGTGAACAAGAACGTCAGCATCGAAGAGCGCGACTATCTGTTGAAAGACATCGATCAGATGGTCGAATGGAGCCGCGACGCGGTCGCGCTGGTGCGCAAGTTGTTCGATCAGAATCTGGCGGAGTTCAATTCTTTCGGACGCTTCAAAGCGCATACGCTGAACCTGGTGCGTGCGGATGGAGCGATGGATCTGTATCACGGCGGACTGCGCGCGCGCGACATGGACGGCAACACGCTGTTCGACCATTACGACTACACCCACTACTGGGATGTGATCTTCGAGGATGTGAAGAACTGGTCGTACATGAAGTTTCCTTTCCTGCGCAGCATGGGGCCAGAGACGGGTTGGTACCGAGTCGGTCCATTGAGTCGTGTGACGCAGTGCGATTTCATTTCTACGCCACTGGCCGAGCAGGCGCGCCGAGAATTCATGGCATACGATGGAGGTTCGGTGACGGGTGCTACGCTGGGTTTCCACTGGGCGCGCATGATAGAAATGCTGCACGCCGCCGAACTGATTCAAGAGCTGTTGCACGACCCCGATCTGCAAGGCAGCGAACTGGTGCATACCGGTGAACGTCAGGCTCGCGGCGTCGGCGTAATCGAGGCACCGCGCGGCACATTGATACACCACTATAAAGTGGATGAGAATGACCAGATAATACGTTGCAACCTGATCGTCTCGACCACCCATAACAATCAGTCTATGAACGAGGCGATACGCCAGGTGGCACAACAATATATAGACGGACGCAAGCTTACCGAAGGCCTGCTCAATCACATCGAGGTCGCCATACGCGCCTTCGATCCCTGCCTATCCTGCGCGACTCATGCACTGGGCAAGATGCCGCTTGAGGTCGAGCTACTCGATGCTTCTGGCAATCGGGTTGATACGTTGGCGCGTTCATCTGATGGCTCATTCGGCAATTTCTGCTGATGAGTATTCTGGTATTTGCCATAGGCAATGAATCTCGCGGTGACGATGCGTTGGCACCGTTACTTTTGCGCGATCTGGATGAGTGGATGGGGGCGAGAGGACTGGATGAGCGGGTAGAGCTGATTGAGGACTACCAGTTGCAGGTCGAGCATGTCACCGATCTAGTCGGGCGAGACGCCGTGCTGTTCGTCGATGCCGACATGTCTTGCGATCCGCCTTTCCATTTTTCCGAAATCGCCGCCGATCATGACAACAGCTATACCAGCCATGCAATGACACCATTCGCATTACTGCATGCCTACCATAAGGTTTATAACATGGGTGCTCCGCGCAGTTTCCTGATGCGCATACGCGGTTACGGTTTCGAGCTGGGTGAGAAATTAAGTAATGAGGCTGACGCTAATCTGGTGCAGGCGAAGGCAAAGGTACGACAATGGTTGGCTGACATTCCGTCGGCAGGGCAGTAAGCTCCGAGTAGACAAGGGAGGCATATGTTTCAGATAAGAATTCATGGTCGCGGTGGTCAGGGCGTTGTTACGGCCACCGAGATGTTGTCGGTAGCGGCATTCGTGGAAGGTCACTATGCGCAGGCCTTTCCCAGCTTCGGTTCGGAGCGGACTGGTGCGCCGGTGGTGGCGTTTTGCCGCATCGCCGATAAGGAAATTCGTCTGCGCGAACCCATCATGGAGCCGGATGCACTGATTATTCAGGATCCCACGCTGCTGCATCAGATTGATGTGTTCGCAGGGCTGAAAGAAGGAGGCTATGTGCTGCTCAATTCGAGCCACAGCTTCGAAGATATAGGGTTGGGCGATCTGGTCAAGGAACGCGGGCATGAGCGCATGTGTACTTTGCCCGCCACCGAACTGGGGCTCAAGCATGTAGGCCGTCCCATTCCTAACGTTCCGCTTATTGCAGGATTCGCCGCGCTGTCGGACATGATTAAACTGGAATCGGTCATTCTGGCAATCAACGAGAAGTTTTCCGGCAAGGTGGCGGAGGGCAATATCGCGGCTGCTACTGAGGCCTATAACTTGGTGAAAGAACAAATGAAGGAGCGCGCCGATGCTTAAACAGACCGAAGGCTCCAAGGCTGTCGCCGAGTCCATCGCCCTGTGCCGTCCCGAGGTGATCTGTGCCTATCCCATTTCGCCACAGACCCATATCGTCGAAGCGCTAGGTGAGATGGTCAAATCCAGGACATTGACACCATGTGAATATATCAATGTCGAGAGCGAGTTCGCCGCGATGTCTGTCGCAATAGGCGCGTCGGCGGCAGGTGCGCGTTCCTATACCGCAACCGCTTCGCAGGGCTTGTTGTTCATGGTTGAGGCGGTTTACAACGCTTCCGGCTTAGGCTTGCCCATCGTGATGACGGTGGCAAACCGCGCGATAGGCGCACCGATCAATATCTGGAATGATCATTCCGATTCCCTGTCGCAGCGCGATTCCGGCTGGATGCAGCTGTTCGCTGAAACCAATCAGGAGGCGGTCGACCTGCATATTCAGGCCTTCCGTCTGGCCGAAGAATTGTCCATGCCCATCATGGTGTGTATGGATGGTTTCATCCTCACCCATGCCTTCGAGCGCGTGGATATTCCGTCTCAGGAACAGGTCGATGGTTTCCTGCCACCCTATGAGCCGCGTCAGGTACTCGATCCGGTAGAGCCGATTTCCATTGGTGCGATGGTTGGCCCCGAGGCTTTCATGGAGGTGCGCTATCTGGCACACGCCAAGCAGATGCAAGCGCTGGAACGCATCCCGCAACTGGCGGCAGAATTCAAACAGCAGTTCGGGCGTGACAGCGGCGGACTGGTGCGTCCTTATTTCACCGAAGATGCCGAAACCATCATCATCGCGATGGGCTCGGTGCTGGGCACGATCAAGGACACGGTGGACGAGATGCGTGCCGAAGGCCATAAAATAGGTGTGTTGGGCATCATTAGTTATCGTCCCTTCCCCTTGGAGCAGGTACGCGCAGCGCTGATTAACTGCAAGCGCTTTGTCGTGCTGGAAAAGAGCTTGGCCGTAGGATTGGGCGGCATCGTCGCAACCGATGTGCGCATGGCCGTGACCGGTACCGGACTGCGTGGTTTTACCGCCATCGCCGGACTGGGCGGACGTCCCATCCCGAAATCCTCGCTGCATAAGCTGTTCCGCGAGGCGGAGCAGGAGACGCTAGCACCCGTCACCTTCGTCGATCTGGACCACGATGCGGTCAACAAACAACTGGAGCGCGAGCGTCAGACCCGCCGTTCCGGCCCCATTGCCGAGAATATCCTGTACGACAAGGGTATCGCCTCGGCAGCGAAATTTGGTTGAGGAGAAAACCATGAGTTTTCAACCCGTAAAGTTTTACCAGACCGGTACTTACACCGTAGGCAACCGTCTACTCGCGGCTGATAACAGCAGCGTGCAATCCGATACAACGCGAAGTAATTCGATCAACTCGGGACATCGAGCCTGTCAGGGTTGCGGCGAGGCACTGGGTGCGCGTTATGCCATCGACGCGGCAATGGCCGAGAGCAAGGGGCAAGTGATTGCGGCGAATGCAACGGGCTGTCTGGAAGTTTTTTCTACCCCTTATCCCGAATCATCCTGGCAGGTGCCGTGGATACACTCGCTGTTCGGCAACGCCCCGGCAGTTGCGACCGGTATTGCGGCGGCGATGAAGGTAAAAGGGCGGCATGACGTGCGCATCGTTGCGCAGGGCGGTGACGGTGGTACGACAGACATCGGTTTCGGCTGCCTGTCGGGTATGTTCGAGCGCAATGACGATGTGCTGTATATCTGCTACGACAATGAAGCCTATATGAATACGGGTGTGCAGCGCTCATCAGCCACGCCGCCTGCGGCTCGCACGGCAACGACGATGCCAGTGGGACCAGAGCCGGGTAATGTGTTCGGTCAGGGCAAGAATGTGCCCGAAATCGCAATGGCGCACGGCATTCCCTATGTCGCTACCGCCACCGTGGCCGACCTGCGCGACCTCGAATACAAGGTGCGCAAGGCAATAAATATACGCGGTGCCAAATACATACACATTTTCGTTCCTTGTCCGCTGGGTTGGGGAACAGCCTCGCACGACACCATACGCATGGCCCGCTTGGCCAAGGAGACCGGGATGTTCCCGGTGTTCGAAGCCGAACACGGCGAAATCACCAGTGTCTCTAAAATACGGCACAAACTGCCGGTAGAGGACTATTTGAAACCACAAAAACGCTTTGCCCACCTGTTCGGAAAACGAGCACATCCAGAGACGGTCGCGCGCATACAGGCGATAGCTGATCGCCACATCCGTAAATACGGACTTTGGGATGGGGAGGAGAACTGAGATGCAAAGTAAACCGTTCGCAATTACGCTCAAGCCCGGCACTTCGCTGGCAAATCTCACCGGTAGCTGGCGCACCGCGCGCCCGGTTTACCTTGACCGCCTGCCGCCTTGCAACAACGCCTGTCCGGCGGGAGAAAATATTCAGGGCTGGCTGTTCCATGCCGAATCCGGCGATTACGAACAGGCTTGGCGCGTTCTTGTGCAGGACAATCCGCTACCTGCCGTGATGGGCCGCGTGTGTTATCACCCCTGTGAAAACTCCTGCAATCGCGGTCAGCTGGATGAGGCCGTAGGCATCAATTCTGTAGAGCGCTTTCTCGGTGACGAGGCGATTAAGCGTGGCTGGAAATTTGATGCGCCCGCAGCCGTAACCGGCAAAAAGGTGCTGGTCGTCGGGGCTGGACCATCGGGTCTATCCGCCGCTTATCATCTGGCACGTTTGGGTCACCAGGTTGAAATTCAGGAAGCCGGGCCGTTGGCAGGCGGCATGATGCGCTTTGGCATTCCCAAATATCGTTTGCCGCGCGAGGTGCTGGACGCCGAGGTGAAGCGGATTTTGGCTCTGGGCGTCACGCTGAAATATGAGACCAAAGTCGAAAATATTGAGCAGAGCATGAAAGAGGGCGGCTTCGATGCGGCCTTCCTCGCCGTCGGCGCGCATATTGGTAAGCGTACCTTTATTCCCGCAGGTGACGCGACCAAGATAGTGGATGCGGTGTCCGTACTGCGTTCCATGGAAGGTGAAGACAAGCCCATGCTGGGTCGCAAGGTTGTGATCTATGGCGGGGGAAATACCGCGATTGACGTGGCGCGTACCGCCAAACGACTGGGGGCGACCGAGGCCATCATTGTCTATCGCCGTACCCGCGACAAGATGCCCGCACATGATTTCGAAGTAGAAGAAGCTTTGCAGGAAGGCGTGATGATTAAGTGGTTATCCACCATCAAGCAGGCCGGAGAAGGGGAGATTACCGTCGAAAAGATGGAGCTTGACGAAAAGGGCTATCCGCAACCGACGGGCGAATTCGAGAAACTGGAAGCCGATTCGGTA
The DNA here is from genome assembly GCA_038210095.1 of Burkholderiales bacterium. Taxonomy (GTDB): domain Bacteria; phylum Pseudomonadota; class Gammaproteobacteria; order Burkholderiales; family Gallionellaceae; genus Gallionella. Next base: position 12,319 of record JBBQXA010000034.1, read on the forward strand.
GTGCTGGCACTGGGGCAGGATGTCGATCTCTCACTACTGGACGGCGTGTCTGGCTTGGAAGTCAAGGATGGTACCGTACAGGTCGATCCCAACATGATGACCGGACATCCCGGAATTTTCGCGGGTGGCGACATGGTACCGTCGCAACGCACCGTCACTGTCGCGGTCGGACATGGCAAGAAGGCCGCACGCAATATCGACGCTTGGTTGCGCGGTTCCACTTACGAGGCCGAGCCCAAACATGAGCTGGCCGAATACGGCAAGCTTAACCCCTGGTATTACTCCGATGCTGACAAGACCGTGCGTCCCATGCTGGACATTATTCGCCGTCAGTCCACCTTCGAAGAAGTGCAGGGTGGGCTGAATGAGACCAATGCGCTATTTGAAGCGCGCCGCTGCCTGTCCTGCGGCAACTGCTTCGAATGCGACAATTGCTACGGCGTGTGTCCCGATAACGCAGTCATCAAACTCGGTCCCGGTAAGGGATTCGAGTTCAACTATGATTATTGCAAGGGCTGCGGAATCTGTGTGGCCGAATGTCCCTGCGGAGCGATCAAGATGGAGTCGGAGGATATCTGAGCTTAGGCAGGATAAATTCCGACTATTCGGGGAAGTGAACAAAACCAGATGAAGCAAGGCGAGTACGCAAAAATTATGGCGTGGTTGAAAACCAACCCGTCGTTTGATGAACTGTGCGCAAGGTATCCAGACGAATGGGATGCTGTGCAGGATGATATGGCGGCGATCATAGAACGCGGAATCGCCGATGAGTTAAAGCAATATCTGGAACGTTTGTCCATGCCGGGGGCAGCTGCAGCAAAAGTGCCGCGTGAACAGCTGCTCACGCAGTTTATACGCAGTCGCATGGCGCACGAGGCAGTCAAAAAGCTCAGTCTGGCTACTCTGGCGGCGGACAGCGGGGTGAAGAATGGAAAGCTAAGCTTCAACTGGTTTAATGGCTTCGTTGCCCAGTATCTGTTGTTTGCAAAAAAACTGGAGCGCAAACCGGTATCGTTGTTCTGGTTCCGCTTATTCTGGCCATTAGTCTGGCAGAGAAAACGTCTGATGCCACTGGTGCAGCCAAGAGGAATATATTGTTTCTATTCACGCGAACTGGTTGATGCATTGGCAGAAACGATTGCATCCAGAAGCTGTCTTGAAATCGCCGCAGGTGACGGGACGCTGACGCGCTTTCTGAAGGAAAAGGGCGCGAATATCACGGCTACAGACAATCATGGTTGGAACAAGGCGGTTAAGTATCCAGAATGGGTGGTCAAACTGGATGCCTGCCAAGCATTGAGTCGTCATAAGCCGGAGGTGGTCATTTGTTCCTGGCCGCCAGCGCAGAATGAATTTGAGCGGTGTGTGTTCAATACTCCCAGTGTGCAGTTATATGTTGTGATTGGCAGTCGCCATCGTTTTCCATTTGGAAACTGGGATGACTACCGTAAGCAAACCACCTTCGATTTGATTGAGGACAAAAGTTTGGGCGCTTTGCTATTGCCGCCTGAACTTGAATCATCTGTATTCGTATTCACCCGCAAGCAGAGGAACGAGTATGCATGAGATGTCGCTGGCAGAAAATGTACGCCAGATCATTGAAGCTGCCGCGCGCGATCAGAGATTTTCCAGAGTTAAATCCGTCCGATTGGAAATCGGTCAACTCTCTTGCGTGGAAGCGGAGGCTATGCGCTTTTGCTTCGACTCGGCGATGGCCGGTAGTCTGGCAGAGGGGGCGAGGCTGGAAATTATTGAGACACCGGGGACAGGGCAGTGCTCGGCCTGCGGTAAAACGGTTGCAATGACGGAGCAATACGGCCTGTGCCCGGATTGCGGTAGCCCGCATTTGCAGATCGTCGCGGGAAACGAGATGCGGGTAAAGGATATGGAAGTGGAGTGAATTGCAAGATTGAGTGTAAGGTGCAGTAACAGTCGGGCATTACGCGTGGCCGATACCGTGTAACCACGAAAGGATTTAGCCATGAAGAAAAATACACAGATAGTCGCCGCAGTCGTCATTATTCTTGCTGGTCTTGCCGGCTATTTCTACTGGTCCCAGTCTGCTCCAGAACCAGCAGTGCAGGTACAAGCTCCTCCTGCCCCATTACCTCCGCCGCCAGTGATACGTCGGGTGATAGAGGCCCCCGCAGAGTTGCCGCCGATGCAACTGCCTGCCCTGAATGACAGCGATAAGTTCATGTTCGATGCGCTGGCCGGACTGGTGGGTAATGAGTCGTTGATGAAGCTGTTCCGTGTAGACAGGCTCATCCGCAATATCGTTGTGACCGTAGATAACCTGCCGGGCAGGCGCTTGCCTATGCGTATGCTCCCCGTTAATCCGCCGTCAGGAAGCTTCATCACGGCAGGTATGGATGAGAATTTTGAGATCAGCACAAAGAATGCGGCGCGCTATACACCCTATGTGAAGCTTATGGATGCGGTGGACAGCCAGCAAGTGGTTGGTATTTATGTCCTGCTCTATCCCCTGTTTCAGCAGGCCTACGAGGAACTGGGTTACCCCGGAAAATATTTCAACGACAGGTTGATTGTGGTACTGGACAATCTTCTGGCGGCCCCTGAAATTCAGGAGCCGGTAAAGCTGGTGCAGCCCAAGGTATTTTTCGAATATGCCGATCCTGATCTTGAGGGGCGCTCCATAGGGCAGCGCATCCTGATGCGTATAGGCAGCAAGAACGAAGCGGTGGTCAAAGGCAAACTGCGCGAGATCAAGCAAGGGTTGTTATTGCATATGCACGAGAGAAAGTTGGAACGTGCCGGCTGACCCATTAGTAAACATCATTTGAAAGGCTGAAATATGTGTGCAACATGTGGTTGCGGTGGACATGCCGCGTTAATAGCAGGCAAACCCATGAAGCGCGAGCCGCGCAGAGGAGCGAAAGTCTATCGTCCGCCGACTGAGTCAACAGCAAGCGCAGCGGCACATGAAAGCGAAACAGCGGATGACGCTGTACGAGCCCGCATCGTCCGGGTTGAGCGCGACATCCTCTCCAAGAACGATGCGCTGGCAGCGGATAATCGCGCCTTCTTTGCCGCACATCGCGTACTTGCACTAAATCTGGTCTCTAGCCCCGGTTCAGGTAAGACGACCTTGCTGGTGTCGACGCTCCAAGCACTCAAGGGAAAGTTTCCGCTGGCAGTAGTCGAGGGTGACCAGCAGACCGAGAACGATGCCGATCGTATACGCGCGACCGGCGTGCAGGCGATCCAAATCAATACCGGCAAGGGTTGCCACCTAGATGCGGCCATGGTTGGTAACGCATTGGAGCAACTCGATTTGCCCGATACAACGCTACTGTTTATTGAAAATGTAGGCAATCTGGTGTGTCCCGCCGCGTTTGATTTGGGCGAAGCCGCCAAAGTGGTGGTGCTGTCGGTGACCGAGGGCGAAGATAAACCGCTCAAATATCCCGACATGTTCCGTGCCGCACAACTGATGTTGTTAAATAAATGCGACCTGTTGCCTTACCTGAGTTTCGACGTGGAGCTGGCGTTGGCTAATGCAAGGCGGGTGAACCCCGATATAACCATCATCCAGTTGTCTGCAACGACCGGAGTGGGCATGGATGAGTGGCTGGGCTGGCTGGAGAGTCAGGCTGTCGCATGACCATGTCAGGCTGCGTTGAACGAACGGTTACATTCGCCCACTCAGTTAAGCCTGTGCTGGCTACGGGCGCATGGTTTAAGAGTACGCTTTGCATTACCTCAGGTAATCATGCGCTTATTAGCAAGTCTGCAGGTGATTTAGATACGCAGGAAGCTTGCCTTTCCCATGAGAAAATGGCGCGAGAACTGCTGGATCGGATGGACAAGAGGCCTGTTGCTATCGCGCACGATTTGCATCCCGACTTTTATTCCACCCGCTACGCCGAGCAGTTGGCGGCGGAATTAAAGGTGCCGTTGATACCCGTGCAACACCATCATGCCCACATTGCCGCACTGTGCGCGGAACATGACGTGGATGAGCCCGTGTTGGGATTGGCGTTGGATGGTGTCGGCCTGGGAACGGACAGGACAGCCTGGGGAGGGGAATTGCTGCTGGTGCAAGATGCGGCGTTTCAGCGACTTGGGAACTTGCGTTCTCTTGCCCTGCCCGGAGGCGATCGCGCCGCACAGGAACCTTGGCGCATGGCGGCGTCCGTGTTGCATGAACTGGGACGCAACGATGAAATTACCCTTCGCTATGTCGACGAACCCGGCGCGGAAACGGTAGCGACCATGCTGAGACGTAATTTGAACTGCCCGCGCACTTCCAGTATGGGCCGCGTATTCGATGCTGCCGCAGGGCTATTGGGTTTGTGCCACAAGATGGAATTTGAGGCGCAGGCCGCTATCGCGCTGGAACAGATAGCGACGCGGTACGTTACCGAACACGGCATGCCGCCTGCGGCAAATTGGAAAATCAGTGCTGATGGCCAGTTGGATTTGCTGCCGCTGTTTGCTCTTTTGAGTGCCCCGCAAGAAACAGGGCGGGGGGCGGCGCTGTTCCATGCAACGCTGATCGCAGCACTGACTGACTGGGTGATGCAAGCAGTACAACGCAGTGGAATCAAAATATTAGCCTGTGGTGGCGGCTGCTTTTTCAATCGTTTGCTGTCGGCTGGACTGCGCGAGCGGCTGGAACCGGCAGGAATCCGGTTGCTGACTTCATCGCAACCCGGCGACACGGCAATTTCGCTGGGCCAAGCTTGGGTCGCACTGAAAACCATCCAACAAGGAGCATAAAATGTGTCTCGCTATACCCGCAAGAGTGGAAGAACTGGTCGGCGCAGACAGCGCCATCGTTAATCTGGGAGGGGTGCGCAAGGAAATTTCGCTATCGCTGGTCGATGATGTCGTAGTCGGTGATTACGTGATCGTGCATGTAGGCTATGCCTTGCAGAAGCTGGATCAGGAAGAGGCCGAACACACGCTGGCAGCCTTCGCCGAACTGGGCGCGATGAATGCGGAAGACCCAAGCCTATGAAATATGTAGATGAATTTCGCAATGGCGAACTGGCCAAGAACATTGCCGCCAAAATTGCACACGAAGCACTTCCTGATCGCGCCTACCGCCTAATGGAATTCTGCGGCGGCCATACCCATGCCATTTCCCGTTATGGATTGGCTGATCTGCTGCCGCCCAGCGTGCGCATGATCCACGGTCCCGGTTGTCCCGTCTGCGTGCTGCCTATAGGCCGGGTGGATCAGGCGATACGGCTGGCGCGCGAGCATGACGTAATTCTGTGTACCTATGCCGACACTTTGCGTGTACCCGCCTCGGATAACCTCTCGCTGATGCGCGCAAAAGCCGCCGGAGCCGATGTGCGCATGATTTATTCGACTCAGGACGCGCTGCAACTTGCGCGTGACAACCCGACGCGACAGGTGGTATTTCTCGCCATCGGCTTCGAGACCACCACACCACCGACAGCAGTCGCGGTCCAACAGGCGCGGGCTACCGGACTGAAAAACTTCAGCATCCTGTGCAATCACGTGCTGACTCCAGCAGCGATGCATGCGATTCTGGCGGTGGAGGGGGGCGTTTCACTAGATGGTTTCGTCGGACCGGCGCACGTCTCCACCGTCATCGGCAGCCAGCCCTATGAGCCCTTCGCTCGCGATTACGGCAAGCCCGTGGTGATTTCAGGGTTTGAACCCTTGGATGTGATGCAATCTATCTTGATGCTGGTGCGCCAAATTAACGAAGGTCGCGCCGAGGTAGAGAACGAGTTCACCCGTGCCGTAACCCGCGAGGGTAACCGCAAGGCGCAGGCAATGGTCGATGAGGCGTTTGAATTACGCGCCTCTTTTGAGTGGCGCGGTCTGGGTACGGTGCCATACAGCGCATTGAAGCTGCGCCCTGAATTCGCCGAATTCGATGCGGAAACTCGCTTCAACGTTAATTACGTGAGCGTGCCGGACAATAAGGCCTGCGAATGCGCCGCCATCCTGCGCGGCCAGAAGCGTCCACAGGAATGCAAGATATTCGGCACCGTTTGCACTCCATCGAATCCGGTCGGTTCTTGCATGGTGTCTTCGGAAGGAGCATGCGCCGCGCATTACAGTTATGGGCGTTTCCGGGAGGAAAACTGATGAGCATGCTTAAATCCAATTACACCCGTGCGCTGGACTGGAAGCATGGGCTGGTAGATATGTCATATGGCTCGGGCGGGCGCGCGATGGCGCAACTGATCTCCGATCTGTTCGCCGCCGAGTTCGACAATCCCTATCTGGCACAGGGTAACGATGGCGCATTGCTGCCTCCTGCCCAGGGGCGGCTGGTGATGTCCTGCGACAGTCATGTGGTGTCACCGCTCTTCTTTGCCGGGGGAGACATCGGTTGCCTGTCGGTACATGGCACGATCAACGATGTTGCGATGATGGGGGCGCAGCCACTGTATTTGGCTGCATCCTTTATCTTGGAAGAGGGGTTTCCGCTGGCAGACCTGAAGCGTATCGTACAGTCTATGGCACAGGCGGCCAAGGAAGCGGGAGTGCCTATCGTGACCGGCGACACCAAGGTGGTGGAGCAGGGCAAGGGCGATGGTGTATTCATCACCACGACCGGCATTGGCGTAGCGCGCGAGGGCATCACGCTGTCCGGTGATCTGGCCCAGCCCGGCGATGTGATCCTGCTGTCCGGGGCGATAGGCGATCACGGCATGGCAGTGCTATCCCAACGCGAGGGCTTGACCTTCGATGCGCACATCGTGTCCGACACGGCGGCCTTGCATGGCTTGGTCGCGGCCATGCTGGATAGTGGTGCGCAACTGCGGGTGTTGCGTGATCCGACTCGGGGCGGGGTTGCGACCACGCTGAACGAAATCGCCCAGCAGTCCGGTGCGGGCATGGTGTTGCAGGAGAGTGCGATTGTGGTGAATCAGCCAGTCGCGGCAGCCTGCGAATTCTTGGGGCTGGACCCGCTGTATGTTGCAAACGAGGGTAAACTGCTCGCTGTTTGCGCCCCGCTGGATGCGGAGCGCCTGCTGGCAACGATGCGTGCCCACCCACAGGGGCGGGATGCCTCCATCATAGGCGAGGTGATCGAAGATGCGCACGGTTTCGTGCAGATGGTTACCCGGATGGGCGGGCGTCGCGTCGTCGATTGGTTGGCAGGGGAGCAATTGCCCAGAATATGTTGAACCAAGGATATGTTGAGTGACGGAAATACCGAACGAGAAGCATCCCGTAGCAGCGGAATCTAAGCCTATTTTAAAAAAAGTTGAGTTCGATCCCAAGCCGGTGCTGGACAGCCTGCCGCTGCTACCCGGGGTATATCGCTATTACGATGCCAAGGGCGTAGTGCTGTATGTGGGCAAAGCCAAGCAACTGAAAAAGCGCGTTTCGTCCTACTTCCAGAAGACCAATATTTCGCCGCGCATCCGGTTGATGGTATCGCATATCGCCCGCATCGAAACCACGGTCACGCGCTCGGAAGCCGAGGCGTTACTGCTGGAAAATAACTTAATTAAATCATTAAGACCTCGCTATAACATATTGTTCAGGGACGATAAGTCATATCCGTATATAGTGCTTACTGGGGATGAGTTTCCTCGCCTGACCTACTATCGCGGTACGCCTAATAAGCAACACCAATACTTCGGTCCCTACCCAAATTCGCAGGCGGCAAAGGAGAGCATACAGCTGCTACAAAAGATATTTCGCATCCGTACCTGCGAGAACAGTGTGTTCAATAATCGTACCCGTCCCTGTTTGTTGCATCAGATTCATCGTTGCACCGCGCCCTGTGTAAACCTAATTTCGGCTGAGGATTATCGTGCCGATATACACAACGCCGTATTGCTGCTGCAAGGCAAACATCAGGAAGTCGAACAGACCCTGAGTGCCGCGATGCAGCAGGCGGCGGAGGCCATGCATTACGAACAGGCTGCCTCGCTACGTGACCAGTTGCGCGCACTACATACCGTACAGCAGAAGCAGTTTGTTGAATCCACCGGCAGTACCACCGATGCCGACATCATCGCACTATCCCAGCAGGATGGTCTGGTGTGTCTAAATCTGGCGATGGTGCGCGGCGGACGGCATCTGGGCGACAAGAGTTTCTTTCCGGACCACGCTGAGGAACTGAGTGCGAACGAGATCGTGCTGGCCTTCATCGCACAGCATTATTTGGAGCGCAGTGTGCCGCCGTTGCTGGTACTGAATGAAGAATGCGGTGACGAGACGCTGGCGCAACTGTTGAGCGAACAAGCTGGACGTGCGGTCAAGATCAGTACGGCATCCAGCGGTGATCGCAAGCAATGGCTGGAGATGGGCGAACGCAATGCGAAGTTGGCCTTGCAACAGCGCGTCGCCCAGCAGGGTGGGCAGCAGTTGCGGTTGGACAAGCTGCGTGAGTGGCTGGAGTTGCCCGAGTTGAACCGCATCGAATGCTTTGACATCAGTCACACCATGGGGGAGGCGACGCAGGCGTCTTGTGTGGTGTACGAGAACCTAGATATGCGTTCGGCGCAGTATCGCCGCTACAACATTACGGACATTACCGGAGGCGACGATTATGCCGCGATGCGTCAGGCGTTGACCCGTCGTTACCAGAAGCTGGTGGAAGGCGAGGGTGCGCGGCCCGATCTGGTGTTGATAGACGGCGGTTTAGGGCAGTTGCACATCGCAATGGAGGTCATGCATGATCTGGGGCTGAGTTTAGCGCTGGTAGGGGTTGCCAAAGGCGTGGAACGCAAGGCGGGGATGGAACAGCTAATTTTCACCGACGGCTCATCTCGACAACTGCGTAGCGATGATCCGGCGCTGCACCTAATCCAGCAGATACGCGACGAGGCGCACCGCTTTGCGATTACTGGCCATCGCGCCAAACGTGGCAAGGCACGCACAGCCTCCAGTCTGGAAGAAATCGCCGGAATAGGAGACAAGCGACGGCGCAGCCTGCTGACCCACTTTGGTGGTCTACGTGAAGTAAAGCAGGCCAGCGTCGAACAGCTCAGTTTGGTCGAGGGAATCAGCAAGGCGCTTGCTGAGAAGATATACCAGCAGCTACACTGAACGTATGTTCGATAACATCCCCAATCTACTTACCTGGCTGCGTATCCTGCTGATACCGGTCTTCGTCGCGGTGTTCTATCTTTCGGATGCCACGCTTGCTCCTCATATGAAGAATCTCATCGGTACCAGTGTATTTTTGCTGGCGGCGGTGACGGACTGGTTGGACGGGTATTTAGCGCGAAAACTAAACCAGTCTTCCGCTTTCGGGGCATTTCTCGATCCGGTGGCCGATAAACTTATGGTTGCAGCAGCTCTTATTGTTCTGGTCAAGCTTGGACGCGCCGACGCATTCCTCGCCTTCATTATCATCGGGCGCGAGATTACGATATCCGCGCTACGTGAATGGATGGCTCAGCTGGGCAAGAGCAAAAACATCGCGGTCTCCATGCTGGGCAAGATCAAAACCACCTTTCAGATGGCTGCAATCGTGTCGTTGTTGTATTTTGACCGCCTGCTGGGTGTCGATTGTCAGCAAGTTGGCTCGCTGTTGCTGTACTTGGCAGCCTTGTTAACACTGTGGTCCATGGGGTATTACCTCATGCTGGCAGCACCACAATTAAAAAAATCTCAAAACTGAATTGCTTTATAAGTCTGCGTCTGTATAATGCGCAGCCTTCGGGGTGTAGCGTAGCCTGGTAGCGCGCCTGCTTTGGGAGCAGGATGTCGGGAGTTCGAATC
>JBBQXA010000035.1:0-21446 GCA_038210095.1 Burkholderiales bacterium
GGGGAAATGGTGACCTTCATATTCACTCCTTTACAGAAAGATTTTCTATCGGGCAGTCGCCGCGATGGGCAGGCTTTCATGCTAACAGCTTGCGACCTTGTAAGCGCTAGGGAATCCCCTATTCAGGCTGAGTTTTGCACCTTACGGCGGCCCTGCCTGCCCGCCCAAGATGAAACTTAAAAACTATTCGCTGGATGTCACGACCTTGCCAGCCTCTTGCCATATCCCCGTGATCGATTTCTCATGCACACTTTCACCCAGATAAGGCAGGCCATACACCTCGCTGATCATGCGTAGCACAGTGTAGTGATTGATACGCTGGGCGCTACGCCCCGCTTTGACCATGGGCCCGACAAACAGCGTGGCGACTCGGTTGTTCGAGCTGCCATCATCTTCATCCCAGGTAACGATCAACAGGCTGTTGTGCTCCTTCGCCCACTGCGCATAGGACTCAAGATTGTTCGCCAACCAAGAATCGCCACGCGCAATGCTGCCATCGTGCATGTCATTGCGTTGATCGGGCACCACCAGAGCCACGGTCGGCAGCTTTGCATAATCCTGCGGAATAACACTGAACGGTTGATTGAACTCAGCAAGCTCCGGCCAGTTCGCCAGCGGATTGTGCTTGCGGTAATAAGCACCATAGATACAGCCCTCGAACCCAGGCTGCGGCATGGACTCGGAATAACTGGTGAAGCTCAAGCCCTTGTCTATCAGCGCACCAGCCAGATTCTCTCCGTTCAGTAGCAGCGGGCAGGCATTGCTGCCTATACCGCGAGTCGTTCCCGAAAACAACGCCAGATAATTCGGCTGACTGGGATGCGCAACACCATAAGATTGCGTAAACAGTGCGCCTCGACGGGATAATTTGTTGATATAGGGCGCTGCCGGATTGCCAATGATCTGCGAATAGGATTTATTCTCTTCGACAACAATGACAATATGATCCGGCTTGGGCAAAACCGTAAGAGGTGCTGTGCTGGCAACGGGAGAAAAGGCCAAGAAAATCCCGCAAAAAATCCATTTCATAACTATCCTAAACGTAAAAATTACCTGTAAATTGTATCTTTACGAACAATACTTCAATTTACCCCTTGCAAACAGGCGAAATATCCTCAACAATCCGCAACAGCTTTTAACCACAACCACAAGGAGCAATCGCAAATGAACCGTAAAGAACTGATCGACGCATTGGCAGAGAAGACCGGCAGCACAAAGGCAGATGCGGATCGCAACATCGCAGGCCTGATTGAAATCATTACCGCCACTCTAAAAAAGGGTGACAACGTGGCTTTGGTTGGCTTCGGTACATTCGAAGTGCGCAAGCGCGCAGCACGCACTGGCCGCAACCCCGCTACCGGCGCTGAGCTGAAGATCAAAGCTTCCAAGGTTCCTGCATTCAAGGCAGGTGCAAATCTGAAAACTGCCGTTAACGGTGTTAAGAAGTAATTCACCGCTACAGCAAGACTCAAGCTTTCAGGTCATGGTCGATTTGGCTACATGACCGATGCGGAGTAATCCAGCATAGCTGAAGCTGCAATAAAAAACGGTAGGCGCAGAAAATAATAGCCGCACAAAAAGTAAATCGCTGACGCATACCGGCTACACGCACTCAATGGCCAAGGGCTCCACCCTTGGCCATTTTATTTTTTCGAGAACAGCCCTCTTACCGAAAAAATCAGCCCGGCAACGACCCAATTCAAAATATCCGCATGAAATAAACTATCCGAATCTGGCGATCGGCTACAGCCCTGCCCACCACAGGCGCAAACGCAAACCAATCTCGGTGGTATAGCCAATTTCGATAAATCGTATCTGCCCGTCGCGATCTACGATGAAGCTTGCGGGCACCGCATGCACGCCCCAGGCGGCAGAGATACGCCCATCCGGATCGCTCAGTGTCGAAAAATCTAAACCCTGCTCTTTGAGATGTGAGCCAACTTCAGCAGCACTGCCACTTTGCATCGCAACGGTAATGAGTTCGGGATGATCCTGTGCGATGCGCTGAATACTGTCCTGTTCCGCACGGCAGACCGGGCACCAGCTCGCCCAGAAATGCACCAGCGTGGGACGCTGCGTGGATGGCAGGTACGCGCGGCCATCCTGCAGGGTGCCGGTCAGTGCCGGTGCGACTCCGCTGATAATATCCCGCTGCTGCCACGCCCGTATGCCTGCGACAACAACAACAATCAACACCACCTCAATTGCACGTCTGCGCCAGATTTTAGCGCTCGGGGAGCGCGTCATAATTTTTCATTCCTGAAGCGCTCAATGTCGCGACGATCGCGCTTGGTTGGTCTGCCCTTGAGATAGGGCTGTGGCAGAAGTTTGTTCTGGGCGGCAATAACCTCGCGCCGCTGGTGACTTTCATCGCTCTCACGATACAACTGCTGCGCCGCGGTTGCAGGACCGCGTTTATCCGACAGTCCCAGCACTTCGACCAAAAATTGAAATTGCCCAATATGGATGTCCAACTGATCGCCCAGCGCCACGATCTTGGCTGGTTTGACGCGCACTTCGTTGACCAACACCCTGCCGTTTTCAATCGCCTCCACGGCCAAGGCGCGCGTCTTGAAAAAGCGTGCAGCCCACAGCCATTTGTCGATACGGAGTTTTTCGCCAAGCTGAATTTCGTTACCGGATGCCCCCATCACCTACAGCGCCAATGTCATCTTGATGTGGGGTAATCCGGCATCCATGAACGTTTCGCCCTGTTCGACGAAGTCCAGCTTGTGATAGAACGGCATCGCTTGTGTCTGCGCATCTACGTCCACCTGCTGTAATCCTTGTCCCTTGGCCTGTTCGAGCAACGCTTCCAGTATCGCCGTGCCGACCATCTGATTTCGCCATTGCGACAGCACCGCAATGCGTCCGATATGTCCGTTCGCCAGCATGCGCCCGCAACCGATCGCTTCGCCTTGCAAGCTCAGCGCCAGCGCATGGCGGCAGCCTTCGTCCAGTCCATCCCATTCCAGAGCTTCCGGCACGCCCTGCTCGTGGATGAACACCTTCTCGCGCACCGTGCGTAACAACGGCTCGCCGTCATGCCATGACACCAGACTGACTGTGAAAGGATTACTCATCATGCACCTCCCTCTGCTCAAGCATTGATCTTGACGACGGTTCCTGTCGGCACCCGGTCGAACAGTTCGATCAGGTCATCATTGCGCATCCGGATGCAGCCATGCGAGGCGGGCCTGCCCATGAGCTCGCTATCCGGCGTACCGTGTATGTAAATGTAACGGCGCATGGTATCGCACATACCCATCCGATTATATCCCGGCTCGCAACCGGACAGCCACAGTATGCGCGTCAGTATCCAGTCGCGCTGCGAATGCTGCGCGCCCAATTCCGGAGTATAAATTTCGCCCGTCGGACGACGGCGCACGAACACGCTGTTGGCGGGCAGTCCCGCACCGATTTTGGCACGTACGATGTGATGGCCGCGCGGTGTGCAATAACTACCGCTGTATTCACCCGCACCGCGGGCCGCCGTAGACACCGTGTAACGCCGCAACAACTCCCCTGCGTCATCGCGCAGCTCCAGTGTCTGGGTTGGAATATCGACGATGATGTTCATTTTACCTTCTGCTGCGCGCGGCGCATCGCGAAGAAGTTGCTGAGCTGCGTGCTGCACTCCTCCGCCAGCACCCCGCCTTCCACCGTGGCGTGATGATTCAAGCGCGGCTCGGCAAATGCATCCAGCACACTGCCACAAGACCCGGTCTTGAGATCGCGCGCGCCATACACCACCCGCGCGATACGCGCATGCATAATCGCACCCGCACACATCAGGCAGGGCTCCAGCGTTACATACAGCTCGCAACCGACCAGCCGATAGTTGCCCAATTGCTGTGCCGCATCACGCAACGCCATCATTTCAGCATGGGCCGAAGGATCGTGGCGTGAAATAGGCGCATTAAAACCACGCCCAACGATTTCCCCATCCTTAATCACCACCGCACCGACCGGAACCTCCCCCGCATCCTGCGCCTGTCGCGCCAGAGCCAGTGCGGCACGCATAAAAACAGCATCACCCGCTTTCACGGGTAGATTTGAACTTACGATCATTGAAGAAGCTAAGTCATTCATGCGCGTATTGTACGGGCAAACCCGTTATTGCCAAATGTCACCCTGAAACAAGCCCAACTGGCTGAATAGTCATTATCGTCGGATCATTTGTTGCATGACGCTTGCCTTTACTCAAGTTTTTGACAAGAATGTAGCCACCGTTCAGAGAGCCGATTTATGCCACAGCCAAGCATCACCGATTTCTCCCTTCCCGCCACCGGCGGGCAGACCTTTACCCTCTCCGCAGCACGCGGCAAGCATCTGGTGATTTACTTTTACCCCAAGGACAACACACCTGGTTGCACCACCGAGGCGATACAATTCCGCGATCTGCATGCCGAATTCAGCAAGGCCAACTGCGAAGTGGTGGGTATATCCCGCGACAGCATTAAATCGCACGAGAATTTCAAGGCCAAGTTCACCCTGCCTTTCGAATTACTGTCGGATGCAGACGAGATAGCTTGCGAACTGTTCGATGTCATCAAACTGAAAAATATGTATGGCAAACAGGTGCGCGGCATCGTGCGCAGCACCTTTGTATTCAATAAAAATGGCGAGCTTTGCCACGAATGGCGCGGGCTCAAGGCCGATGGTCATGCACAGGAAGTACTGGATTTTGTTAACTCACTAGCCTAAAGGAGCGTTATGCCTACCAACTCTCGCAGAAGAACGCCCCAATCGATAAAGAAAACCGCCAGCAAGCTGTTTGTGCTGGATACCAATGTGTTGCTGCATGACCCGACCAGTCTGTTCCGTTTTGAGGAACACGACATCTGCCTGCCAATGTTTGTATTGGAAGAGTTGGACAACAAGAAAAAAGGCATGACCGAGGTTGCCCGCAATGCACGTCAGGCCAGCCGTTTTCTCGACGAGATCGTCAGCGACGCACCGCACAAAATCGAAGACGGCATCGCGCTAGAATCCCAAGCCCACAAGAATTGCACTGGTCGCCTGTTCCTGCAAACCAGCTTCATCAAACATGAGCTGCCGCAGAACATGGAATTGGGTAAGGCCGACAACGCCATCCTCGGTGTGGTCATCGGCATGCTCAAACTGCACCCGCAGCGCTCGGTGATACTGGTTTCCAAAGACATCAATATGCGCATCAAAGCCCGCGCGTTGGGCTTGGATGCACAGGACTACTTTAACGACAAGGTACTGGAAGATTCCGACCTGCTCTACAACGGCGTACTGGCCCTGCCAGATGACTTCTGGGAGCAGCACAGCAAAGACATGAAGTCTTGGATCAAGGATACTCATACCTATTACCAGATACGCGGCCCGCTCTGCGGCGCATTCTTCGTCAACCAATTTGTCTATCTGGAAAATGATGCCACCCCGTTCTACGCCATCGTGATGGAGCAGGATGAGCAGACCGCACTGCTGCGCACACTAACCGACTACACCCACACCAAGCACAACATCTGGGGCATCACCGCGCGCAATCGCGAACAGAATTTCGTACTCAACCTGCTGATGGATCCGGAAATCGATTTCGTCACCCTGCTCGGTCAAGCGGGCACCGGCAAGACCCTACTCACGCTGGCTGCAGGCCTGATGCAGACGCTGGAATCCAAGCTCTACACCGAAATCATCATCACCCGCGTGACCGTGCCGGTAGGCGAAGATATCGGCTTCCTGCCCGGCACCGAGGAAGAGAAGATGACACCTTGGATGGGCGCTCTGGAAGACAACATGGATGTGTTGAACAAGAACAACGAAGAAGGTGGCGACTGGGGCCGCGAGGCGACGCGCGACCTGATCCGCTCGCGCGTCAAGATCAAGTCGCTGAACTTCATGCGTGGCCGCACCATCCTGAACAAGTATATGATTATCGACGAGGCGCAGAACCTCACGCCCAAACAGATGAAGACGCTGGTCACCCGTGCCGGCCCCGGCACCAAGGTAGTGTGCATGGGCAACATCGCGCAGATCGACACCCCCTACCTGACCGAAGGCAGTTCGGGTTTGACCTATGTGGTGGATCGCTTCAAGGGCTGGGAGCACGGCGGACACGTCACGCTGATGCGCGGCGAGCGTTCACGTTTGGCGGACCATGCCGGCGAGGTACTGTAACGCATGAAACTGCTTGGTACCGACATCAGCCCCTACGTGCGCAAAGTACGTCTGGTTCTGCTGGAAAAAAATCTTCCCCACGAATATCTGGTGGACGCGCCGCGCGACCCCGGCAGCCATGTTGCCGAGGTCAACCCGCTGGGGCGGATTCCGGCGCTGATACTGAACGACAACAGCTGCGTGTTCGACTCGCCGGTAATCGCCGAATATCTGGACAGCCTGAATGACACGCCCGCCCTGATTCCCCGCAAGGATGCACTGGCGCGCATGCGGGTGCGGCGCTGGGAAGCATTGGCCGACGGCATCTTGGATTCGGCGCTGGTCGTGCGCACCGAAAGTCTGCGTGCACCCGAGAAGCAGGACGCTAATGTGCACAATCTGCATTACAGCGCCGTCACTCGCGCACTGGCGTATGCCGCCGACTTGCTGGGTGATCAAGCGTATTGCGAAGGCACCGCCATCACACTGGCTGACTTAGCCCTGATCAGTACGCTTATTTATCTGGACCTGCGCCAACCCGAACGCGACTGGCGCGGCTCTCACCCCAATCTGTCCGCATGGTTTGATCGCATCAGCGCACGTCCCAGTGTACGCACTACCCTGAAAAATTGAGTATGGAAAAAATAGTAAAGACCGACGCCGAATGGCGCGATGAGCTGACGCCAGATCAATACAAAATCTGTCGGGCATGCGGTACCGAACCACCCTTCACCGGTGCCTACTGGGATTGTCACGACGAGGGGACCTATCGCTGCGTGTGTTGCGGCACTGCGCTATTCGACTCTCAGGCGAAATTTGATTCCAGTTCGGGCTGGCCGAGTTTCAGCCAGCCCCACAACGCCGAGAATGTCTTCGCCAAGACCGACACCCGTCACGATATGGAACGCATTGAGGTTTGCTGCAAGCAATGCGGCAGCCACCTCGGCCATATTTTTCCGGACGGCCCCGCGCCTACCGGCCTACGCTTCTGCATCAACTCCGCCGCCCTCGCGCTTGACAGAAGCTGATGCGGATATTTTTTATCGCCATGAAATCATGGCTACCAAACAACACCAGCCAACTTGCTGGATATTACCAAGTTCGCCCCACCCCGCGCCTAACCACTTAATCGACATCATGAAACTACTGTTCGACCTGTTCCCCGTCATCCTATTCTTCATCGCCTTCAAGACCTTCGACATTTATGCCGCAACAGCGGTTGCCATCGGAGCTACCCTCGTCCAACTGGCATGGTCCAAATTCCGCCATGGCAAGATCGACACAATGTTGTGGGTAAGCTTCGCCATCATCTCCGTGTTCGGCGGCGCGACGCTACTGCTGCATGATGAAAGCTTCATCAAATGGAAGCCGACCGTACTGTACTGGCTGTTCTCCGTCATCCTGCTGGGCGCCAATCTGTTCTTTAAAAAGAACCTGATCCGCTCCCTGCTGCAGGAAAAGATCGCCCTGCCACTGCATGCCTGGAACAGACTCAATCTGATCTGGAGCCTGTTCTTTGCGTCGCTGGGCTTTCTCAACCTGTATGTGGCCTTCAACTACTCCACCGACGCTTGGGTGAATTTCAAGCTGTTCGGTTTCACCGCACTGATGGTGATATTCATACTGGGGCAAAGTGCCTGGCTGTCAAAATTTGTAGACGAAGAAAAGGAACAAAACTGATGTGGTATGCCATTACTGGCCGAGACATTCCCGATAGCCTGGAAAAACGCACGACAGCGCGTCCTGCCCATCTCGAACGCCTGCAGACCTTGCAGACTGAAGGACGACTGCTGCTGGCGGGGCCGTTTCCCGCAGTGGATGCCGTTGATCCCGGCATGGCGGGATACACCGGTAGCCTGATCGTCGCCGAATTCACCACCCTGCTAGCCGCACAACAATGGGCCGATGCCGACCCCTATGTAGCTGCCGGGGTATACGCCGAAGTCAGCGTAAAGCCATTCAGAAAAGTCTTGCCAGCATGAACGGCCGCATTGATACCATACAGGCCAGACTAGCTAGTCTGGATCCCGTTTCGATGGAAATTATTGACGATAGTCACAAACATGCCGGTCATGCCGGAGCACGGGACGGGGGCGGTCACTTTACGTTAAACATTGTCTCGAAAAAGTTCGCGGGGAAGAATGCGGTAGCACGTCACCGTATGGTATATTCCGCGCTTGGAGAAATGATGCACAGGGAAATACACGCACTTAATATACAGGCGAATACGCCGGACGAGATTTGATTACAAAACTTTTTAAAAGGATTCGTAAATGTTAAAAACCGCAAAATTTGCTGCACTGATTATTGTCAGCGCACTGGCTGTCCAACCTGCTTTCGCAGAAGACAAGCCGGCCGCCATGGTGAATGGTGTTTCCATACCCCAGTCACGGATTGATCTGAACGTTCAGGGTGCCGCCGCACAAGGACAACCGGACAGTCCGGAGTTGCGTACGGCCATCCGCGACAAGTTGATTAACGATGAAATCATCGTGCAGGAAGCGGTCAAGCTCGGACTGGACAAAGATAAAGACGTGCTGCACCAACTTGATCTGGCCAAGCAGCAAGTATTAATCAATGCATTCCTGACGGCACATATAAAGAACCATCCGCTCAGCGAAGACCAGCTCAAGCAGGAATACGAACAGCTGAAAGTAAAGCTGGGAAACAAAGAATACAACGCAAGACACATTCTGGTGGCCACCGAGGAAGAAGCCAAATCCATCATTACTCAGCTCGGCAAGAAAGCCAAGTTCGAGAAACTGGCCGAGAAGTCCCTGGATCCGGGTTCTGCGGAAAAAGGTGGGGCGCTGGGTTGGGCCATACCAAGCAAGTTCGTTCCACCCTTCGCCAATGCCCTGCTTAATCTGAACAAAGGCCAATACACCAAGGAGCCGGTGCAATCTCAATTCGGCTGGCATGTCATCAAACTGGACGATGTACGCGACCTGAAGCTTCCTACATTTGACGAGCTGCGTCCGCAATTGCAACAGCGTCTGCAACAGCTGGCGTTTCAGAAGACGGTCATTGATCTCAGGGCTAAAGCCAAGATCGAGTAAGCTATCCTCGCAAGGATTACAAAAAGGACACCTGAGGGTGTCCTTTTTGCGTCAGCCTAACCCCGTTGTAGTATCCTTACATCCAACCAGCTTCACCCTCCACGATATGAAGAAAGTCCTGCTCAGCGAAATTCTGACCTCCTCGGTTCATACCGTCAGGATAGATTCAGCCATATCCGAAGTGCTGGCAGAAATGGCATCACTCAGCATCAGTTGCGTTGTTGCCATTGATGCCGAGCGTCACCCGCTGGGAATTTTTACCGAGCGCGATGCGGTTCGCCTGCTGGCTGAACGGCGCGGCGTCGGCACGATCACCATGGCGGACGTGATGAGCAGCCCCCCGTTCTCCTCCTCAGCGGAGCTCGACTTCAGAGAGGCCTTTCGCAATCTTCAGGAGCGCGGCTTCAGGCACCTCATCGTCGTGGATAAAGAAGGCATTCTGATGGGCATCGTTACCGAGGGTGACTTTTTGCATCACCTCGATTCCGGCGACCTGGCCGAATTCAAGAGTGCGGAGAAAGTCATGTCGCGCAACATTGTCACCGTCGACATTGACAATACGCTGGCAGGTGCGATCAGCCTGATGAGCAAGAACCGATACAGTTGCGTAGTCATCACACGCAATCAGGTTCCCTGCGGCATTATCACCGAGCGCGACGTGGTAAGACTTGCCACAAATGCGAACGACATCGGCAATATCCCGATCAACAGCATGATCGATAGGCCGCTCGTCACCATTTCTGTTGACACCTCGTTGCCGGATGCCATCAAGGTAATGGATAGCAACAAAATTCGTCATCTGGTCGTCACCAAAAATGAACAATTGCTCGGCCTGCTGACCCGGCACGATCTGGTCAAAACCCTGCAGGGTGGCTATGTTCACTATCTGCACGATACCATTCAAAGACAGCGCAATGAGCTGTTCCGGCTAAGCCAGCAGCACAGTCTGTTCAAACTGCACGATGCGGCACTAATGGCCGCAGACAACGCCTTCATTATCGCCGACAGAAACGCCACTATCCTGTGGGCCAACCCGGCTTTTTCCAAACTGACGGGTTACACCTTGGAAGAGTCCATCGGCAACCATATCCGCGAACTGGTCAAATCCGGCGAACATGGAGTTGAATTTTATACCACCCTCTGGAGTTGCATACTCGGCGGCAAGGTATGGCACGGCGAAATTATCAACAAACGAAAAGATGGCACGTTCTATCACGAAGAAATGACCATCACGCCAGTGCGCGCCGGCGGCAAGGAGATCACACACTTCATCGCGGTAAAGCAGGACATCAGCGTACGCAAGGAACACGAGGAACAGTTGCGCGAAGCGGCCGCTGTGATGCGCCACACTCACGAGGGCGTGGTAATCACCGATACCACGCCGACCATTATCTCGGTCAACGACGCCTACATATCCATCACCGGCTACAGCGCTGAAGAAATCATCGGCAAGAATCCCGGCTTTCTCAACGCCAAGCGTGAGGACCCATACTTTTACGAGATGATGTGGCAGGATATTCTTACGCGTGGACATTGGTATGGCGAGGTATGGAACCGCCGCAAGGACGGCCAGATCTACCCGCAACTGCTCAACATCAGCACCGTTTACGACGACAAGCAGGTTCCCATACGCTACATCGGCGTATTCACCGACATCACTCAGCTCAAGGAAAATCAGGCCCAACTTGAATTCCTGGCGCATCACGATTCCCTTACGCGCCTGCCCAACCGGTCAATGATCGGAATGCTGCTACAGCAAGAACTGGATCAGGCACACCGGCACGACCATTTGACTGGCGTGCTATTCATCGACCTGGATCACTTCAAGCCGGTGAACGACAGCTTCGGCCATTCGATTGGCGACGAATTACTCGGTGCCATCGCAACGCGGCTCAGCACACGTCTGCGTGAGGGGGACGCACTGGGCAGACAAGGCGGCGATGAATTCATCCTGCTGCTGTCCATGCTCAACGAGGCGCAGGATGCCGCCGTGGTGGCGCGCGACCTCATCTCCGCACTGAATGAACCGTTCCTACTTTCGGCTGGACATGAAATCTACATTGGCGGCAGCGTCGGCATCAGCCTGTCGCCACAGGATGGCACCAGCGTATCGGAGCTGATGAAAAATGCCGATGCGGCGATGTATCTTGCCAAGGAAAATGGTCGCAACCAGTTTTCCTTCTATACGCCGGAACTGAATGCCGACGCACGCAACAAGCTGACGCTCGAAAACAACCTTCGCCGCGCCCTGCAGCAGAACGAGCTGACCCTGCACTACCAACCCAAAGTGGACCTGCATAATGGCCATATCATCGGAGTCGAAGCGTTAGCCCGCTGGCAAAAACATGATGGCAGCTGGATATCACCCGCCGACTTTATTCCCATTGCGGAAAAATCCAGCCTGATTCTGGACATCGGCCAATGGCTAATCGAGCACAGTTGCAAACAGATACGCGAAATGATGGATGTCGGTCTTTACGACATCAGTGTCGCAATCAACATTTCCGCCCGTCAATTCCGCAGCGAAAATCTCGTCCAGCAACTTTCCGGCGCCATCGAACGGCACGGCATCTCAGCCCAGCAGATCGAACTCGAGCTGACCGAAAGCATGCTAATGCAGGAACCGGAGCGGGCAATTGAGTGCATGCAAAATCTCAAACAGCTGGGCGTCACCATCTCTCTGGACGATTTCGGCACCGGCTACTCCAGCCTGGGCTACCTGAGCCGTTTCCCTATCGACGCGCTGAAGATTGACCAGTCGTTCGTTCGCGGCATGCTCACCGAGCCCGACGATGCCGAAATCGTTTCCGCGATCATCGGCCTCGCCCACCGACTCAAGCTGCGCGTCGTAGCGGAAGGCGTTGAGACCGCAGATGAACTCGCCTTCCTGCGCAGCCAGGGATGCGACGAACTGCAAGGCTACTATTTCAGCAAACCACTCCCCGCGGATGACTTCGCCGAGTTGAGGCGCAGCGGCAAACTGCTGGAAAACTAAATCCCTGCCAATTACCGTCAACGATCAACCTAACCACTTTTAAAATCCTAAATCCTGAGCACAAACGAATGACCATTACATCCACTAAAGCCGAACGCAAGCGCGCTTGTCATCTGCATGAAGTTCTACTGTTCAATCTCATTATCGGACATGCTTTCCTGCTCGTCGTCGCGCTGTCGTTTATCAATCAAAGTCTACGCCCGCTCGTATTGGGGCTCTCGATAGCACTTTCCATTACCTTGCTGAGCTACATCATAGTCAAGGCAAAGCGCTCGCTTGAAAGTGAGCCCTCTTGGTATGTCAGGTGTCACTGGCAGTTGGCAGCCAAACGTGCCCGACAGTTTCTGTTCCTTTCCATCGCCTTATGGATGCTCACGTTGTCGCTGTTCTATGGTGGCCATGCCATGCACCTGAAGACAGTCGAGATATGGGCGATTACCGGCGCGGTCGGAATATTTCCCTTCATTCTGGTCATACTCGGGTTCATTACGGTCGAATTTGATGCAGACTATCAATCACTTAACGGAAAAGTACCCTCTGGGGCAATCGCACATTGCCCACCACCGGAGGCGTGAGTTGGCAGCCATAACCGACCAACGCCCCTTCAAAAATTTGGCGTAACGGCTAACGCCTTCAACCAATTATTGACCCGCGAAAAAGTATCTACTTTCGTCATTCCGGGCTTGACCCAGAATCCAACAAAATCGAATAATGGCGCGTTTTGTACGCCACTGGATACCCGCCTTCTTGAGTATTACAGTGTGATGATTGAGCGTATTTTTGCCAATTTCGGACAATTAGACTCAAGCTCGCTTAATGAATCGGGGGCGGCTCAAACCGACTTAATTAGAGGCTCCTTAATGTGGCCTTCCACCCCTCATCGCTTCGAATCCGGAGATCACGTCGAACAGTTCCTCATCGATGTTGCTCTGGCGCTGTTGGTGAAAATCCTGATTGAGTCCTTCCAACAGCTCGTCGATGTTCTTCTCCGCGCGCTGCATCGCTGCCAGTCGGCTGGCATTCTCACTCGCCAACGATTCGGCACAAGCGCGAAACAGGGAGATGAACAAATATTCGCGGGTGAGTGTTTCTAGCGTCGCATTGGCCTCGCCAACCACCTCAGGAAGGTTGCCTGCCGGCCATTCCAGCTCGGTCAAACCGCGCTGCCAGGTTTCATCCAGCGGTAACAAGCGCTGCCTCACCGGCGCATAGATTCCCGACTTGGGGCGGTTGTGAAATAAGTACACCTGCATCTCTCGGCCATGCTCGCGATGCGTTTCGATGCCAGTGAGTATGCGCACAATCAGCGACGTGATTGCCTCGATGGAATTCGGCACCGCGTAGTTGTCGGATAGGTGCAAGCCGGCATCGACAAAGTGCCCCTGAACCCGTTCTCCCACCACTAAGATGTTTTTTTTACCGCGCAGATCACCCAGATCCTTGATGGCGAATTCCGCCAGCACCTCATTGAACTGCCCCACCAAGCCCTGATCCGAACCGAACACCACCGCGCACAACACACCGTCCTTTGAACTGGCTTGTCGCTGGCTCTGCATCGTCGTCCCTGACTGCTGCAAACACGCCACCAGCCCCAACTCCACCGTACGGTAATAGTCGTCGAGCGAAAGCACCGCACGTTCGTATTGCGAGATGCTAGACGCCGCCAGCGCCTTCATCGTGCGCACCACTGATTCGAGATCGGTTGCACCATCAAGCTTGCGGCGCAGGGCTTCGATGGAGTCGCTCATTTAATTGAATCCTGTAGGTTGGGCTGAACGCTTCTGTGAAGCCCAACAATCGGCTCCCCATAATCACCTTGTCCCGCATCCACGCATCCACCCCAATCCGATGCAACCATCCCACGTCTAACATATTCATGAAACGTCGAATGGGACCATTCCATCACACGCGCTGCCCAGCCATGCTTGACTGGGTTGTAATGAATGTAATCCGCGTGCCGCGCCAGATCGGCATCATCTCTGATCTGGCGTTCCCAGTAGCGTCGTTGCCAAATGCCGCGCTCCCGTTTTGCCCGACGACTGGCGCGAATATCCTCACCCTTGGCAATGCGCCGCGAGAACCCAGATTTGATCAACGACCAGCGCAATGGGTAATCCGCATCACCCGGCGGCAAGCGCCATATTGCATGCAGATGCTCGGGCAGAACAACCATAGCCACAATCAAGAATGGGTGCGTCTGTTTCACCTGACTCATCACCGTACGTAACACCTCAATGTAGCGCACCAGCGTATTTGCGCTGCGATCCGCCAGATTCACCGTAAAGAAGTAACATCCGCCCGCCGCCGTGGCCCGCCGATATAGCATGAAATCGCCCCCCCTTCCTGTGAATGTTCTTCGTAAAATCGTTCAATTTGGTGACTTCTCAATTCCGTAGGTTGGGTTGAGGAACGAAGCCAAACACTTTTGAATTCGGATGTTGAGCTACCTAATGTTGGGCTTCACAAAATCGTTCAGCCCAACCTACGCAGGCTGTTGGAATGGAATTAGCGTCTCACTCGCAATCTTCAAAATCACCACCCTGTCCTCATCACTCAACTGCTCTGCGTTAATCAATCTTTGCAGCACGTCTTGCGGAATATCCGCCGCCGCCAATCTTAGCGCGCGCTCGGCTTCGCGCATCTTGGGGAGCGGCACGCTGTCAAACAGTCTGCCGGTCAAAGCCAGCAGCACGGCGATCTGTTCGGGCATGGAGGCGGGTTCAAATTCGGGTTGCTTGAGGCAGGCGCGGATGCGCTGGCCGTGATCAATGATCTTGCGTGTATCTTCGTCGAGACGGGTGCCGAAGCGGGCAAAGGTCTCCAGCTCTTCAAATTGTGCATAGGCCAGCTTGAGGTCACCCGCTACAGCACGATAGGCGGCTGACTGTGCTTTACCGCCAACACGAGACACTGACTTGCCAACATCGACGGCCGGCAGCATGCCCAGCTCGAACAATTTCGGTGACAGGTATATCTGGCCGTCGGTGATGGAGATGAGATTGGTGGGAATGTAAGCGGCGATGTTCTGCGCTTCTGTCTCGATGATGGGCAGCGCGGTGAGCGAGCCGCCGCCAAGTTCGTCGCGCAGGTGGGTGGCACGTTCGAGTAGGCGCGAGTGGATGTAGAAGATATCGCCAGGATAAGCCTCGCGTCCGGGCGGGCGGCGCAGCAGCAACGACAGCTCGCGATAGGCGCGTGCATGGTTGGTCAGGTCGTCGTACACGATGAGCACGTCACGTCCCTGCTCCATGAAGTGTTCGGCAATGCTGGTGGCGGAATACGGCGCGATATAGGACAGGCCGGGTGGGTCGTTGCCTTCGGTGACCACCACCACGGTGTAGGCCAGCGCGCCATTCTCGCGCAGGTCGGCGACGGTCTTGGCCACGGCGGAAGCGCGCTGGCCGATGGCGCAATACACGCACAGCACATTCTTGTCGCGCTGGTTGAGGATGGTGTCGATGGCGATGGCGGTCTTGCCGGTCTGGCGGTCGCCGAGGATAAGTTCGCGCTGGCCGCGCCCGATGGGCACCAACGCATCGACCACCTTGATTCCGCTCTGCAACGGCACGGTGACCGGCGAACGATCCATGATGGGCGGGGCGGGACGTTCCATGGGTAGCCGCTGCTCCGAGACCACCGGCCCCTGCTCGTCGAGTGGTCGCCCCATCGGATTGATGACACGCCCGATCAGGCCATCACCCACGGGCACATCCATCACATGCCCGCGCCGTTCGACTTCATCGCCCGCGTGCAGATGCCAGTAATCGCCGAGCAGCACGACACCGATCTCGTCTTCATCGACATTGAACGCGATGCCGTACACATCGCCCGGAAACTTCACCACCTCCTCGAAACAGACGCCGGGCAGGCCGGAGACATGCGCGATGCCGGTGGAGAGGCTGGTGATGGTGCCCACCTCTCGCGCGCTCAGTTGCGGTATATGTGCTTTGCGCGCCTTGTCGATGTTGGCGAAGGTGCGGTCGAAGAGGTGGCGGAGGTTGGCGTCTGCCATGTTCATGTTGCTTTATTGTCTGATCTGCGTTGCGCCTGCAGCAGTTCACCGACACTTTTATCCAGCGTCGCCAGATGTTCGGCGATGCTCCACGCGACCTTGCGTCCCTGCATGAGGAGTTCGATGCCACTGATCAGGTCGGGCACGGTTTCGAAACCGACCTGCAAGGTGTCGGCCGCAAAAGCGGCTTGGACAGTTGTTGCCAGCAGGGTGCGCTGCTCGGGTAGCAGTTCGAAGGCACTGCGCACCACCGCCGACGCAGGCAAGGTTGCGGCCAGTTGCACTTTTTCGTCGGCATCCATCTCGCCCAGACGACGCACGAATGCCGACACCATTTGCGCTTCCAACTCCGTCCCAGCCAGATCGCGCAGCGTCTGCCGTGCAATGGCGAACACCTCGGCATGGATACGCCGTGCGATGTCGGCGTTCAGGGCCTGAAATTCACTGTCCAGTGCTGCCAGTCGCTTGCTGCGCAAACTGTCTGCCTCGCTGCGTGCCGCATCAACCAGTTGCTTGCGTTCTGCTACCACCTCGGCCGCCAGCTTGCTTTTCTTCGCGACGAGTCCGGCATCAAACTCATCGTTCTTGCGCTGGAATTCCTCGCGCTCCTTCTGCGCTTCAGCGTTGCTGGCATCGGCAGCGGCAAGCTCGTCCGCGATGCGCTTCTCGCGCGCATCGATGGCGTTGAGGATGGGCTTGTACAGAAAGCGCTTCAGCAACCACACCAGAATCAGGAAGTTGATCAGTTGCGCGATAACGGTGAACCAGTCGATCAACATGTGCGCACTCCTGAAAATCCGCACTGCATCCCAACTGCGGCGTTGCGTGAACAAATTTTTGCTAACATATCAACACATATGCGGCGCGGAAAAAAATTTCCCACGCCTTGCATTTGGGTGAATTCTGAATTTTCAGAATTCAGCATCTTCATTTTGCCGCCTGCGCGATGAAGTGGTTCCAGAACGGATTCGCGAAGATGAGGATCATCGAGACGACAAAGCAGTAAATGGCGGTGGACTCGATCATCGCCAGACCGACGAACAGTGTGCGGGTGATGGTGGCGGAAGCATCGGGCTGCTGTGCCAGCGAGGTCAGCGCGGTGGCGACTGCTCTACCCTCGCCCAACGAAGGCCCGATGACGCCGATGGCGATGGTCAGGCCGGCAGTGATGATCGATGCCACTGCAATAATTGTCATGCTATCCATGATGCCTCCTTAGGTTTTTCGATATTCATTTTGCGTCGGGTTCAGGCGCCACTTTTGGTTTGCGCGTTTGTGTCGCGGCCGCGATGTAAACCGCGGCCAGGATGCTGAAGATGTAGGCTTGCACCATGCCGGTTAGCAAGCCAAGTGCGCTCATGACGATAGGAAAAAGATAGGGTGTGATGGTGAGCAGAATCGCGATAATCATCGTGCCGCTCATCATGTTGCCGAACAGGCGGACTGCAAGTGCCAGGGTGCGCGAAAGCTCACTGATAATGTTGAACGGCAGCATGATTACCGTCGGCTGCAGATAGGCGCGAAGATATTTCCCCAGCCCGCTCTGTTCAATCCCAAACATCGGCACGGCAATAAACACGCAGGCTGCCAGTGCGGCAGTGGTTGAAAGTGAACCGGTCGGCGGTTCATAGCCGGGAACGATGGTAAACAGAGTGGCCATTGCAACAAACAGAAACAGGGTGCCGAGAAATCCAAGATATTTTTCCGGTTGTTCCATACCGACTTCTTTGATCTGTTTGCTGATGTTGGTGACGATAATTTCCATCAGATTTTGCCAGTGTGAACGCTCCAGCTCTGCGGAGAGTTTGCGGGTGATTAACATTGAACCGACCGTCAACACGAGCATCAAGCCCCATGTATAAAGGATCGTGGCATTCAATTTAATAAAACCGAATTGCCAGAAAATTATTTCGTCCGGACTAAGGTGCATGACCAGCCTTCTGCACAAAGTGGCCAGATGAATTCGATGCCTTAGTGAGTCTAATTACGATCATACGCGCAACGGTGAAGCCGAGCAGTCCCGCCAACAACTTTATCCAATCGCCCCCCATGACCAAATAAAACCCGAGCACGACGATGCCCATTCGCAACAACATGCTGCCGAAGAACCAAAGCGCCGGATATTGAGCCGTCACACCCTTGCGCACGGTCCACCACAGGCCGCCGAAGAAAATCACACCGAGCAGGACTCCCGCTGCCAAAGAAAACGCCAGACCGAACGCATCAATCATGCTCACCTCCGTCTTTCTCATTGATCTCCCTGTCTTCCTTGACCACCCAATGCCACGCATTGACGCACCCCAATACCAATCCGATTGCAAGCATCATGAGCGTCCATGAGTGGCTGCCGGGATGATTCTTGTCCAACCAGATTCCGAGCGCCGCACCAAGCAGGGTCGGCGCCGCAACTGACCAGCCGACCAAGCCCATCATACCCAAGCCAGACCAGACGGTCTGCGTGACTTTTTGTTGCGCCTTGAGTTTGCGCGCTTCCTGTTCGCCGACTCGGCGTATGAATTCCTGATCTTCAGCCACGATGAAACTCCGCGAAGCGGCGCACGAAGCCACTCTCCAGTTTTGCTAGCACGGCGCGCACCTGCTTCTCGCCTTCGTCCAGTTGCTCGAACTCGCTCTGCACCGCTTCCCGCAACTGCCCCAGACTCTTGCCGCCGATCGCATTACGCACCGAGACCAGCACGTTCGCACCCGCTTTGACCAATACACCCGCATCTACCGCCACGTAGATCTCTTCTCCCGCATCGTTTTCATAGGTCAGAATTCCCGGTGCCAGTACCGCCACACAATCGAGCCGGTTCGGCAAGATGCCGAATGATCCACTCGTCGTTTCAGCCACGATGCGCTTCACACCGTTGATCTCAGCGTGGACCTGGAACGGCAACAGCACTTTAAGTTTCATGTGCGGCCTCCGGCTCTTTAGCCTGCAGCATCGCTTCCATCTTCGGCCTGGCTTCATCAATTGTGCCGATCATGTACAGCGCACTCTCGGGTACATCCTTGAACTCGTCACGCAGAATGCGCTCACAACCGTCCAGCGCATCTTCGAGGCTGACGAGCTTGCCTGCAATCCCGCTAAATTGCTCGGTGGTGAAGAACGGTTGGGTCAGGAAGCGTTCCAGTCGCCGTGCGCGTGCCACCACGGCGCGATCCGGCGTCGATAACTGTTCCAGCCCGAGCATGGCGATGATGTCCTTGAGGTCGGCATATTGCGCCAGCGTGTTGCGAATCTCCTGCGCCAGCTGGTAATGACGTTCGCCGACGATGCCGGGCGTAGCCATCTTGGAACTGGATTGCAGCGGATCGATGGCCGGATATAGCCCTTCGCTCGCGCGTTTGCGCGACAGCACGATGGAGGCGGAAAGGTGCGAGAAGGTGTGCACCGCAGCCGGATCGGTGAAGTCATCTGCGGGCACATACACCGCTTGAATGGAGGTGATCGCGCCGGTGTCGGTGTTGGCGATGCGTTCTTCCAGCCCGGATAGCTCGGTGCCCATGGTCGGCTGGTAACCGAGGCGCGACGGCATCTGCCCCATTAGGCCGGATATCTCGGAACCGGCCTGAATGAAGCGAAAGATGTTGTCGATCAGCAGCAGTACATCGCGGTGTTCGTCGTCGCGAAAATATTCGGCCATGGTCAACGCAGCGTGTCCCACGCGAAAGCGGCTACCCGGCGGTTCGTTCATCTGGCCGAACACCATGGTCATGTTCGGCAGCACGCCCGCCTGTTTCATATCGCGATACAGCTCTTCGCCCTCGCGGCAACGTTCGCCGATGCCGCAGAAGATGCTAACGCCTTCGTGATGGCCGACCATGTTGTGGATCATCTCGGTCAGCAGCACGGTCTTGCCCACACCCGCCCCGCCGAACAGGCCGGCCTTGCCGCCGCGCTCCAGCGGCGACAACACGTCGATGACCTTGATGCCGGTTTCGAATACTTCGGATTGGGTGGAACGGTGGGATAAGGCAGGCGGTGCGCGATGCACCGTGCGCCATTCGATATTCTCCGGCTCGGGTAGACGGTCGATGGCATTGCCGAACACATCGAACATGCGCGACAGGATGGCTTTGCCGACCGGCGCCTTCAGCGGCCCGCCGCTGTCTTCCACCGTCATACCGCGCGCCAGACCTTCCGTCGGCGTCAGCGCGATGCCACGCACACGATATGCATCAAGTTGAGACAGCACTTCGATGGCGATACTGCCGTCCACCGCGTGCAACAGGGAATAGATCGGCGGCAGGTATTGCTCGAAGCGAATATCCACCACACTGCCGCGCACCGAGACAACTGTACCTGTATTCAAAGAATTGAGTCTACTGTCCATAACGCCATGCCGTGCTTCCCCAATGATTCATCACTAATTTCAGAAGATGCCAGAAAATCCTATGACTCCAGACTATCCATGTCAATATTTATCTTCTAGTGTTGTTCGTTCTAACGTAAATACTTAATCTAGCAGACACCACCATGCGGCGGTTCGATTCTGTGTCATTCAATTTCTTGATACTAATTTCATTAGTGACTTTATCTGTACGCCTTCCACAGCGCGTCGTGTGGTGTAGATTTGCATTTATAGATATTAGCAGCGCTCCCAACAAAACAGTGTGCGCTGCCACACATGAGAGTGTAAGCATATTTTGTGTATTCGCGACATAACAAAAAGGCCAGCCTTTAATTCATTTTGAAATTCAGCGGCACTCGCCAAATTCACTTCTGTCGTCGCGCTTCTTCAACCTCATCGAAACAATCATGACGCCAACGGCAACTCTCTTCTCTTTTATGGTTACAGTTTTCAGCCAATGGTGTGGCATAGCAGGGGGGCTGCCCATTCTCAGCCTGAATCTGTCGAATCAAATCGGCTTGTATACTGAAACGCTGTTCCTGTTCCATATCACCCCCCAACTGTATGAGCCACCATCCGCTCCGTCGGTGTGCTGCGCGGTGACGGTAAACCGCAAATTCGTGCAGGCCGAAAAGGGAATAATAACAACGCCCTATTGCCTCACCCTGCAATCTGCAAGCATCCTAGCAACACAGTAACAAAATATAAATAGGCCGAAATATCTAGATCGTTCGGCCTAGCATTTTCTTGGAGCGCATCGAGTAGGAGGCAGAGTCACCCCTGCCGACCTCTCACACCACCGGACGTGCGGTTCCGCATCCGGCGGTTCATTGAATACACTGGAGTCGTCGCGTTGTATCAAGCAGCGACACCAGACCCAAACGATCAAAGTATAA
>JBBQXA010000036.1:0-21377 GCA_038210095.1 Burkholderiales bacterium
ACTGCATGGGGTGGGGTCATCGCTGCGAGCACCCGCCGGGTCGGGGGCGTCCAGAACGGCTCCCCAGCCCGCAGGGCCTGTCCCCGCACCTGGATCGCTGTCCAACCCACGGCCAGCACCGCCACGGCGCACCAGAAGAGGACAAACGGCTCGGGCCCCGTCGTCGTTCTCACCCAGAGGTAGCCCGCGGTTCCCGCCCCCAAACCCAGCAGTCCGATGCCGACCAGCGTTGGGCCCAGCGCCCGCCGGTATAGGGCCGCCCGCTCCATCAGGATGCGGATGGTCTGCAGTTGCTCCGCCGCCTCACGCTGATCCATAGGTTTACTTTGAAATGCAAAGTAATGGTGTCAATGCCCAAGTGGATTCGCCGCTGGGCTTTCTCGGTCCGGGTTGGTAGTTCTTTCCCCGGTCCTTCCGTCTCCTCCGATGCGATCCTCACCTGGACCGGTTGCGTGAACATGCGGCTAAAGAAGGCGCCCCTGTGGTTGCGTTGTGCGCCAAGATCGAAGCTGAGCTGGCTGATCTGGATGATGCTGACAAGCTGGAGTTTCTGGCCGACCTTGGGTTGGAAGAGCCGGGTCTGAATCGTCTGATTCGCACCGGTTATGAATTGCTGGGTCTGCAAACTTATTTCACCGCAGGGGTAAAGGAAGTGCGCGCCTGGACGATACACAAAGGTGATAGTGCACCGCAGGCGGCGGGTGTGATCCACACTGACTTCGAGAAGGGCTTCATTCGCGCACAGACCATTTCTTATGCGGACTTCATCGCCTGTGGCGGCGAGGCGGGGGCTAAGGAAAAAGGCAAGATGCGCGTCGAGGGCAAGGAGTATGTGGTGCAGGATGGCGATGTAATGAACTTTTTATTTAACGTTTAGTAGTTATTGCATCGGAGACGAAAGGTTCGGTCATGGATATCAAAATGGTTCCATTTTCTGAAGAGGTGAACAGCTTGTTTGTTAACGGTGATGCGAAGGACGTTTGGGATAAGGCGGAGGAGGTAATCCGGTTGATCAATCCGGATTATGATTTTTCGCGGACACATATTGTCTTTGCCGACATGATTGCGATGTTTCGCGGCCAGTATTCGGGCTATGCACAGGTAAAAACACCTTATCACGATATGGCGCATACGCTGCATGTGTTCCTGTGTTCGTTACGGTTGATGCACGGCGTGCATGTTGCCGGTACACCATTGAGTGATACGGATGTTTTTCTGGTCACGATGTCGACCCTAATGCACGATATCGGTTATGCGCAGACGCAGACAGAAGAGGCCGGAACGGGGGCTCAACACACGCAGTGCCATGTGGCGCGTGGCATTGAGTTCATGCGGAAGTACGTGGCTGAGAAAGGTTGGACTGACGAACTGGCGGATCAACTGGAGCCGCTGATACGCAGCACCGATCCCGGATTTCCATTTGCACAAATCCCGTTCCAAAATGAGCACATGCGTCTGTTGGGGCAGTTGGTGGCGACTTCAGATCTGGTTGGACAGATGGCGGATCGTACCTATCTGGAAAAACTTTTGTTTCTCTATCTGGAATTCAAAGAGGCGCATTTCGGCAACTACCAGAATGTGCATGACATGCTGCGTCAGACTAAGCGCTTCTACGAGATTACCCGTGAAAAGCTGGACGTGGTGTACGAGGGCTTGTATGCCAATTTGTCTGCCCACTTCAAGGAAACTATGGGTGTCGATAATAACTATTATCTGGAGTCCATCGAGAAGAACATCGAATACCTGACGCGAGTTACCCAGCTTGAAGAAGTGGAGCACCTCAATATGCTCAAGCGTGGGGGGATCACGGATAAGGTTAAGACGATGCCTGATTTTAAAGTGGCGTAATACAAAACGACTGACTTCATGTTACGCAGCTGACTCCCGAAAAATGCCGAATTTTTCGGGAGTTTATTTTTGATCGAGCCAGTCCAGCAGATAGGCCCATTGCTCAGTCTCACGTTCGGCGAGATAGGGCGGCAAGTCAAATAGCGATTTACCTTCGAACGCGGCATTTACATATACCTGCGTCTCGCGTAGATAAGCCAGTACCGGAAGTTCCAGACTGGACAGAAAATGCTCCAGCGCTTGCGCCGCGCGGGTACGTGCATCCATGCGCATGCCGACTACTCCGATCTGGCACTTGCCCTTGCGTCCCGCCTTTTCCTCTCCGAGTTGTTGCAGAAACACACGGCTGGCCGAGAGGTCGAACAGCGAGGGCGAAACTGGGACGATGATCTTGTTTGCCAGTTTGATGGCGTGAGCGAGATTCTTGCCATGTAAGCCGGCTGGAGAATCAATCACCAGCCAGTCGCTTTCCTGACCGGACTCTTTCTTCGATTCGAGCGTGCGAATTTTAGGCAGGTTGTCCGGGCGCAAGGATAGCCATAGTGCCGACGATTGCTGGCGGTCGAGATCCAGCATTGCCACGCGCTGACCGCGACTGGACAGATAGCCTGCGAGGTTGACCGCAAGCGTGGATTTTCCGCTGCCGCCCTTGGGGTTCGCTACCAGAATGGTTTTCATTTCACGCCTTCGTTCGGTCGTTAGTCAGGCCGGTATTCTACTAGCGTCTTCCGCCCAACAGCGACCCCAGTACACCGCGAATAATCTGCCGCCCGACTTCCGATCCGATTGCGCGTGCCGCGCTCTTGGCCAGCGCTTCAACCGCGCCTTCACGGCGGCCTCCACCCAATACCCCTCCCAGTATGCCGCCCAGACCCGAAGGCTCGTTTGTGCGCGCGGCCTTCCCGGGGGCTGCGGCCAACTTTTCGACGGTGCGTGACTTGAGTATCTCGTAGGCGGATTCGCGATCTACCGCCTTCTCGTAGTGCCCGGCGAGCAGCGAATTTGCAATGACGTTCTTGCGCTCCATATCGGTAATCGGGCCGATTTGTGCCTGCGGCGGTACGATCAATGCGCGTTCGACGATGCCGGGGCGACCTTTCTCGTCCAGACAAGAGACCAGCGCCTCGCCCACCCCCAGTTCGGTAATGACTGATACCTCGTCGAGTTCGGGATTGTCGCGCATGGTTTCGGCAGCTGCCTTCACCGCTTTCTGGTCGCGCGGGCTGAAGGCGCGCAAGGCATGCTGAACCCGATTGCCGAGTTGCCCTAGCACCTTATCCGGCACGTCGGCAGGATTCTGGGTGACGAAGTAAACACCCACGCCCTTGGAACGGATCAGGCGTACCACCTGTTCGATCTTGTCCAGCAGCACGGCGGGCGCGTCGGTGAACAACAGGTGAGCCTCGTCAAAGAAGAACACCATTCTGGGCTTGGCAAGGTCTCCCGCCTCCGGCAGGTTTTCGAACAACTCGGCCATCAGCCACAACAGCATGGTTGAATACACCTTGGGCGAGGTCATTAGCTGGTCGGCGGCGAGAATGTTAATCATGCCGTAACCCTCGGCATCGGTCTGCATCAGATCCTCGATGTTCAGCATCGGCTCGCCGAACAAATTGTCGCCGCCCTGGGTTTCAATTTGTAGCAGGCCGCGCTGGATCGCGCCTATGCTGGCGGTGGAGATGTTGCCGTATTCGGTCTTGAATTCCCCGGCGTTCTCGCCCACATGCTGCACCATCGCACGCAGGTCTTTCAGATCGAGCAGCAGCAGGCCGTTGTCGTCGGCGATCTTGAAGGTCAGCGCCAGTACACCCTGTTGCACCTCATTCAGATTCAGCATGCGCCCCAGCAGTAGCGGCCCCATGTCGGAGACTGTCGCGCGCAACGGATGCCCGGCTTTGCCGAATACATCCCAAAACGCCACCGGAAACGCGCGATGGGAAAAGTCATTCAGCCCGAGTTGTTCGATGCGTGCCGCCACTTTGGCGTTTCCGCCGCCGGCCTTGCTCAATCCGGACAGGTCGCCCTTGATGTCCGAAAGAAACACGGGCACACCGATGCGGCTGAAGGATTCCGCCAGCGTTTGCAGCGTGACGGTCTTGCCGGTACCGGTCGCGCCGGTGATCAGGCCGTGACGGTTCGCCATTTGCGGCAGCAGGCACAGTTCATGTTGGTCGTTTTTGGCAATTAGCAAGGGTTCGTTCATGGGGGGCTGATGGCTTGTTATTGGGGGAACAG
Organism: Burkholderiales bacterium; assembly: GCA_038210095.1. GTDB lineage: Bacteria > Pseudomonadota > Gammaproteobacteria > Burkholderiales > Gallionellaceae > Gallionella. The sequence continues at coordinate 4,084 of JBBQXA010000036.1, forward strand.
GGCGAAAATGATACCATCGCCGCACTTATTTTTTGGAACCGCATCGCGGAACTTTCGGAGAGAGATTATGGCAGGGCATAGTAAGTGGGCAAATATTCAGCACCGCAAGGGTAAGCAGGATGCCAAGCGCGGCAAGGTTTTTACGCGTCTTATCAAAGAGATCACGGTCGCTGCACGCATGGGTGGCGGTGATGCGGGTATCAATCCCAGACTGCGTCTGGCGATTGAGAAGGCGCGCGAAAACAACATGCCCAAGGATACGGTCGAGAACGCGATCAAGCGTGGCAGCGGCCAACTTGAGGGTGTGGAGTATCTGGAAATTCGCTACGAAGGCTACGGTATCAACGGCGCGGCGGTGATGGTGGACTGCATGACCGACAACAAAACGCGCACTGTCGCGGATGTGCGCCATGCTTTTTCCAAGTACGGCGGCAATCTGGGCACCGATGGTTCGGTGTCTTTCCTGTTCACCCATTGCGGCCAGATGATCTTCGCCCCCGGCACCGACGAAAACGGCCTGATGGAAGTGGCACTGGACGCGGGTGCGGAAGACATCGCCACTAACGATGACGACAGCATCGAAGTCATCACCGCCCCGCATGATTTTGTAAACGTGAAGCAGGCACTGGAAGCCGCTGGCTATAAACCCGAGTTCGGCGAAGTCATCATGAAACCGGCCAATGAAGTGGTGTTTAGTGGTGACGACGCAGTGAAAATGCAGAAGCTGCTGGATGCACTGGAAGATCTGGACGATGTGCAGGAAGTGTATACGACGGCGGTGATTGAGGATTGAGGGCGGAGGAGCGAGGATTGAGTAAAAGTCCCAGCGCGGCGGCTGAAGTCGATCCCCGATCCTCGGTCCGCATCTTAGGCAGCGATCCCGGTCTTCGTATTACGGGCTTTAGTTTCGGCATAACTTGCATGGGCAAGTTACCCTACACTGAAACCCGTTGCTGTGATTTTGGTATTCGGCGCGCTGTATGACAACGAGGATATTGGGTATTGACCCCGGTTTGCGAGTGACGGGTTTTGGCGTGATCGACAAAGAAGGGCAGCAGCTGCATTACGTTGCCAGCGGTTGCATCAAGACGCCGGACGGGGAGTTGCCGCCGCGCTTGAAGGTCATACTGGATTCGCTCGCCGAGGTGATCGCGATGCATCAGCCGCAACTGGCAGCGGTCGAAAAAGTCTTCGTCAACGTCAATCCGCAATCCACATTGTTGCTGGGGCAGGCCAGAGGCGCTGCGATTTGCGCGGCGGTGCTGGCGAATCTTCCGGTGGCGGAATACACGGCATTGCAAGTGAAGCAGGCGGTGGTCGGCAACGGTCATGCCGACAAGGGGCAGGTGCAGGCTATGGTGCAAAGATTGTTGAAGTTGTCGGGAACCCCCAGTCCGGATGCGGCGGACGCACTGGCTTGCGCGATCTGCCATGCGCACGGCGGCCTGGGAACGATGAGCGCATTGGCGACCAAGGGATACAAGGTTCGCGGCGGGAGGATGGTGTGACCCAGCCTCAGGAGCCGACGCTCGAAGTGCTGCGCAATCCGTTTGTGCGCTATGTCGCCGCGACGCGTCCGGCCTTCCTGACGGCCAGCCTGATGGCCTGCTTTATCGGTCTGGCGATGGCGCACCATGACGGCATCGCACTCAATGCCGAACTGGCGGTCGTCACCTTGCTGTTCGCGATGCTGGCACATGCCGGAGCAAATGTACTGAACGACTATTACGATGCGCTGAACGGCACCGATGCGCAGAATGTCGAGCGCATCTTCCCGTTCACCGGTGGCAGTCGCTTCATTCAGAACGGCGTACTGACCAAGGCTGCAACGCGCAACTTCGGCTTCGCGCTGATGGCGGCGGTGATGCTGGCCGGACTGTCGCTGATGGCGCTGTCCTCGCCCAAGCTGATCTATATCGGACTGGTCGGTCTGTTTATCGGCTGGGCTTATTCGGCACCGCCATTCAGGTTAAACAGCCGGGGCTGGGGCGAACTGTGTGTGGCGGTGGGTTTTTTGCTGATCGTGGTGGGAGCCGACTTCGTGCAGCGCAGGGACTTTGCCGCAGCCCCAATTGTTGCAGGGCTGTCTTATGTCTTGCTAGCAATGAATCTGCTGTACATCAACCAGTTTCCCGATCGTCGCGCCGACACGGCGGCGGGAAAACTGCACTGGGTGGCGCGGCTGGAAGTGGATAAGGCACGTTGGGGCTATGCGCTGATCGTTGCACTCGCTTACGCATGGCTGATTTTGGCGGTGGGATCGGGTATCTTGCCGTTGTTCGCGTTACTGGCCTTGCTGGCGATGCCGCTGAGTATCAAGGCCGCGCGTCAACTGTTGCGTCACGCCGCTCAACCGCAACAACTGGGCGATGCAATCAAGCTGACCATCGCTGCGATGCTGGCGCATGGTGCGCTGCTGTCGATAGGACTGATTTTGACTAAGGGAAGCACATGATAGGACGACTGAGCGGTACATTGCTGGAAAAGAACCCGCCGCAGATATTGCTGGATGTACAGGGTGTGGCTTATGAGGTGGATGTACCGATGAGCACTTTCTACAACCTGCCCGCGTTGCAGGAAAAAGTCGTGCTGCATACCCAGCTCATCGTGCGCGAGGACGCGCATCTGCTATACGGCTTCGGCAGTCTGGATGAGCGAGCCGCGTTCCGCCAGTTGCTCAAGATCACCGGGGTCGGTGCGAAGATGGCGCTGGCGGTGCTGTCCGGCCTGAGCCTGCCCGACCTCACCGCCGCCGTGGCGAACAAGGAGGTCGGACGACTCACCAAGATCCCCGGCGTCGGCAAGAAGACCGCCGAACGCCTGCTGCTTGAATTGCAGGGCAAGTTTGTCACCGCCGCCATCACCGGCAGCGCCGCCGAACGCATCACCGCCTCGGCCTCCAATGACATCGTCAATGCCCTGCAAGCGTTGGGCTATAACGAGAAGGAAGCCGACTGGGCCGCGAAGCAGCTGCCTAAAGATGTCGATGTGTCCGACGGCATCCGTCAGGCGCTCAAGTTGCTGTCCAAGGGCTGAAGATGCAAGCAGGGCTATAGGCGTATTTCTGTACGCCTTGTTAACCCGGGGCTTTATTGACCGGCTCTTTCATTTATTTCGTTGCAAACAACATTTAATTTGTTATGTCACTTTCCAGTTCTTACACCCTTGCCGATGTCACGCGCTGGTACAGCGCATACGAGCTGCAAAAAGCCAAGGCCTACCTGAATTCGATCAGCCGCATCGAGATCGACGACGAGGTCATCGCCGCACAGGTGCAAGGCACCGTGCGCCAACCTTATCGGGTGGAAATATTTTTTGATTCGAATGCGGCGGGCAAGCTCGATATTGAGGCTTGGTGCAGTTGTCCGGTGGGAGCCCATTGCAAGCATACCGCTGCGGTCTTGTTATCGGCGTTGTCGCTGCCGCGTGCACATGTGGCTGCCGTTAATTACGCGGTGCTGGAATGGGTCGAGTCGTTCCGGCGTGCGGTGAAAAAGCCGCCAAAAAAGCCGGCCAAACCGGCGGCTCGCCCGGAGCGCCTGTGTTACGTGTTGATGAAGTCGCACTACACCGGCAGCTATGTCATCGCCTTATTCAAGGGCAAGCTCGATGCTGAAGGAAAATTTCTGCGCGGGCTGGAGGAGTGGGCTAACGTTGAACGCGCGTTGGTCAAACCGCCGCAGTTTGTCTGGGATGAAGATCTGTCTATCTTCCGTTTGTTGTGGAAGCAGCGCGACAGATACGATGGATTCGTGGTGGAGGGCGCGCAGGGCAACGAGATACTGACGCGCTTACTGGCAACCGGGCGCTTGTGTATGATGGAAAAAATGCCCGGTAGCGGACGATTGCTGTCCGAACCGATTCCCCTCCGTCAGGGCAACGAGCGCGAGGCGCGGCTGGATTGGGGTGCGGATGAGTCGGGCCGGATGGTGCCGAGAGTCATTCGCGACGGCGATGCATTCGATGTGCTGCCGATGTCGGACGCCACCTGGTATGTGGATGGCGACGCAGGCGAGATCGGGCTGCTGAAATTGGCGCAAACGCCGCTGCAGGTCGCGCAATTGTTGAGCATGCCGCCATTGAACGAGATCGATGTGCCGGTGGTGAGCGAAGTGCTGCGCGAAATGGTGCCCGAACTGCCGCCGCCGAGTACGGCGCGTTTGCGTTCCATCGATGGCCCGCCAATGCCCAGACTGTCGCTGGATACGGTCTGGGTGCCGTGGATGGGAGCGTTTCGCGACTATAAACACGGCGCTCACGAGTTGGATTATGCGCGCATCGTCTTCCGTTACGGCGATGCGCTGGTGAAGCCGGATCATCCGGGCAAATTTGTCACGTTGAGAAATGGTGAGACCGTGCGCGTGACGCGCGACCAGAAGGCTGAAGCCGGATTTCTCAAGGCGCTGGCCGGATACGGATTTGAACAGATACCCAGTTTCGGCTTGTCCGGAGATATCGCCGATCGACCGATTCATGCGCTGAGTAATGAGAAGGCTTGGACTGCATTCATGCAGGAAACATTGCCGAAAATTCGCAAGGCGGGCTGGGAAGTCGTTATTCCGCAAGGCTTCCGTCACCACCTGCTCGAAGTGGAAGCCTGGGAGGCAGAATTTGACGAAGAGGAAGGCGGCTGGTTCAGTCTGAACATGGGCATCGTGGTCAACGGCCAGCGCTTGCCGCTGGCACCGCTGTTGCACGAGCTGTTCAAGGCCGACCCGCGCTGGCTGGATGCGATCCTGCTGGAAAAAATGAAGGACGACGAGGCCGTCGAGTTGCAGCTAGCGGAAGGCGGCAGGGTGCAGGTTCCCGCCGGGCGCATCAAGCCGCTGGCGCGCACGCTGATCGAATTGTTCGACGGCAAGGTGGGCGACGAGATTCGCCTGTCCCGTTACGACCTAGGCCGCATCGATGAGCTGTCCAACATGGAGCGCTGGCAGTTCAAGGGCATGGATGCTGTGACCGATCTTGCCCACAAGTTGAAAAACACCTCGGGGATCAAGGCGGTTAAGGCACCCAAGGGCTTCGCACTGAAGCTGCGCCCCTACCAACTGGAAGGTCTGTCCTGGTTGCAATATCTGCGCGAACAGGAACTGGCCGGGATACTGGCCGACGACATGGGCTTGGGCAAGACCGCGCAGACGCTGGCGCATCTGTTGCTCGAAAAGCAGAGCGGGCGCATGGACAAGCCCGCGCTGGTGGTGTTGCCCACCTCGCTGATCTTCAACTGGAAGCGCGAGGCGGAGCGATTCGCGCCGCAGCTCAAATTGCTGTCGTTGCACGGTAAGGAAAGAGCCGAACATTTTCCGACCATTCCCGATCACGATGTCGTGCTCACCACCTACCCGCTGTTGTGGCGCGACGAAGAAGCGCTGGCCGAGCACGAGTATCACCTGCTGATCCTGGATGAGGCGCAGACGGTGAAGAATGTTTCCAGCCAGGCCGCGCAGGTGGTGCGCAAGCTCAAGGCGCGTCACCGCCTGTGTCTCACCGGCACGCCACTGGAAAATCATCTGGGCGAGCTGTGGGCGCAGTTCGATTTCCTGCTGCCGGGCCTGCTGGGCGATGCCAAATCGTTCACCAAGACTTGGCGTACGCCCATCGAAAAGCACGGCAATATCATGCGTCGCGACCTGCTGGCCAAGCGCGTCAAACCGTTCATCCTGCGCAGACGCAAGGAAGACGTCGCGAAAGAATTACCCGCCAAGACCCTGATCGTGCGCAGCGTCGAGCTGGAGGGCGCGCAACGCGATCTGTATGAAACGGTGCGCATCGCGATGGATCAGCGCGTGCGCGAAGAAATCGCCGACAAGGGTTTCGCGCGCAGCCAAATCGTCATCCTCGACGCGCTACTCAAGCTGCGCCAGGTGTGTTGTGATCCGCGCCTGCTGAAACTGTCCAGTGCCAAGAAAGTGAAGGAGCACGCCAAGCTCGACCTGCTGATGGAAATGTTGCCCGAACTGGTCAGCGAGGGGCGGCGCATCCTGGTGTTTTCGCAATTCACCACCATGCTCGAACTGATCGAGGACGAGCTGGCAAAAGAAAATCTGGACTACGTGAAGCTCACCGGCGACACGAGAAACCGCGAAGAAGTCGTAGGCCGCTTTCAGGATGGCGCAGTGCCGATCTTTCTGATTAGCCTGAAGGCGGGCGGAGTAGGGCTGAATCTGACCGCTGCCGACACGGTGATTCACTACGACCCATGGTGGAATCCCGCCGCCGAAAATCAGGCCACGGATCGCGCCCACCGTCTGGGCCAGACCAAGAACGTGTTCGTCTACAAACTGGTCGTTGCAGGCAGCATCGAGGAAAAAATCCTCGCGCTGCAGGAGAAAAAAGCCGAACTGGCTGCCGGCATTTTGTCCGAGGATGCCAGCGGCCTGACCAAATTCGGCGCGGCCGATATCGCCGCACTGCTGGCGCCGTTGCCCAAGGATGAGGATGCTTAACGTGGCGAGATGGCCTGTGCCACAAACAGGTTTTGTGCCGATGGGCGGCAATTTACGGCATAATTCCCGCAGTTTTTCTGTCCAAGAAATAGACCTCTGTTCATGATTCACAACGACGATCTTTCCGCCGCACCGCGCATCATCTCGGCTGTTCCCGCATCTAGGCAGGAGGAGGCGCTGGAGCGCGCGTTGCGACCCAAGCAGCTCGACGAGTATGTCGGGCAGGAGAAGATACGCGAGCAGCTGGAGATATTCATTCAGGCTGCCCAGCGCCGCAATGAGCCGCTGGATCACGTGTTGCTATTCGGGCCGCCGGGGCTAGGCAAAACCACGCTGGCGCAGATCATCGCGCGCGAGATGGGCGTTAATATCCGCCACACTTCCGGCCCGGTGCTGGAACGCGCGGGCGATCTGGCTGCGCTGCTGACTAATCTCGAACCTAATGATGTGCTGTTCATCGACGAGATACATCGGCTGTCGCCAGTGGTGGAGGAAATTCTCTATCCCGCGCTGGAGGATTATCAGATCGACATCATGATAGGCGAGGGGCCGGCGGCACGTTCGGTGAAACTGGACTTGCCACCGTTCACGCTAGTGGGCGCGACCACGCGTGCGGGCATGCTGACCAATCCGTTGCGCGACCGTTTCGGCATCGTCGCCCGACTGGAGTTTTACACGCCGGAAGAGTTGCAGCGCATCGTGATGCGTTCGTCCGGTCTGCTGGAGATGAACCTCTCGCACGACGGTGCGCTGGAAATCGCCAAGCGCTCGCGCGGCACACCGCGTATCGCCAACCGCTTGTTGCGCCGCGTGCGTGATTATGCCGATGTAAAGGCCGATGGCGATGCCAGTCGTACCGTGGCCGATGCCGCGCTGACCATGCTGGATGTGGACTCGCAAGGACTGGACTTGATGGACAGGAAGCTGCTGCTGACCGTGATCGAAAAGTTCATGGGTGGGCCGGTCGGCGTGGACAACCTCGCCGCCGCGATAGGCGAAGAGCGCGACACCATAGAAGACGTGCTGGAACCCTATCTGATCCAGCAGGGCTATTTACAGCGCACCCCGCGCGGTCGAATGGCGACCGCGAACGCCTACAGGCATTTCGGACTGGCAGTCGCGAGCAACCCGGTGATGGGGGATTTGCTAAATGACTAAGCACAAGGTTTTTGCCTGGCCGACGCGGGTGTATTACCAGGACACCGATGCGGGCGGCGTGGTTTATCACGCGAATTATGTGAACTTTATGGAGCGGGCGCGGACTGAGTGGCTGCGCAGTTTCGGTTACAGTAACGCGGGGTTGATGAAAGAGCTGGGCGTGATGTTTGTGGTGCGCAAGCTGGAATTGAATTACCTCAAGCCCGCACAGCTCGATGATGTGCTGAGCGTGACCGCGCAGCTCAAGGAGATAGGGCGTAGTCGCCTCACGTTGGTGCAGACCGTGATACGCGGCGAGGAGTTGCTGGCTGAGGGCGAGGTGCATCTTGTGTGCGTCGGGGTCCAGAGTTTCAAGCCGGTGAGTGTGCCGGATGTGATGCGCAAGCAATGGATTTAACGGAAATGCAATTGTCTAAGGAATCAACATGGAAGTGACACAGGATTTATCGTTTATTCATCTGATCAGTAATGCCAGCGTGCTGGTGCAACTGGTAATGGGGCTGTTGCTGCTGGTATCGCTGATGTCATGGTGGTACATCTTCCTCAAGTTGTTTGCGATACGCGCCGAGGCCAGACTGACCGAACAGTTTGAGGAGGAGTTTTGGCGCAATCAGGATCTGGAATCGTTATATCGCCAGCAGAGTCACGGTGAGCAGGGTTCTTTGGCACGAATTTTTGCGGCTGGCTTTGCCGAGTTCGTGAAGCTGAAGAAGCAGAAGGGTATGGATAGCAGTGCGGTGATGGACGGTACGCGCCGCGCGATGCGAGCAACCTATCAGCGCGAGATGGATAGGCTGGAATCGCATTTGGCCTTTCTTGCGTCGGTCGGTTCGGTCAGTCCTTATGTGGGTCTGTTTGGTACGGTATGGGGCATCATGAATGCCTTCCGTGGTTTGGCGAATGTCGGGCAGGCGACGCTGGCCCATGTTGCACCCGGTATTGCCGAGGCGCTGGTGGCAACTGCAATGGGTTTGTTTGCGGCGATTCCCGCGGTGATCGCCTATAACCGTTATTCGCACGATATCAATCGATTGTCTTCACGCTTCGAGAGCTTCACGGAGGAATTTTCCAACGTGCTGCAGCGCCAGCCCTGAACGGCATGTCGAGCCACTGTGATGCGAGGAATTTATGAGAAGTGAGCGCCGTTCTTCACGCCGCCTGATGAATGAGATCAACGTTGTTCCCTATATCGACGTGATGCTGGTCTTGCTGGTGATCTTCATGGTGACCGCGCCGATGATGAATCCGGGGCAGATTGATTTGCCCGAAGTTGGCAAGTCGTCGGCGCCACCGGTCGCGCCGCTGGAAGTCATTATTAGGAAAGACGGCACACTGGCGTTGCGCGACCATTCACGCGGCAACCAGGAAAGTAGCGTTACCAGCAAGGAGCTGATCGCGATCCTGAAGGGGCGCGAGGGTGCGCTGGCCGAACAGCCGGTGGTGATTTCCGCCGACAAAAGCGTACGCTACGAGGAAGTTATCAATGTCATGGATGTGCTACAGCAGCAACAGATCAAAAAGGTCGGTCTGCTGACGCAAGCCCGTAAATGAGTTTGGCCGCTAATCACGAACCTTACAGAATGCCGGCGGGGATACTCGCCCTCGCGGTGCATGCTGCATTCTTCGCGTTCATGTATTTCGGACTTTCTTGGCAGACTCAGCCTGCCGCGACGATGAGCGTGGAATTGTGGGACAGTTTGCCGGAGACGCGTGTTGCGCGATCTGTGCCGCCCAAGGTTGAGCCGAAAGTCGAGCCCAAGATCGAACCCAAGGTTGAGCCAGTCAAGCCAGTGGATAAGCCGGATATTGTGATGCCGGACAAAAAGGCTCCGCCGGAAAAAAAGAAAGTCGTTGAAAAAACGCAACCGAAACAACCTTCGGCAGAGGAGCTGGCGGCTGAACGCGAGCAGGCGGAACAGGCTGAGCGCGCGGCGGCGACAGGGCGAGTGGTGGATGAGTACATCGGCAAGATCACCAGCAAGATACGCAGTCGTACCGTGATGCCGCCGGGGGTGGCGGATGATGCGGTTGCCCTGTTCGCGGTGACGGTGCTGCCGGGCGGTTCTGTGCTTAATCCGCGCCTGCTTAAATCCAGCGGCAATGCCGCCTACGATAACGCGGTGGAGCGGGCGATTATCAAAGCGCAGCCCTTGCCGTTGCCGTCCGATCCGGGGTTATTTAATCGTTTTCGTGAGTTACGCCTGAGATTCAGGCCCAAGGAGTAGGTTGATGCGTGTAATACAGGGATTTGTTGCGGTGCTGTTGCTGGTGCAGGTATCGCTGGCGTCAGCGGTGTTGGATATTGAGATCATAGGCGCAGGCGAAAAGCAGATACCGGTTGCCATCGTACCGTTCGGCGGCGATAGTGCGCTGTCAAACACGATCAACGAGGTGGTGACGGGTGACTTGCGCCGCAGCGGTCTGTTCAGGCTGGTGGATCTGGCAGAGAAGTTTCCACAGAAACCCGAGCAGGTAAGCTATCCGGATTGGCAGGTGCGCGGAGCAGACGCTTTGGCGATTGGTAACGTGGGCACAGCACCCAATGGACAGGTTGAGGCACACTTTCGCTTGTACGATGTGGTGAAGGAGGTTGAGCTCGTAGCTCAGGCGGTATCGGCTAACGATGCTCAGGTGCGTGCGATCGGACATCGTATTGCAGACATGATTTACGAGAAGCTGACTGGCGATAAAGGCGTGTTCAGCACCCGCATCGCCTATGTGAATCGTATGGGAAAAAATTTCAGACTGATCGTGGCGGATAGCGATGGCTATAACGAGCAGGTGGTGCTGGCGCAGAATGAGCCCATCATGTCGCCATCTTGGTCGCCGGATGGTAGTCATCTGGCCTATGTGAGCTTCGAGACGGGGCATGCGGCGGTGTTTGTGCAGTCGCTTTATACCAACCAGCGCAAGGTGTTGGCCGATTTTCCCGGCAGCAATAGCGCACCGGCCTGGTCGCCGGACGGTAGGCAGTTGGCTGTGGTGTTGACGCGTGACGGCAGTTCGCAGATTTATCTGCTACGCCCGGATGGCGGAAATCTGCGCCGGATCACGTTCAGTGGCGCAATTGATACCGAGCCGAACTTTTCGCCGGATGGACAGTTTCTGCTATTTACTTCAGATCGTGGCGGTAGCCCGGAAATTTATCGCATGCCAGTTAACGGTGGGGCAGAGCAGCGCATGACATTCGGAGAGGGGAATAATTTCTCGCCGCGTCACAGTCCTGACGGAAAAGGTTTTGTGTTTGCGCATCTCCTTAACGGACGCTTCTACATTACCGTTCAGGATTTTCAGACTGGGCAGATGGAAATCTTGACCGAAGGAGGCTGGGAGAAGAAACCCAGTTTTGCACCCAACGGAAAGTTGATCCTGTTTGCCAGCGAGGCGCGAGGTCGTGGTATATTGGCAACCGTTTCCAGCGACGGTCGCGTCAAGCAGCACATGTTCACGCAAGGCGGTGACGCACGTGAGCCGGTGTGGGGACCCAATCCTTAACCAACCTTATAAAGGGGATGCATTATGAAGAAGCTCGTTATCAGTCTTGTGTTGGTCAATTTACTTGGTGCATGTGCCAGCACCAAGCCAGCAGAAACTACAACCGCTCCGGAAGCCGGCGCAGCGAGCCAGGCATCTACTCAGGCCGCAACCGCTGGAAATACTGCCGCGGATCCATTGAACGACCCAGCCAGCATTCTGGCCAAGCGCAGCGTCTACTATCCGTTTGATGTTGCTGTTGTGCAGGAAGCTGACAAGCCGGTGGTTCAGGCTCACGGTCAATACCTGGCAGGCCATGTTGATCGCAAAGTGAAGCTTGAAGGAAATTGCGATGAGCGCGGCAGCAATGAATACAATCTGGGTCTGGGTCAGCGTAGAGCAGATGGCGTGAAGAAAATGTTGGAACTGAGCGGTGCAAAATCCGCCCAGTTGAACAGCGTCAGCTACGGTGAAGAGAAGTCTGTTGCATCCGGTCATGATGAGGCCTCATGGGCACAGAATCGTCGTACCGATATTAACTACGCGAAGTAAACATGTTGAGCGCGCGCGCCTTTTTGTTGCTGGCCCTGTGCTGTTCAGTTCCCGCTCACGCGGGGCTGTTCAGCGACGATGAGACTCGTAAACAGGTACAGGAACTTGAGGCGCGTGTCGTCAAACTGGAAAGCACGACCGAACAGCACATCAGATCCATGCTGGATTTGCATACGCAAATCGAAATGCTGAATAGTGAACTGCGCAAACTGCGCGGACAGAATGAAGAGTTAGCTCGCGGTCTGCAGGATGCAGAGAAACGCGAAAAGGATTTTTATGTGGATCTGGATACGCGTCTGCGTAATTTCGAATCCACTGCTGTAACAGTGCAGGCAAGCCCCACGGGTGCGGCTGCCGCTCCGACTGATCCGGACGACATGTCCAATGAAAATCGCGCCTACGAGGCTGCTTATGCCCTGTTTAAGGCAGGCAATCATCTGGATGCGACCAAGTCGTTTCAGGGGTTCATCAAGCAATACCCGCAGTCGGTTCATGTGCCTAATGCGAACTACTGGCTAGGTGAGGCACAGTTTGCCATGAACAACCACAAGGCCGCGCTGGAGACTTACCTAAATTTGCGCAATGCTTATCCGGGCCTGTCACGTGATGCTGACGTGTTGCTCAATATTGCTCTCTGCCAACGGAGTCTGAAGCAAAAGACGAGCGAGCAAAAAACGCTCAAGCTGCTCATCTCGAAATATCCGGCTAGCGAAGCTGCTGCCGAAGCCAAAAAACAACTCACTCCTTCCAAGTAACGCCCATGTCGCTCGTCATCCCGGACGCGCAACTGCGCATCAGTGAAATATTTTTTTCGTTACAGGGGGAAACCCGCCGTATCGGCTTGCCCACTGTATTTGTCCGATTGACCGGCTGTCCGTTGCGTTGTACCTATTGCGACACCAGTTACGCTTTCACCGGCGGTCAGAACATGAGTGTGGCAGAGATACTCGAACGGATCGCCGGATACGCGCCGCGTTATGTTTGCGTCACCGGTGGCGAACCTTTGGCGCAGAAAAATGCCCAACTGCTAATGACCGCACTGTGCGATGCGGGATATAAGGTGTCGTTAGAAACCAGCGGAGCACTGGATATCAGCGGCGTGGATGCACGGGTAATGCGCGTGCTCGATATCAAGACTCCCGCCTCGGGTGAGCAAGAAAAAAATCGCTGGGACAATTTGCCGCTGCTGACTGCGAACGATGAGGTCAAGTTCGTACTGTGCGACGAGAATGATTATCAATGGGCCAAGGGAGTCGTGGTGCAGTCTGCGCTCGCAGACAAGTGTGAAGTGACCTTCTCGCCCGTACACGGCGCGCTGGATGCGTCGCAACTGGCTGGGTGGATTCTGGATGACCGGCTTTCGGTGCGGATGCAAGTCCAGCTGCACAAGTTGCTCTGGCCGAATGAGGCGGGACGATGACAGCCAAGAATGCAGTGGTGCTGCTGTCGGGTGGGCTGGATTCCGCCACGGTGCTGGCGATGGCGCGCGCTCAGGGATTTCGCTGTTATGCGCTGAGCGTGGATTACGGGCAGCGTCATCATTCCGAACTGGCCGCCGCACAGCGTGTCGCACGTATGCTGGGCGCGCACGAACACCGCGTGGTAAACATAGACCTGACCGGTTTCGGTGGCTCGTCGCTGACCGACAACAATATTGCCGTGCCGCAACAACTCGCTGCAGGCATTCCCTCCACCTATGTACCCGCGCGCAACACCATCATGTTGTCGCTTGCGTTGGCCTGGGCCGAAGTGTTGCAAGCGCGGGATATTTTTATCGGCGTGAATGCGGTCGATTATTCCGGCTATCCGGATTGCCGGCCTGACTATATTGCGGCGTTCGAGCGCATGGCCAATCTTGCGACCAAGGCCGCAGTCGAAGGTCATGCATTGAAGTTGCACGCGCCGTTGCTCGATCTGTCCAAGGCAGAGATCATTCAGCGGGGCAGTGAACTTGGTGTGGATTTCGCACAGACAGTTTCCTGTTATCAGGCAGATGCAGCGGGACGCGCATGTGGTGTTTGCGACTCATGTCGCCTGCGTCGCGCCGGATTTGACAATGCAAAAATTGTCGATCCGACCACTTATATTTCTCATTCGTAAAAAAGATAAACGAATAGATGAAATCAATGTGTATTTAGCGTTGACGTATCGGGAAGAATCGGTATAATTCGCGCTCGTTTGCAGCACGGGTCGGTAGCTCAGCCGGTAGAGCAGCGGACTTTTAATCCGTTGGTCCCGAGTTCGAATCTCGGCCGACCCACCAGTTTTAATGTGTAACGACTTGTTCGTTACCATCGCCGCCTTAGCTCAGTTGGTAGAGCAACCGCCTTGTAAGCGGTAGGTCATCAGTTCGAATCCGATAGGCGGCACCAGTATTCATAAGGCTTGCAGCGATGCAGGCCTTTTTTACGTCCAGCGGATTTATTGTCATGTAACCATTATGTAACCACGTTTTATAAATCTGGCAGCATTCCACCCAATAAAAAACCGCCGGGCTATTTCTAGCGGGCGGCGGTCAAGTTCCGGCGTTGGATGCTTCCCAATGGGGCAGGTCTGGCCTACTCCGACATCCGCAAGTAAGCCTGATACATTTCTTCTATCATCACTTCGTTCAGTTTTATGTCGCCCCTTGGCATGTTATCAAGCGTAAATCCGAAGGCCAGCAGCAGGGTGTCAGCATCAAAGCCAGCATAGGCGCAGAATCGTGTCCACGCTTCCTGCATCGCAAGCAAGTTTTCCCCGGCCTGTAAAAGAACGTCTTCATTTTTCGTCAGGATTGCGGCAAGCATCAAGTGTTGCATTTTCCAAAAGAAAACCGCATGGAAATAAACCACCGTCTGCAAGTTCAAGTATTTTTCGGTGAAGGCTATGTCACGTTGCGCCATGTAGACAATCTTCGGGCAGGTGTCGCCCAGCCTTCCAACTTCCAGCCAGTCGCCACGGCTCATTGCATCAATTACCACCTTGAGGCGTTCATCGGCCTTTAGGTTGCCATAGTGCCGCGTTATGTCTTTCATGGTTTTTGTCCTTTCAAAGCCCGTTCTATTGATTCCATGCGGGCGGTCAGTTCATCAATTTCCTTTATCCGTGCCAGTGCGCCCAAGCCAGTCAACAGCGCAGCACCTTGTCCGGGTGCAATCTCTCCAGCGGCCACGGCTTGCACTATCGCCACCCCTTGTGCGGTCATGCCTTCACCATCCGGCAGGGACAAAATAACAGCCTGTTCAATCGGTTTCATCGCGGGCAGTACACGCTCCAGCAACAGGCGGCAGGCTTGTGGGTCGCCCTTTTTCGCCTTGGTCACCAGTTGCGCGATTATCTCGGGCAGGTGGGCGGCGATACTTTCGCGTAGTCGAGTAACTTCGCCCACACCTTGCGGCCTTCCGTTCGGGTTGCCACTTTCGCCAGCCTTCCAGCGGCCACGCTTTTTCGGTTCAGTTGCCATGTTGTTCCCTTCCTGTTTAATCAAGCTCCCGCATCACATCCCGGCAATCACGCGCCATGAAGGCCACGCCACCAGCCCGGCGGATGCGCTCAAGGAATACGGCTTGCTCAGGTCGCAGGCGTCCGGCCTTGGCTTTCACCTCCACGCCTATCAAGCGGCCATCCCGTAACTGCCCCAGCACGTCCGGGCATCCCTTCCACCCGAAGCGCACGAAGCGGTTGCCTATCTTGAATGCGCCACTGTTCATACGCTCCACCCATGCCACGGCAGGATGCGCCTTGAGTGCCATCAATACTTCCACCAGTGCGGCGGCTTCGGGCTTGGCGTTCTTTCGCTCCAGAATGAGGGCATCACCCAGCAGGTCAACGGCGGCGTTCATGGCTGTAACCCCTGCACCAGAAAGGGCGTTTTCCCGCTTCCCGTTTCGCCCGTTTTCTTGTGCCCTTTTCCCGTTTCGTGTTTCGGGTATTTTTGAACCACGCTCCCGTTTCCACCCAGCAGCTAAACCATGCTCCAGCCCAATGAATACAGGCTTTCCCGTTTTTCCCGTTTTTCCCGTTTCGGGACTTTTCGGGTGCGTTCCCGTTTTCCCGTTTTTCCCGCCCCCCCTATAGGAGGGGGAGAAAACGGGAAGGGAACCGGGAAGGCTTAACACTGGTGCGATTAGTTGTCCCATAACCAATCCCCCTTCATACCCATAATGCCTTTGCGCACCAGCCCGGCAATTGCTTCCTTGGCGCGTGACTTTTGGTGTTTAGCTTCCACCGGCATCAGTTCGGCAATAAGCAACAGCGCAGCATCAAAGGTAATGCACGGCCTTCCTTGTGGTGCGCCATCCTTGCCTATATCCACGGACTTGCGCAGCGGCTCCCCCAGTGCTTTATGCGCTATGCCTTGATTGCTCCCAAGTGTCGGCATTTTCTTTTGAATGGCTTGCGTTGATTCGTCCGGCACTATCACGCATGAAGTGATTGCGTCGCCTTCGTCATCGTTGCCCACTGGCACAATTACCAGCTTGAACGGGTGCGCATCGCCTGTAACATCATCCTTGGACTTTGCCACGCTCCACGCCTTGCGGGTGTCGGTCGCAGTCACTTCCACGGCACCATCAAGCGCAGCGTATAAACTTGAATGCCCGCGCAGTCCCTTCGTTGCATCCTTGCCAGTGTGATGCACCAGCAGCACCAGTCCACCGATAAGGTTTTGCAGTTGCTTGGCGGCGGCGATAAGGTTTCCCATATCCACGCTGGAATTTTCATCGGCTCCAGGTGCGGCTCGGTTCAAGGTGTCGAGTATCACCATCCCCCCAGCACCACCGCCAGCAATCACCGCCTTGGCAAGGTCGCCCACGTCATCGCTTAACAGGTCAAAGGGTTGCGTTATGAAGCGCAGCGCATCGGGCAGCGGCTTGCCATGATGCAGGCTCCACGCTTTAACACGCTTCCCCATTCCCGCTTCACCTTCCAAACAAACGTAGGTTACCGGGGCTTGAGTAACACGGCGGCCAAACCATTCATCAGCACCGGCAGCAATCGCGCATCCCATATCCAGAATCAGAAAACTTTTTCCGCTTCCGCTTGCTCCAAACAATGCGGCCAGCCCTTCCACCGGCAACACGCCACGCACCATCCAGCGCATCGGCGGGGCGTTGCATAGGTCAGCACCAGTCAACATCTTGTAACGCATTGCAGGGGCTACAGGGCGTTCCAGCAAGGCGGCTAATGCACCGGCTCCCTGTTCCTGCATCAGGTCGTTGCAATCGTAGTTGTCGGGCTTCCCATCGGGCATCGCTATCCACTGCCCAGCAACATCAGCGGCAATCTTGGCGGCCTGTTTTTCCTTGCCACGGTCAGGGACTATCACCAATGAAGCGGCGGGGTATTTATCACGCATCACCTTCGCCACCTTTGCCATGCGCCCGGCTCCAAAACAAACAACAGCAGCATCACCGCTTGCTTGATTAACTGCCCACGCTTGGCCGATACCT
Organism: Burkholderiales bacterium; assembly: GCA_038210095.1. Lineage (GTDB taxonomy): Bacteria > Pseudomonadota > Gammaproteobacteria > Burkholderiales > Gallionellaceae > Gallionella. The sequence goes on from JBBQXA010000036.1 coordinate 21,146, forward strand.
TCGCAGATAAAAACCTTGTCGGTTATCTTGCCCGCGGTGAAAAAACCATCATTGAACGATGCGCCAGCAAGGTTTAATTTGTCGCCCTTGTCCGGCGGAATGAATTGCAGCGTTTGCAGCTTGTTACCGCTCCAGCATGGAACGGCCAGATAACCCGTTACATTTTGCCCACGGATAAGAAGCGGCGGCGCACGGTCAGGATAGATGCGCAATCCGTCCGGCTTGCCTTGCT
>JBBQXA010000037.1:0-20512 GCA_038210095.1 Burkholderiales bacterium
GTATCGATCCGCACTGACGTGAGCCCTGCACCATCACATCACTGCCGACGGCGGCGATGTTGCGGTACATGTCCTTGAGGTTGCCCGCGATGGTGATTTCCTGCACCGGATACTGTATCTCGCCGTGCTCGACCCAGAATCCCGCCGCTCCGCGCGAATAATCGCCGGTGACGTGATTCACACCTTGGCCCAGCAGTTCGGTGACCAGCAGGCCGCGTCCCATTTGTTTCAACAGCGCATCCATTCCCAGCTCACCCGATTGCAGTATCAGGTTGTGATTGCCGCCCGCATTACCGGTGCTGCGCAGCCCCAGCTTGCGCGCCGAGTAGGTGCTGAGGAAATAGCCGCGCAACACACCGTCCTCGACAATGTTGCGCGATTTCACGCGCACGCCCTCGTCGTCGAACGGACTGGAAGCCAGTCCCCCGGGGATGTCCGGCACGTCACTGATGTTGATATGCGGGGCAAATATCGGCTTATCCATCTGATCAAGCAAGAAGGATGATTTGCGATACAGGCTACCGCCGCTGACTGCACCGACGAAGTGGCCCAGCAGACTGGAGGCAATCGGCGCCTCAAACAGCACCGGCACCTGCATGGTCTTCAGCTTGCGCGCTTTCAGCCTGCGCACAGTGCGCTCGGCGGCGATACGTCCAACCTCGTCGGCGCGCAGTATCTCGCGCGCATCACGGGCCACGCTATACCAGTAGTCGCGCTCCATCGCATCGTCCTTGCCCGCGATTACCGCACAACTCAGGCTGTGGCGCGATGTCGGATAACCACCGATGAAGCCCAGACTATTTGCATGCACAAACTGCATCTCGTGCACGTTTACCGTCGCGCCTTCCGAGTTGTTAATGCGTTTGTCCCTGTCCAGCGCAGACTGCTCGCATTCGCGTGCCAGTTCAATCGCATCCTCTACCGGCAAATCCCAGGGGTGATACAGATCAAGTTCGGGATAGTCGCGTGCCAGCATGTCCGCTTCAGGCAGTCCGGCACAAGCATCCTCCGCGGTATAGCGCGCGATGGACAGAGCCGCATCTACGGTATCGCGCACAGCCTGCCGCGAGAAGTCAGAAGTACTGGCATTGCCGCGCCGCTGACCAATATGCACGGTAATGCCTAGGCCCTTGTCGCGGTTGTACTCTATCGTTTCGACCTCACCCTGACGCACCGACACGGACTGCCCGAATCCTTCCGAGACTTCGGCAGAGGCGGCAGTTGCCCCGCGCTGCCTGGCATAGTCCAGCATATCCTGCGCAATATCGCGCAATAAGGCGGCCGAGTGCGAAAAACGGGCGGCAATCTGTACGGAATGACTCATAACTGAACGATCAAAGTGTCGAAAGGCGTTATCATAGCAGCATCAACTAATTCCTATCCCCACCATGAGTGACCGCCAGAAATATCACGACGACGAGCTGGACCCCGATCTACCGCCCAGCAAGACCAAAGTAAAACAACAAATGCACGACCTGCAGGATCTAGGGGAAGAATTGGTTGCCTTGAGCAAGGATCAATTGGCTCAACTGGATATACCGGAAAATCTGCGCGATGCCATCCGCGAAATGAACCGCATCAACAAATTCGGCGCGCAACGCCGACAGATGCAGTACATCGGCAAGCTGATGCGCGATATCGAGGATACCGACCCCATTATCGCCAAATTAAATGCCTGGAAAGGCGTGTCGCAACAGCACACCGCCCATTTGCATCAACTCGAACGCTGGCGTGATCGCCTGCTGGAAAATGAAGCCGTGTTGACCGACCTACTGGCGTTGCACCCTGAAATCGAGGTACAAAGATTACGCACACTGATACGCAATGCTAAAAAGGAAAAGGAGGCGGGAAAACCGCTCAAGAATTACCGCGAAATTTTCCAAGTATTGCGCGACTTCATGCCTGCTCCAAAATAAAGCATAGGCAACAAAAAAGGCCGCTAGTTAGCGGCCTTTTTTCACCTGCGAAAGTTATTTCATGTGGGCATGTTTTTCAGCCACCACACGATCCAGTATCGACATCACTTCCTGACTAGCCAACTCGGCGCCCTCAAGCGCATCGTAGATCTTGTCCTGAACCGTCAAGTCGCGCTCCCAGCCTTGCCCCAAAGCTTCAACCATCTGATGAACACTTTCATGCACTTTGCTGTGCGGCCCGAACAGACTACGGAAGTTTTTGGTATTGCCGAACACTTCGGCGCCGGAACCATTACACCATTTACCCAAACGGCAGTTGTGATGATCCACACTCACCGCCTTCTTGCACTCTTCGTGCTCCGGATCATCAATCAGCACATAGGCACGCTGCTTGTAGATCACGTGATCCACCTTGACCAGTGAAGCAAAGCTGAGGTCTTGCGCATAACGCGTTCCTTCCAGCGTCGTCACGGCGGACTCGTAGAACTGACCAAACTTCTGCTCCAGGCTGCCGATAACACTCTGCGAAGAATTTGCGATCTCATGCATCTCACCCGAGTCCTTCAGCATCTTGGCCGACTCGCCCTGCAACATCTGCATGGTGCGACCAATAGACTCCGAGGCATTCTTGGTATTTTCCGCCAGTTTGCGCACCTCGTCGGCCACCACAGCAAAACCGAGCCCTGCCTCCCCGGCACGCGCCGCTTCAATCGCCGCATTCAGCGCCAGCAGATTAGTCTGATCGGCAATAGAGGTAATCAAGCCCACCGCCTTGTTGATCTCGGTGCTGCGCGCATTCAGCTGGGTGATCGCAACGTTGGCATTGTTCACCCGCTCCACGATACCGGAAAGCCGTTGCACCACATCCTTAACCGACTCACGGCTATCTTCGGCATCCTCTCGCGTACGCTTGGCCAACGTAGCCAATTCGCCCATGTTATCGGTAATCAACTTCAAATCGCGCTGATTCGAAGTCAGGTTATTCAACAGATTCTCGGTATTAAGTGAATGTGCGCGCGACAGCATCAGCGCACGCATGGAACCCAGCTTTTGCTCTGCCATACCCTCCAGCAGAATATTCTGGTTCTCCAAGCCCTTTTTAAAGCCGCCATGCAAACCCGTACTCAGCGCCTTGCGGTAGAAACTACCGGACAGATTAGCGCGAAAACTGGTTTCCTGCTCGCGGAAAAAGGTATTCAACTGGTCGAGCATATCGTTCACGCTCCAGCATAACAGGCTGATTTCATCGCGCGCATCCGCAATGCCGGTGACACGATTATTGAATTCACCCTGGGCAACTTCATCGATCACTTTCTTGAGCGCTTGCACGGGGGCCAGCCAGCGTTTTGCCAGCACCTGTCCCCAGGCGGACACCGCAAAACTAACGACCAGAAAACTCACCATGATCACATCGAATCCATGCATCGCAAAACTGGTCAGAATAATGATCAAAATTCCCAGCGAGAAGGACCATAACAACGCAGCAATCTTAAATTGCAAGGACGAGTTCGTCATAGCTGAGCCCCTTTTCATTCAAAATATCAACCAGCACCTTGGTAGATGCAGCAATGGCATTCGCCGAACCGGCCTTCTTCTCGGCCTCCAGCATGGCCGCATAGACCGCTGCCGCAGTCTGCACGCCACTCGCCTTGGGTTTGCGTCGCACGGAGAGATAACCGGTCGGATTTCCTGCCGCATCATAAATTGGTGTGACATTGGTAAACACCCAGTAGAACCCGCCATCTTTCGACATGTTCTTCACGTAGGCGAAACACTCCTCGCGATTCTGTATCTTGTCCCACAGCAACTTGAATACAGCGCGCGGCATATCCGGGTGGCGGACGATGTTGTGTTGAGTACCCAGTAATTCATGCTCGGAGTAACCCGAAAACTCGATGAATATACGATTGCCATACGTGATGCGCCCCTTCAGATCAGTCGTCGAGACGATAAAATCGTTCTCGCGCATCACCCTCTCTACCGGGGTTGGCGTAATTTGCCTTTTCATTTATCTCTCCTCACCGCCTTAATAAAATCCCCAGTTGCCGATGGCACCGAAGCAGCGTGCAATGCCTTAGAATGGCATTTGTTATATTTAAAACTCAAAGCACTGACCATAGTTTGCCCGAGCAACCCTACAGACCAACCCTATGACTAATCCGGCGATTTTACCTCACATTCTACTTGAAACAGGGAAGCAACCCGAACACTGCATAATTTGGCTGCATGGACTGGGTGCAGACGGGCAGGACTTCGCCCCCGTCGTCGACGAACTGAAACTGTCCCGCCCGATTCGTTATATTTTCCCCCACGCCCCACAACGCCCCGTCACGATCAATGGCGGCTTCGTCATGCGCGCGTGGTACGACATTGCCAACCAGGACATCGGCGCCCGGCAGGATGCCGCAGGAATACGCGCCTCGCAGGTGGCCATTGAGGCGCTGATTGCACAGGAAGTACAGCGCGGTATTGAGCCACGCAACATCTTCCTTGCGGGATTTTCCCAAGGGGGCGCCATCGCGCTGCACACCGCATTGCGGCAGGAAAAAGCGCTGGGGGGCGTACTGGCTCTTTCGACCTACCTACCTCTGGCCGACTCGGCTCCGGCAGAGGCACTGGCGCTCGGCACGCCCATTTTCATGGCCCACGGCCATAACGATACCGTCATACCGATCTCGCTGGCAAAGGCCTCCCAAAAGGCATTGCAGCAGTTAGGCTGCAATGTGGAGTGGCGGGAATACGCCATGCCCCACTCGGTCTGCCCGCTCGAACTTAACGACATTCAGGACTGGCTGGAAAAACAGATTCAAAGCACTTAAGTCAAACCTCGCCGCTATCCTGCTCAATCACCCGAAAACGTGCCAGATCGTAATCTGACCCACTCTGCTCCTTGCTGATCGGCATCAGCAGATAGTTTTTTTCGGCGCGCCGGGTTTGCAGGGTGCGCTGCATCATGAATGCTTCCGTCTTCATCATAAGACGCGCCTCACCGGGGACTTCGCCCGACTTTGACATCAACCACAAAGCGGGCTGGTCGCCGCCGGCATAGTGCAAGTTCACCGCGATCGCCTGATTGGCCAGCATCTCTGCTCCGACATGCATCCGACTCGCATCGTCGCACATCAACCGTCGCACCACGGCAACCCCCCAGTGTGTAACACCCTCCGGTTGAATGCCGACCAGACTGCCGATACGGATATTCTCTGTAGCGCGCATGGGCAGCGTGGTGCGAAAGCCGGTTGTACTGATATCTTCAAGCTCCCAATACTGCGCATCCGGCGATGAGTTCGTACCCGAATTAACGCAATCCAGTATCTGGGAAAATCCATTTACTACCGACAGACCGACCTGAATGCCCCGCCGCGGGCTGCGCCGCAAGGGCGGATCAAGCAGATAATCCAGCAAATACTGTGCCGCAACGCGCACCGGCTCCACCGCATAAACACCGCCCAGATTGAGCTCTGGAGGGACCGTATTCCTTGCAAGCTCCACCAGCAGCGCTTCCAGCTTGGGCTGCATCGCCGCCATGGTAAGGAATCGTGTAGATGACTGCGCCTTCCCGCCAGCCTTGACGCGGGACGGTACGGCGGGAGCATCTAGGTCAAAATAAAACAGGCTGTCGGCGGTCTGCTGCTCAGTTAATACTAGGCTATCGCGGTACTGCTCGACCAGACACTCGGTCAAGTGCATGACTAGCGGCGGCAACGTATCGACCCCGCAACCGTACCACCCCAGCAATCGAGCCAGTACAGCACGCACGCTCACACTGGCGCCCACTCCGGGGTAGAGTCCGATTCGCGCATCCAGATACTGATGCTCCTCGCCATGGCGATAAAGCCGCGCCACCTTGTGCCAAAACAAGGGATCCATCGGACCATAGTGGGAACTGGCATATTTCAGATAGGCCGCCAGCGCATGCGCCGCACGTGCTGACAGCAACGGCAACTGGGCTTTGAACGCCCCGCCTTTATCCCCTGCGTAGTAGCGATCAAAAACTGCGAGATAGGCAGCAGACGCCGTATGTGACCAATTTCCCAGAGCCAGCCACAGCCGGTTCTCCTGAAACTTACCCAACTCCTGCGGTGCAAAATACTCGCGCGCCAGTTTCCGCACGCAGGGTTGAGCGGTCTCATCCAGCAGAGATAACACCTGAAACTGATGATCCAGCTTGAACTCGCGGTTCTCGCCTACCGATTCCATCCAGTCGGTCAACTCCATCAACATCTTGTGTGCATCGTTGCGGGGCAGCTCGGCAATAAGCGCCTGTGCGGACTTCATATCCGACATGGGGTGATCTGATTTTTTACCGAACAAACTGGATAGCATCCTGAACCTCTTTAACCGGTGACGTCATTCGTGGCAATATAACCGCAAAGCACAGCAATGCCTACCCGCCAACCATCCCGGAGAAACTGCCACATGCCCTCGCCCTTCCATCTGAGGCGAATCCACGGCGACATGCCATTCCCGCCCGTCAGCAACGCACTGTCCTCGCCCAACGGCCTGCTCGCCGTTGGCGGCGACCTGTCCGTATCCCGCCTGCTGGACGCCTATCGCCAGGGGATTTTCCCGTGGTTCAGCTCCGACGACCCTATCCTGTGGTGGAGTCCGGATCCGCGCATGGTGCTATTTCCGGACGAATTCAAGCTTTCCAAGTCGCTGGGCAAGGTGCTGCGCAATGGCAATTTTGAGGTGCGTTGCGACACCGTCTTTGAAACGGTGATGCGCGCCTGCGCCACCCCCCGTCCCGATCAGAACGGCACTTGGATACAGGAAGACATGATTTCCGCCTACGTCGAATTGCACCGACTCGGTTATGCACACTCAATCGAAACCTGGCAAGGCGACCAGCTGGTGGGCGGACTGTATGGCGTATCAATAGGACGCATGTTTTACGGTGAATCCATGTTTAGTCGCACCAGCAACGCCTCCAAGGTGGCACTGGCCCACCTTGCAAAACAGCTGCAACGCTGGGGGACAGGCGCTCATCCCGACGCCACGGGAGAGCCAAATTCCGCCCGCAGGCCGATGATAGACTGCCAGATGAATACGCCACACCTCGCCTCACTCGGTGCCCGCGAGATTCGCCGCACCGAATTCGTCACAAGGCTGCAGGACTTGGTAAACTGTGCACCCATAGCCCGCTGGCAATTTGATTCCGATTTGTACGCATGAGTCTGCTTAACGATATCCCGCTTACCGCGCTGCACTTTTACCTGACTGCGCCCTATCCATGCAGCTACCTGCCGGATCTGGAGGCACGTTCGCAAGTCGCCACACCAACGTTCCTGATCAACACGCCGGTGTATTCCCGCTTGATGCGCCAGGGCTTTCGTCGTAGCGGCACGCACACCTACCGACCGCATTGCGACGGCTGTCAGGCCTGTATCTCCTTGCGGGTTCAGGCGCGCGAATTTGTCCCGAATCGCTCGCAACTGCGTGCTTGGAAGCGCCATGCCAACCTGGAGACCTCGCTGCATCAACTGCAAGACAAACCCGAATACTACGAGCTATACCAGCGCTACCAGAGCGCCCGCCACAGCGGCGTCGGCATGGACGAGGATGACCGAGAATCCTATCTGAGCTTTCTGCTGCACAGCCATGTCGATACGATACTGGTGGAATTTCGCGAACAGGGTATGCTGCGCATGGTCAGCGTCATTGACCTGCTGGACGACGGCCTGTCCTCGGTGTACACCTTCTACGATCCCGACCTGCCCCGCGCACAATTGGGCATCTTCAACGTGCTATGGCAAATCGAGCTGTGCCGCAAACTCGAACTGGACTTTGTCTATCTGGGCTACTGGATCGCAGAGAGCCGCAAGATGACTTACAAGACTCAGTATCAACCGGCACAGGGCCTGATAGACGGCCAATGGCACCCCATAGAAAAAACATGAAAACACGACTGCTGATCTTTATCTCTGCCCTGCTGCTATTGCCGCCTGCCGGCTTTCTACTGAGCGGAAACGACTGGAACGAACTTTTCGCACACAGCTCAGACGCTACAAATGACCTCAGCGCGACCGCGATCACGCTGCTGCTACTGTCAGGCTACACCCTGCTGACCAATCTGCTGGTCAAGCTACGTACAGGCAACAACCCACTGACGACACAACGCAACTACTTCCTGACTGTAAGCGCAGCCAGCGCGGTAACAGGCTGGCTGCTGGTTTACCTGAGTTTTTTTGCCACCTCGCTCGCATTCGGCGGCATCATCGAACTAGTCCTCGATACGCTGCTGTTTGCCCTGCTGGCCCCGGCGGCACTGTCTACTCGCGCATTGTTGGGCTCGTTCCCCGGACTGCTCAAACTACTAGCGCGTGGCCTGCCCATACCATCGCCCACCAATGAAACCAAGGCGATGCTACTCGTGAGCAGCGCCGGCCTCGGCCTGCTCGGCATCGCCGCAATGCCCTCGCAACAATCCTGGCTGCTATGGCTCGCACCGCTGCTGCTGCTCTTTGCGCTGCAACTAATGTGGCATGAAAGCACGATTCTCCTGAGCCTGAAGAGCGGCAACTGGAGCCGTCCGGTCTGTGCCGCACTGGCTGGGCTGATCGTCGGCAACCTCACCATCCTGATCTACCAGATTGCTGGCGGCATCGCTCCTTCACAGTTGCTTGCGCAAACCGGCTATCTCCTGTTTGGCCTGTTGAGCCTGCAACTCGGCGATGTACTCGCCGAGCACTGGCGCGGCACACAGCGTCGCACGCCTACTCAAACCAGAAAACCTTTTCCCATTCCCGTTGTTGTCAAAAAATAATATGTACCCCTTGCTACGCCCCGCACTTTTCCGGCTTGATCCTGAAACAGCCCACCACCTCACACTCGACGGCCTGAACCTCGCGCACAAACTCAGCTTAAACGGGCTACTGAGCAAACGCCCTGCAGACGATCCGCGTACTGTGATGGGGATAAACTTCCCGAATCCGGTCGGACTGGCCGCCGGACTGGACAAGAACGGCGACTGCATCAACGGACTGGGCGCACTCGGTTTTGGCTTCATCGAAATCGGCACCATCACCCCGCTGCCGCAACCGGGCAACCCCAAGCCCAGACTATTCCGCCTACCCGAGGCACAGGGCATCATCAATCGCATGGGCTTCAACAACGACGGCGTGGACACGCTGATCGCCAATGTAAAGCACGCCAATTTCAAGGGCATACTCGGCATCAACATCGGCAAGAACGCCGCCACCCCGATAGAAAAAGCCGCCGACGATTACCTGATCTGCCTACGCAAGGTGTACGCCCACGCCGACTACATCACCGTCAACATCTCCTCGCCCAACACCAAGAACCTGCGCCAGCTTCAGGGCGGCGACGAGCTGGACGCATTGCTGGCACAACTCAAGGCCGAACAGGAAAAGCTGGCACAACAGCAGGGTCGCTATGTACCGCTGGCATTAAAGATTGCGCCCGATCTGGATCGCGAGCAGATCAAACAGATCGCCGCCCTGCTGATGCGCCACCGCATCGACGGCGTGATCGCCACCAACACCACGCTATCGCGCGAAGGCGTGGAAAATCTCCAGCACGGCAATGAAGCCGGCGGCCTGTCCGGCGCCCCCGTGCGCGACAAATCCACCGCCGTGATTAAAGCACTTGCCGCCGAATTGAAAGGCGCACTGCCCATCATCGGCGCGGGTGGAATATTGCACAGCGCAGATGCCGTGGAGAAAATACAAGCGGGTGCATCACTGGTGCAAATTTACAGCGGCCTGATCTACCGCGGCCCGGCACTGGTCGCCGAATGTGCGAATGCAATTCGCGAGATGCCCTAGGCTATCGACTACAAACAGCATCGCGCAACGTGTTGGCGATCCTACCGCAGGTAGCCCGACTTGCCGTGCGATTCCTTGCCCTCAAAACAATCTTTCCTGTGTCGGTTCGCGGCCCGATTTGGAGAGTTGATCCAGTGCGGCTCTTGCGGTATCGGTGATGCCGTGTTGTTTGCCCAGTTCCAGCAGTTTGGCTAGCGCACGCTCGAAGGGGTAATCGGCATCCAACCATTCCTCGATCAGTTCTTTGGCGGCAAGGCGCGTGAGTTTTAACGTGCCCGCTTTCACCTGCACCAGATGTGCGTTACTGCGCGCTCTCTTGACTACGATGGCGATATGGCGATTTCTGTTCATCAATACCTGACCTCGCGTCACGTGCAGGCCGGGCGCGATGAAATCGACGGTACTGTAATCGGTTGGGTCTTTCGCCATCGCCCTATAGCGGCAGTCTGAAATTGGCGCAAATTCTATGCGATTTATGCCATGCAGCCTATCCATACCACCTCATATCAAACTTTATGGCATATCCATATGCTGCCAGCGCGGTTGAAGGGTCATTTGAATAGGCGCATAATCCGCGCCTGCTTTTGTGAGTATATGAATGACTGAATATCTGTTGATTCTGGTTGGCACGGTGTTTGTGAACAACATCGTGATGGTCAAAATTCTCGGGCTGTGCCCGTTTATGGGGGTTTCCAGGAAACTGGAAGCCTCCATTGGCATGGGGCTGGCGACCACCTTCGTGCTGACGCTGGCCTCGGGTGCGAGCTACTTGATCAACGAATACCTGCTCGGGCCCGAGCTTTCCTACCTGACTACGCTGTCTTTCATCGTGGTGATTGCCGGGATCGTGCAATTCACCGAAATGGTGATCCAAAAGACCAGCCCGGTGCTGCATCAGGTGCTGGGGATCTACCTGCCGCTGATTACCACCAATTGCGCGGTGCTGGGCATCCCGCTGCTGAACGTGCAGGCCAACCACAACTTCATGGAATCACTGTTCTTCGGCATGGGGGGTGCGCTCGGCTTCACGCTGGTGATGGTGCTATTCGCCGGCATGCGCGAACGCATGGAGGGCGCAGATGTGCCGGACATATTTAAAGGCTCGTCGATTGCAATGATTACCGCCGGGCTTATGAGTCTGGCCTTCATGGGCTTTTCGGGTTTGGTTAAATAATGGGACTGGTTAAGCGATGATCACAGCGCTGCTGGTCATGTCAGCCATCGCCATCGTCCTAGGTGCGATCTTGGGCTATTCCGCCATTAGGTTTCGCGTGGAAGGCAACCCGCTGGCGGAGAAGATCGACAGCATCCTGCCGCAGACCCAGTGCGGCCAGTGCGGTTATCCCGGCTGCAAGCCTTATGCCGATGCCATCGCCAGCGGCGAAGCAGACATCAACCTGTGCCCACCGGGCGGCGAGGAAGGCATACAGAAGCTGGCCGATCTGCTCGGAGTAGAAGTCAAACCTTTCGGCGCGGGTGCAGAACCCAAACCCAAAGCGGTCGCCTTCATCGACGAAAACAACTGTATCGGTTGCACGCTGTGCATCCAGGCTTGCCCGGTCGATGCCATCGTCGGCGCGGCCAAACAGATGCATACCATCATCGCGTCGGAGTGCACCGGTTGCGAACTGTGCTTGCCGCCCTGCCCTGTGGATTGCATCAGTATGGAACTCCTTGTTCAGGACATCAGCACATGGAAACGTGAGTATCCCGTTTACGCGCTGAAGCTGATAAACCCAGAGGCGATTGGACGGACAAGCGCATGAAAAAGCTGTTCAAATTCCACGGCGGCGTGCATCCGCCGACCAACAAGACGCAATCAAACGAAAGGCCCATCGCACAGGCAGCATTGCCCTCGAAGCTGATCGTTCCGCTCCACCAGCATGCCGGCAACACCGCCCAACCTGTGGTTGAAGTCGGACAGCGGGTGCTCAAAGGGCAAACGCTAGGCAAGCCCGATGGACGATTGTCCAGCACGGTGCACGCACCCACATCTGGCACGGTTACCGCTATCGACATGCAGCCGGTGGCTCATCCATCCGGCCTGCCCTACCTGTGCATCACGCTAATTCCGGACGGTTTGGATGAATGGGTGCCACGCGAGCAGCATGACTGGAAGACCATGTCGCATTCCGAGCTGCGGCATCTGCTGCGCGACATGGGCGTGGTAGGGCTCGGCGGCGCAGTATTCCCCAGCGACATGAAGCTGTATTCACACAAGCACAAGATCACCCCACTGGTGCTGAACGGCGCGGAATGCGAGCCTTACATCACCTGCGATGACCGGCTGATGCGCGAACGTGCGGCAGAAATCCTGCAAGGGGCCGAAATCATGCGCGCACTGCTGTATGCGGACGAGGTAATGGTCGGCATCGAGGACAACAAACCGGAGGCGATTGCCGCCATGCGCGCAGCGGTTGCGGCAGGCAGTCATGAACGCATGGAGATCGTCGCGGTGCCGACGGTGTATCCCGGCGGCGGCGCCAAGCAGCTGATTCGTGTGTTGACCGGCATTGAAGTCGCGGCGGGAGTGCGCTCGACCGATCTGGGCGTGCAATGCTTTAACGTCGGTACCGCTTATAGCACCTGGCGCGCTATCGCACACGGCGAGCCGCTGATTTCGCGCATCGTCACTGTCACCGGACACGTCGGCGAACCACAAAATTTCGAGGTTCCGTTCGGCACCCCCATAGCCGAACTAGTCGCGCAGGCCGGATCACTGCCGGAGACCTCCGGCTACATCATGGGCGGCCCGATGATGGGTTTCCCTCTGCCAACGGTTGATGCAGGCGTGATCAAGGCGACCAACTGCATTATCGCAATGTCGGATACGTTGTTTCCGGTCGCCCCGCCCGCACTGCCGTGCATACGCTGCACGCGTTGCGCGGATGTTTGTCCGGCGGAGTTGCAGCCACAGGAGTTGTACTGGTTCGCAAAATCAAAGAATTTCGGCAAGGCGCAGGCCTATCATCTATTCGATTGCATCGAATGCGGCGCATGCAGCTATGTCTGCCCCAGCCACATCCCGCTGGTGCAGTACTACCAGTTCGCCAAGAGCGAAATCCACCAGCGTGAACAGGACAAGCAGGCCGCCGACCGCGCGCGCGAACGCCACGAGTATCGCGAATTTCGCATTGAACGCGAGAAGAGAGAAAAGGCCGAACGTCTGGCCGCCAAGGAAAAGGCAGCTCAGGAAAAAGCGGTTACGGTAGACAAGGCCATCGAACCCGCCATTGCCGCGACCAACCCGGATGCCGATCCCGAGAGCACCATGCAATTTAAAATTCAGGCGGCGATAGACCATGCCAAGGAGCAGGCTGCCGCCATAAAGCCGAAGAACACCGAAAACCTCTCGCCGGAACAACTGGCGGAAATCACCGAAATCGAGGTGCGCCGCGCGCGTATACGCGAACTCGCCCAATCGAACGTCGATCAGCCGAAGGAATAAATCACCGCCATGTTTTTCGCCCCCTTCATCAGCAAACCGGACAGCGTCTCGCAGATCATGCTCAGGGTGCTGCTCGCACTAATACCCGGGATTGTGCTGTATGTTTGGCACTTCGGGCCTGCAATACTGGTCTCGATCACACTCGCCAGCATCACCGCGCTGGCGACCGAGGCTGCGATGCTAAAGCTGCGCGGCAGCCCCGTCACCCCGTTTATCAAGGACAACAGTGCGTTGCTGACGGCTTGGCTGCTGGCATTATCCATTCCCCCGCTGGCCCCGTGGTGGATGGTGGTGACCGGTACGGCCTTCGCGATCAGCATCTCCAAACACCTGTACGGCGGACTGGGCAACAATCCTTTCAATCCGGCGATGATAGGCTACGCCGTGCTGATCATTTCCTTTCCTGTACCTATGACGCAGTGGCTCACGCCCCACGGACTGGGATCGGTAGAATTGAACCTGCTCGACCAGTTGCACTTCATCTTCTCTGGCGCATTGCCACCGGGTGTATCGCTGGATGCGATCACGATGGCCACCCCGCTGGATACGCTGAAGACCCAGTTGCACTTGGATCGCCCCATGCAGGAAATTATGGACATGCCGATCTATGGCCGCCTCGCCGGACAAGGCAGCGAAGCTGTCGCGCTCGGCTTCCTCGCGGGCGGACTTTTCCTGCTGCTCAATCGCATCATTTCCTGGCATATTCCGGTGTTCTATCTGGGGTCGCTGTTCGCCATTGCGGGCGTCTTCCATCTGATTGATCCGGCGCATTACGCCCCGCCGATGTTCCACTGGTTCTCGGGTGCTGCCATGATAGGCGCATTGTTCATCCTGACCGACCCGATAACCAGCCCGACCACCACCAAAGGAAAATTTATCTTCGCCGCGTGTGCCGGACTGATTACCTATCTGATCCGTACCTTTGGCGGCTTCCCGGATGGCTTGGCATTCTCCACGCTGCTGATGAATATCTGCGTGCCGCTGATTGACGCGTACACCCAGCCGAAGATATTCGGAAAGAAAGGAAAGCAGCCATGAGGCGCACGCTGGCCAAAGCCGCTTTCTATTCTGCCATCAACCTGTTGTTCTTCGCACTGGTCGGCACCGGCTTGCTTGCGCTGACCTACAACCTGACGCATGAAACCATCGCGCAGAGCGAAGAAGCGGAAAAGCTGAAACTGGTATCGCAAGTGCTGCCCGCGTCTGCTTATGACAACGACATCATGAAGGCCAAAGCGACCATCCCGGGTGACCCGCTGCTGGGCTCGAAGACGGATACTGTCATCTATCGCGGCCAACTCAAGGGCGAGACCTCCGCCGTCGTATTGCAAGCCATCGCACCGGATGGCTACGGCGGCAAGATCAACCTGCTGATCGCCATCCATAAAGACGGACGCCTGGCCGGCGTACGCGTCGCCAGTCACAATGAAACTCCGGGATTGGGTGACTACATCGAGGCTGCCAAAAACAACTGGGTTCTGGGTTTCGACGGACTCTCACTGGAGCAACCCCGTGACAGCGACTGGAAGGTGAAGAAGGATGGCGGCTCATTCGACTACCGGGCGGGTGCGACCATCACACCGCGTGCCGTGATCAAGGCGGTACACAGGACTCTGCAATACGCCGCGCAGCACCATGACGAACTGTACGCGCCGCGCCCCCTGAAACAAGATCAGGAGAAAACACAATGACATGGCAGGAAGTGAAAGATATTTTTTACAACGGCCTGTGGAAGCAGAACGCCGGAATTGCGCAACTGTTGGGCCTGTGTCCGCTGCTGGCGATCAGCAATACCGTTGTGAATGCGGTCGGACTGGGATTGGCAACCACACTGGTTATGACCCTGACCGGCAGTGCGGTCGCCGCGATACGCGAATTCATTCCGAATGAGGCCCGCCTCCCCGTTTATGTACTACTGATCGCGGTACTGGTAACCATCGTGCAATTTCTGATGAATGCCTATCTGCATTCGCTGTATCTGGTACTGGGCATTTTCGTGCCGCTGATCACCACCAACTGCATCGTGCTGGCGCGCGCCGAATCGTTTGCCTCCAAGAATCCCGCTGCCGCATCCGCGCTGGACGGCATCGCAATGGGACTGGGGCTGACCGCCGTGCTGGCGGTACTGGGTGCAATACGCGAGGTATTCGGACGCGGCACCCTGCTCTCCGGCATAGACATGATCTTCGGCGAGGCGGCTAAATCCTGGGTGATCACCGTCATACCCGACTATCACGGCTTCCTGCTGGCCGTACTACCACCCGGCGCCTTCATCGTTCTCGGCCTGCTGATCGCCGCGCGCAACTGGCTCAACCTGCGCGCCGAACGCAAGCTCAAAGGCAGCAACGCGACCGTGGCGCCGATAGAGGGCGGCTGCTCAACCTCGCACGCAGCATGAACCCCTCGAAACGCCGCGAGATTTTTCTGCGCTTGCAGGGCGCGAACCCGCATCCAACCACCGAGCTGGAATATCGCACGCCGTTTGAACTGCTGATTGCCGTCTTGCTGTCCGCCCAGGCTACCGACATCAGCGTCAATGCAGCGACGCGACAACTGTATCCGGTGGCGAATACACCGCAGATGCTGCTGGATCTGGGCGAAGCAGGTGTACGCGAATACATCCAGCGCATCGGCCTGTATAAAACCAAGGCGAAACATGTGATCCAGACCTGTCGTCTGCTGCTGGAAAGGCATGGCGGCGAGGTGCCGCAAACGCGCGCTGAATTGGAAGCCCAGCCGGGCGTGGGACGCAAGACTGCCAACGTGATCCTCAACACCGCGTTCGGCCAACCCACCATTGCGGTAGACACCCATATCTTCCGCGTGAGCAACCGCATCGGGCTGGCTCCCGGCAAAACCGTGCTGGAAGTCGAAAATAAACTGGTGAAGGGCATCCCGGCAGAGTTCAAACTCGACGCCCATCACTGGCTGATCCTGCATGGTCGCTATGTGTGCCAGGCGCGCAAGCCGAAATGCGGCGACTGTATCATTCACGATCTGTGCGAATACAAACAAAAGGCCACCTGAAGCAATGTTCAATCCCACCCGCGACGAGGCTCGCGACTTCCTGATCGAATCCTGGCGCAAACGCCGTGCCAACGAATTGCTGACACCGCTGGAAGACCTGGCTGCACAACTGATCGCCAAACACCCAGAGCATCATGCCGTGTTCGAAGACAGCGAACGCTACCGTGAACAGGACTTCCTGCCGGAGCATGGCTCTACCAATCCTTTTTTGCACCTGATGATGCATCTGACCATAGAGGAACAGATTTCTATCGACCAGCCTGCAGGAATACGCGCACATTTCACGCGCCTGACACACAAGTTCGAGTCAGAGCATGAGGCACAGCATGCGATAATGGAGTGCCTCACCGAGATGATCTGGCAAGCGCAGCGCAACCGGATGCAACCGGATGCCACCGTTTACCTATCCTGTCTCGCGCAACAGAAATAAAGGTAAAATAACCCTTATTTCGTTCACACACTCTCTCTCAAACAAGGCGAATCGTGCATTCCAGGTTTATGAAACGACTGCTGTATAACTTCTTACCCGCGGCACTGATCATCAGTGCGCTGGGGGTGGTTTTCTACGCATTTGAATCGGCAGAGGATATGCAGACCCTGATTGAGCATGAACAGGATCACGTGCATGCCGGCGTGGAAACCACCAACCTTGCCTTGCTCACCCTGAAACGCGACACGCAATATCTTGCGCACTCCGAGCAACTTGCGCAGACTGCCGCACGAACCAGCGGCACAGAGCTTGCAGGCCTTACACGCAATATAGCCGCCTTTGTCAACGCAAAACAGGTCTACTACAAGGCTAGATGGATAGATGAAAACGGTCGCGAACAGGCCCGCGTAGACGTGAAAAATGGCAAGATCGAGGTGATCACTCCCGATCACAGAGAGGACAAGTCAGGGCGCTACTACATCGCCCAGGGCATGAAGCTTGGGGATGGTGAAACCTATCTTTCGCCACTTGACCTTGAGATCGAACGGGGAAAGATTGAGCAGCCCCTGCACCCCACACTGCGGGCCGCCACGCCGGTATACGCTTCCAATGGTCGCCCACGCGGCATCGTCGTCATCTCGTACTCGGCACTTGATCTGTTCGAACGCATCCGTACCGTTTCTGAAACCGGCAACTCATCATGGATGCTGCTCAACAAGGACGGCTACTGGCTAAAAAGCACGAACCCGGCACAGGAGTTCGGCTTCATGCTGCCGCACCGCGCCAGCATGGCGGAACAACGCCCCGAGGTGTGGGCTCAGATCAATGCCGCCACCTCGGGGAACTTCATGGATGCCGACCACGGATTGTGGCTATTCGAAACCATCTATCCTTATCGTGCCATTGGAATCGACCAAGCGCAGGACATCAATAATGATGTGGGCGAATGGAAAATGGTCAAGCACTTCGATGCTACCGTACTCAATGCCTCGCACCACACCCTGCGCATCCAAGTCAGTATTCTGGTCGGCATCATCCTGTTAATCGCGTTTGCGATCAGCTTCCGCCTGAGTCGCTCACAACTTGAAAAAGAATATCAGGACCTCGACCTGCAACATCTGCTCGGAGAACTCAATCAGCAGAAATTTGCCCTTGATCAGCATGCGATTGTCGCGGTTGCCGATCAGGACGGGATCATCAGCTATGTAAACGACAAATTCTGTGCGATCACGGGCTACCGCCGCGAGGAGCTGCTCGGCCAGAACCACCGTATCGTCAAGTCCGGGCAACACGATACCGCGTTCTATCGCGAAATGTCCGATGCCATTAATACTGGCTTGATCTGGCACGGCGAAGCCTGCAATCGCGCCAAGGATGGCAGTCTTTACTGGGTGAAAAGTACTTTCGTGCCTTTGCCCAGCTCGCGCTCCTATATTGCCATCAGCACCGACATCACGGCTCACAAGCAGCTTGAAGAAAAACTACACATCGCCTCCATCGCCTTCGACACTCACGAAGCTATCGTGGTAACCGATGCTCAGGCGCGCATCGTCAGCGTCAACCGTTCCTTCGAAAAACTGACAGGCTACTCTGCGGCCGAAGCCATCGGCCAAAATCCGCGCATGCTGCAGTCCGGCAAGCACGATCGGGAATATTACCAAACGCTCTGGACCGCGCTGAACGAGACCGGCACTTGGTCGGGTGAAATGTGGGACAAACGCAAGGACGGCACCCTGTACCCGAAATGGCTGACCATCACCACCGTGCGCAACCCGCAGGATGAGATCACTCATTACGTGGCGATTTTCATGGATATCAGCGAACGCAAGCGTGCCGAAGAAGAGATTCAATGGCTCGCCTTCTATGACACGCTGACCGAACTACCCAACCGCCGCCTGTTGATGGACAGGCTGATACAGTCGTTACTGACTAGCGAACGCAGCGGTTCCTACGGCGCGTTACTGTTCATGGACATGGATAATTTCAAGGTACTCAACGACACTCAGGGCCATGCTGTGGGCGACATGCTACTGGTCGAAGTTGCAACTCGCCTCAAGTCCTGCGTACGCGAGAGCGACACGGTAGCCCGTCTTGGTGGCGACGAGTTTGTGGTCATTCTGCAGGGACTGGGACAAAGCGCGATTCTGGCCGCCAACCAAGCAGAAGACCTGGGCGAAAAAATCGTCGCCTCACTCAGCCAGCCCTACCACCTCGGGGAACATGAGCATCACAGCAGTGTGAGTATCGGAGTGAGCATGTTTCAGGGACGCGACAGCAAAGTGGATGAACTGCTCCAGCGGGCCGATACCGCCATGTATCAGGCAAAATCCTCGGGACGCAATGCGGTGCGTTTTTTCGAAAGATCAATGCAAGAAGCCGTATCGTCGCGCGCGGCTCTCGAAACCGCACTGCGCAATGCACTCAGCAAAAACGAGTTGGGCCTCTACTACCAGATGCAGGTTAATCATGACAAAAAAATCATCGGTGCCGAGGCGCTACTGCGCTGGAATAATTTGGAACGCGGCTTCATTCCACCCGATGAGTTTATCCCGCTCGCGGAAGAAAGCGGCCTGATCCTGCCTATCGGCGCATGGGTATTGGAGACCGCATGCCAACAACTAAAACGCTGGCAAGAGTTGCCCGACACCCGCAACCTACAGCTTGCCGTGAACGTAAGCGCACGGCAGTTCCGCCAGCCGAAGTTTGTGGAACAGGTTAAAAATATAGTCAACACGTACGCCATTGACGCCTCACGTCTCAAGCTGGAACTGACCGAAAGCGCCGTGCTGACTGATGTGGATGAGACCATCAACAAGATGCTTGCCCTGAAGGAGTTCGGCGTGCAATTCTCGATGGATGATTTCGGCACAGGCTACTCTTCATTAAGCTACCTGAAGCGTTTGCCGCTGAATCAGATCAAGATTGACAAGTCATTCGTGCGCGACATCGTGGAGGACAAGAGTGATGCGGTTATCGTCAAGACCATTATCGACATGTCGATAAACTTTAACCTGGAAGTGATCGCCGAAGGTGTGGAGACAATAGAGCAGCTTGAAATCCTGCAGCAAAACGGATGCCATCTATTCCAAGGCTATCTGTTCGGCAAGCCAGTTCCATTAATCGAATTCGAATCTTTACTCAGTCAGCTGGCCGAGAAAGATCCGATTAGACCGGCGACTTTCATCGGAATCGGCATCTAATCTGCATGACCGCATGTGCAGATTAGATGCCGCGGATCATGCTCCCAATTGAGCCGCGATCTCACGTTCTGCGGCAGCCCAATGCTCAGTCGAGTTACCCCGAAAGCCGTGACCCTCTGCAATAAAGTAGGCGGCCATTTCAACCATGCGATAACGGTCTTCCGGTGAAAGTTTTGCTGCCGACTTCACCTTGGGAGACGTTGCCTTTTTGGCGGCGACTTTCTTTTCTACAGCGGGTACAGCTGCCGATTTTTTTACTACCGGGGCCTTCTTTGCCTCAGATGCAGCAGGCTTCTTTGCCACAGCCGCTGTGGCTTTTTTTGCCACTGGCGATGCTTTCTTCGCTACTGTTTTCTTCTCAGTCGTCACAACCGCCTTTGACTTGACTGCCGTTGTTTTCCCAGTTACTGCCTTTGTTTTTTGCTCTGCCATGATACCTCCTCGAAATGTCCGTACTAAAAAAACCCTATAGCTGAGCATGATATGACCGCCCAAGCAGCCGGTCAACCTATTAAACACGCTTACTATTACATGCATATTATTGACGTTACCTATCCCAGCAGATAGTGTGCGGCCTTTAATTCGCCGAGTATGTTGATGAAACACCTGAAATCCGAACTTGCTATCGTCATCGCCCTGATTGTTCTGGGGTTGGGCTTCGCTCTCGAACATGGCGCAATCGAACAGGGGGGCGCAGTTCTGTG
>JBBQXA010000038.1:0-19970 GCA_038210095.1 Burkholderiales bacterium
TCACCCTCCATCCATAATCGATAACCCTGCAACGCTCCCTACTTGATGGGGTTGGGGGAGCCTTGCTCGGCGTTTTGATGCGCAGATAAATCCAGCGCAGGCCGCGCTCGGTAAGGTTTATGAAACATTCAGGCTAACAAAGCTCATATTGCGATTCTCAGATAGCTCTAAATGGCTTTTATCTTTGAATGAAGGGGTATCGTACTATTTTTACCGGCAGCATTCTTGGATATTCTGCGTTCAACTACGCCAACCCACCTTGCATACCCGCCCTGCTTCGGCAAGAATGCAAACCTCTATGAGCACACTGAACATCGCCACCTACAATATTCACAAAGGCTTCTCGCACTTCAACCGGCGCGTGGTACTGCATGAATTGCGTGAGCGACTGCGGGAACTGAATGCTGACATCGTGTTTCTGCAGGAAGTGCAGGGCGAACACCGCCACCATTCAAAGCGACACCCCGATTACCCCAATGAAGCACAACACGAATTTATTGCGCACTCGGTATGGACTCATCACGCCTATGGCAAGAATTCGGTTTACGAGGCGGGGCATCACGGCAATGCCATTCTGAGCCGTTTCCCCATCTTACAATCGTTAAACAAGGATGTCTCCGCTCACCGCTTCGAGCAGCGCGGGCTGTTGCACAGCGAAATTGCGCTGGAAAACGGGCTGCGAGTACATTGTTTGTGCGCCCACTTTGGCCTGTTCGCGCGGGGACGGCGTGAACAGACGCGCGCCCTGATTGCCTACGTAAACGAAATGATCCCGGCAGATGCGCCGCTGATCATCGCGGGTGACTTCAACGACTGGAGTAACCAGATGAGCGCTACGCTGAATCTCGAGCTGGCGCTACAGGATGTGTTCCTGCTAAACACCGGAAAATTGGCGCGCAGCTTTCCTGCCCGCCTGCCGCTGCTGCGGCTGGATCGTATCTACGTGCGCGGCTTCAGCGTGCTCCACAGTGAAGTGCATGTCGGCGCAAACTGGCAGCGCCTGTCCGATCATGCCGCTCTTTCGACACGGCTGATACGACACGGCAGTTCCGCCCCATGAGCCATCTGATCGCCCAAAATCGGCTTACGTTGTTACAAAATGGCGCCGCATTTTTTCCGCAACTCTGCGCCGATATTGATGCTGCACAGCAATCTATCTATCTGGAAACTTATATTTATGCCGCGGACAGCACCGGACGCATGGTGGCCGATGCACTATCCCGCGCCGCGGCCCGGGGCGTGGCAGTACGCCTGCTGCTGGACGGCTACGGCTCGGCGGAATTACCGCAACACTGGGTAGACGATCTGCGTAACGCCGGCATTGAGGTGCAATGGTTTCGACGCGCGATATCGCCGTTCACCCTGCGCCGCAATCGTTGGCGCAGGCTGCGGCGCCTCCACCGGAAACTGGCGGTAATGGATGGCGAGATCGCCTTCATCGGCGGAATCAATATCATTGATGATATTCCGCGGCTGGCAGGACTCTCGGAGCCCCGACTCGACTATGCCGTACGGATCCAGGGATCGCTTGCCGGCACCGTGCATGCCGCCATGCGCAAACTATGGAGTTCGGTGACCTGGGCCAATTTGCGCCGACGGACGCGGATACTGGCATCGCGCGCCGCTGTTGAGACTGCTTCCGCCCCGCTTGCCTTGCTGGTTCGTGACAGTCTGCGCCATCGGCGCGACATTGAGCATGCCTATCTGCGCGCTATCAATGATGCACACAGCGAGATCATCCTCGCTCACGCCTACTTTCTGCCGGGACGCCTGTTTCGCCGCGCGCTGGTCAAAGCCGCATCGCGCGGAGTTCGCATCGTCCTGCTATTGCAAGGACACGTGGAGTACCGCATTCTGCATTACGCGACACAGGCGCTTTATGACAAGCTACTCGCCGCCGGCATGGAGATATACGAATATCAAGCCAGTCACCTGCATGCCAAGGTCGCCGTGATCGACGGTGAGTGGGCGACCGTGGGGTCATCCAATATCGATCCCTTTAGCCTGCGGCTGGCCCGCGAGGCGAATATTGCGCTCCGGGATGCAGGCTTCGCCGCTGAACTGCGCACCAGCCTGATGACCGAAATTTCCTCTCATAGTCGACGCATCATTGCGCAAGAAAGAGGCTTTGGGACTCGCCTGCTGGCGCGGATTAGCTATGGCCTGATTCGCCTGCTGACCGGGATGCTTACACTGAACGGAAATCGGCGAAAGTAACCCCTTGCCGTGCTTCGTTGCCACACAAACCCTCTGGATTGCCACGCCCCTGCGGGGCTCGCAACGACGACTTGCCCAGCCCACCGCTCCGCATTAACGCTCCCCGACAATATCCCGCTATCCCGTTATTGCGAGGAGGCAGTAAGAGCCCTTTAGCCGCGAGAAAAGCGTGGCGGGACGTGGCAATCCAGCCTATCAAAGAGCCGTGCTTCGTTGCCACGCAAACCCTCTGGATTGCCGCGCCCCTGCGGGGCTCGCAACGACGACTTGCCCAGCCCACCGCTCCGCATTAACGCTCCCCGACAATATCCCTCTACCCCGTCATTGCGAGGAGACAGTAAGAGCCCTTTAGCCGCGAGCAAAGCGTGGCGGGACGTGGCAACCCAGCCTATCCAAAGAGCCGTGCTTCGTTGCCACGCAAACCCTCTGGATTACCACGCCCCTGCGGGACTCGCAACGACGACATGCCCGGCGCACTGCTCCGCATTAACGCTCCCCGACAACCTCACTCTACCCCGTCATTGCGAGGAGGCAACGCCGACGCGGCAATCCAGCCTATCCAAAGAGCCGTTCTTCGTCGCCACGCTAACCATCTGGATTGCCACGCCCCTGCGGGACTCGCAACGACGATTTGCCCAGCGCACCGCTCCGCATTAACGCTCCCCGACAATATTCCTCTACCCCGTCATTGCGAGGAGACAATAAGAGCCCTTTAGCCGCGAGCAAAGCGTGACGGGACGTGGCAACCCAGCCTATCCAAAGAGCCGTGCTTCGTCGCCACGCTAACCCTCTGGATTGCCGCGCCCCTGCGGGGCTCGCAACGACGACATTTCCCCTAAATCGCACTATGCTCGCAGGCAAACGCTTTACGGCAAAAGACCGGAACTCGGGATGACGAAATCTACTGATCTCCCCAGCGTGGAACGCCCGCGCCATGCGCCTGCTCGTCGGCGAAGTAGCTGCTGCGCACCATGGGCGCGCAGGCAGCGTGACTAAAACCCATCTGCCGCGCTGCTTGCTCGAACATGGCGAAGGTTGCCGGAGATACATATCGCAGTACCGGCAGGTGTCCATCCGAAGGTTGCAGATACTGGCCAATGGTCAACATGTTCACGTCATGCGCGCGCAGGTCGCGCATCACTTCCAGCACTTCGTCATCAGTTTCGCCCAGACCGACCATCAAACCGGATTTGGTGACCACCTGCGGAAAACGCGACTTGAAATCCTTGAGCAGCTTGAGCGAATGGGTGTAATCCGCACCGGGACGAGCTAACGGGTACAGGCGCGGCACGGTTTCCAGATTGTGATTCAGCACGTCGGGTAAATCGTTTGCCATCGCATCCAGCGCGACGTCCAGTCTGCCTCTGAAGTCCGGTACCAGCGTCTCCAACCTGGTGTCTGGCGCACTGGCGCGGATTGCACGCAGGCAGTCGGAAAAATGCTGCGCACCACCATCGCGCAGATCATCCCTGTCCACACTGGTAATGACCACGTAGCGCAGCTTCAACAACCCGATTGAGCGCGCGAGATTCTGCGGCTCATCTGCATCCGGCGGCAATGGCTTGCCATGTGCCACATCGCAGAACGGACAGCGACGCGTGCATACATCGCCCAGTATCATGAAGCTCGCTGTGCCCTTGCCAAAGCATTCGCCGATATTGGGGCAGGAAGCCTCTTCACATACGGTATGCAACTGATGCTCGCGCAGCATACGTTTAACATCGTTGTAGCCCTGTCCGCTGCCCGCCTTGACCCTTATCCACTGCGGCTTGCGCAGGCGCTCCTGCAAAGGCACGATCTTGATCGGGTTACGCGCAGTCTTCTGTGCTCCGGTCTGCCTGGGTTTGGCTCCGTTATTTTCCGTGCTGCTCATAGTTTGTACCTGGTCTTTATACGTTGCCGATACCGCGCGTCGGCAGCTTGATCTGCTGCGCGAAATCCAGCATGCGTTTGATTGGCTGCACCGCGCGCGGAATGATCGCGGGATCAACATGAATCTCGTTTCTGCCTGTCTCCAGCACCTCGGCCAGATTCAGCAGTCCGTTCATTGCCATCCACGGACAGTGGCTGCAACTGGTGCAGTTAGCGCCCGCTCCGGCCGTCGGCGCTTCGAAGAACAACTTGCCCGGACACAGGGTACGCATTTTGTGCAGGATGCCATTGTCGGTCGCGACAATAAATACCTGTGCGTCCGAATCCTGCGCCGCCTTGATAAGTTGCGTGGTGGAGCCGATCACGTCGGCCAGTTTGACCACGGCGCGAGGCGATTCGGGGTGCACCAATACCAGCGCGCCCGGATGTTGCGCCTTCAACGCGATCAGCTCCTGCGCCTTGTATTCGTCATGCACAATGCACGACGCCTGCCAAAGCAGCATGTCCGCGCCGGTCTGCTCCTGCACATAGCCACCGAGATGACGATCTGGTGCCCACAGAATTTTCTCACCGCGCTCCATCAGATACTTGACCACCGGCAATGCAATCGAACTGGTCACCATCCAGTCGGCACGCGCCTTCACCGCCGCGCTGGTGTTTGCATACACCACCACCGTGCGATCAGGGTGCGAATCGCAGAATGCGGCGAATTCATCTGCCGGACAACCGAGATCGAGCGAGCATTCCGCTTCAAGGTCGGGCATCAGCACTCGCTTTTCCGGATTCAATATTTTCGCGGTCTCTCCCATGAAGCGCACTCCCGCGACGACGATGGTTTTGGCCGGATGGCGGTGACCAAAGTTAGCCATATCCAACGAGTCGGAGACGATGCCGCCGCTTGCTTCGGCCAAATCCTGCAAGTCGGGATGGACGTAGTAATGCGCCACCAACACGGCATCCTGCTCTTTAAGCATATGTTTGATGCGCGCGATCAGTGCGGCCTTTTCTCCGGGCTCCGGCTCGCGCGGTTTCTTTGCCCAGGCCTGCGCCGTACTGCAACTTGATTGCGTCGCATCCGGCTGGTCATAGGCTATGGAAATGATGTTATCGGGCATGGTTTCTCTTTCCGCTAGTTGCAGTATCGCCGCGCGATTGCTAGGTGAGAACACCTGATCGGCTGCTTGCCGCCAGTTCAACCACGCGAAGCGCAAATGCTCGCGTGGCGCGAGTCGCACCTCAACAGGAGCTTGCAGCTCCAGGCTGAATACATGTTCAGTGTTATGGGTGGTGCCGGGCGCATAGCGATGGCGCCAGTGCGGATAGATTTCATAGATATGGTGCGACTGCCAGTCAGTTAGCACATACTCGCCCGCTCGCAATCCGGTCTCTTCGGACACCTCGCGTATTGCCGTTTCCAATGGTGTTTCGCCCGCCTCGCAACTGCCGGTAACCGACTGCCAGTAGCCGGGATGATCGGCGCGCTCCAACAACAGCACTTGCATGTCCTGCCCTGCCCTGCCGGGAGGGGTATGGATCACCACCAGCACCGAAATCGGCTGTTTGTATTCCGTCATGCGCTAAATGAAAAAAATCCAGAATGGTTTCTTGCGCTGCCGCCAGTACACCACGGTATCGGCAAGCAAATCTTGGGCAATCTCGCGATCATTCGCCGACAGACCAAACGTATCGCTGACATTGCGTAGCAACAGCACGTAACCGGACACCTCGCCGCACCAGGACAGGTCGCACAGATCGTCTGCCAGCGCATCCCAATTCGCGCCAAATTCGGGCGGAAAATCAGCAGCGTAAGCCAATGCATTGAACAGATTTTGCTTACCCTTGACCCCTTTTAGGTCGGCGTCGAACAAGGCAAAGTTCGCCTCATTCGCAGCCACGCGCAACTCATCTGCGCTGCATGTCATGGTATAGCTGCCTGCTGCGGCAATATCGTCAAGTTGTTGTGCCAGCGAGTTCATAACTACTCTAGGATAGGGTTGAAAGTCCGGTAATGATCTGGGCTGTAATAACATTCAGGTAACACTCCACACACGATACGGCGCGCTCCACGATTTCGCACACCCGGCGTTTTCACCGTGTACTCGTGGTAATAACCACGTGTTCGCTGCGGCAACGCCCGCTCGTAATTCTTGAATACCACGCCGTCACGATAGTAAGCAAACGGCCCACCCCGCTCGATGGCGCGCAACGTTACACGCGCCTCAGCGGGCAGTTCGGCCCGAGTTACCGCCAAAAGTTCCGCCTGCGCTGCCGGCAACCACAGCAGCAGTGCCAACAACCAGAGACGCAACCGGCGTGACATTATTCCTTGCTTACGTCCACGGTAGCCTGCGCCTGCTGACGCAGACGGATATGCAGATCACGCAATTGACGCTCGTCCACCTCGGAAGGCGCATGAGTCAACAGACACTGGGCTCGCTGCGTCTTGGGGAAGGCGATCACATCGCGAATCGACTCGGCCCCCGTCATCATGGTGACGATACGATCCAGACCGAATGCCAGTCCGCCGTGTGGTGGCGCACCATATTGCAACGCATCCAGCAGGAAACCGAATTTGAGCTGAGCTTCTTCCGCATCAATTTTGAGCGCGCGGAACACCAGACTCTGCACTTCTTCTTTGTGGATACGTACCGATCCGCCGCCCAACTCCCAACCGTTCAGTGCCAAATCGTAAGCCTTGGCCAAACAACGGCCCGGATCGGTTTCCAGATACTGGAGGTGTTCGTCTTTGGGCGATGTGAAGGGATGGTGACAGGCCGTCCAGCGCTTGGCTTCATCGTCGTATTCAAACATCGGAAAGTCCACGATCCACACTGGCTCCCATGCACTACCGTTGGTATGGCCCTTGTCGTGGCCGATCTTGCTGCGCAATGCGCCTAGCGCGTCGTTAACGATCTTGGCCTTGTCCGCACCGAAGAAAATGATGTCGCCATTTTGCGCACCGGTGCGCTCAACTATCGTCTTCAGCGCCGCTTCGTGAATGTTCTTCACGATAGGCGACTGCAAACCGGTTTCATTCAGTTGCGTGACATCGTTGACCTTGATGTAAGCCAATCCTTTTGCACCATAGATACCGACAAACTTGGTGTACTCGTCGATTTCGCCGCGCGTGAAGGCTGCACCGCCCGGTACGCGCAGAGCTGCGACGCGGCCCGTGTCGGAATTCGCTACGCCGGCAAACACCTTGAATGCGACATCTTGCACCACATCGGTAACCTCGGTCAGTTCCAGCGTTACGCGCAGGTCGGGCTTATCCGAACCGAAACGCGCCATCGCCTCGTTATGGGTCATGCGCGGGAAGGGGTTGGGCAGGTCGACATTCATCGTCTCCTTGAACACCGTGCGCATCAACTCTTCCATCATCGCGGTGATCTGCGCTTCCGTCAGGAACGAGGTCTCGATATCGACCTGAGTGAATTCAGGCTGACGGTCGGCGCGCAGATCTTCGTCGCGGAAGCATTTGGTAATCTGATAGTAGCGGTCAAAACCGGCCACCATCAACATCTGCTTGAACAGCTGCGGCGATTGCGGCAGTGCAAAAAATTCACCCGGATGTACGCGCGACGGCACCAGATAGTCGCGTGCGCCTTCCGGCGTGGATTTGGTCAGCATCGGTGTTTCGATGTCGATGAAGCCGCGACTGTCGAGGAAACGACGGAATGCCATCGCGACCTTGTAGCGCAACATCATGTTCTTCTGCATCTGCGGACGGCGCAGGTCGATCACGCGATGAGTCAGGCGCACGTTCTCGGACAGATTCTCATCATCCAGCGGGAACGGCGGCGTCACTGCGGCATTTAGCACTTCGATCTCATGGCACAGCACTTCAATCTCACCGCTGCCGATATTGGCGTTGGTTGTGCCCTCGGGGCGACGACGCACACGGCCGGTGATACGCAGCACGAACTCGTTGCGCACCGACTCGGCTATCTTGAACATATCGGCACGATCTGGATCGCACACGATCTGCGCCAGACCTTCGCGGTCGCGCAGGTCAATGAAGATCACGCCGCCATGGTCACGGCGGCGATGGGCCCAGCCGCACAGGCTGACGGTCTGATCGAGTTGGTCGGTGTTGAGTAGTCCGCAATAATGAGTTCGCATGTTTCGATTTCTTGATAAAAGTTAGTCTTGCTTGATGGCCTGCGCTGCATGCACGATTTCGGGCGAGGCAACCACGCCCATCGACACGATGGTACGCAATGCGACGTCTACGGTCATGTCGAGTTCTATCGTGTCGGCTTTGCGCAAATAAAAATAAAAGCCGTTAACCGGGCTGGGGGTGGTCGGAATAAACACCGCCACATACTCTTCGTCGAAGCGACTGCTCACCTCGCGCGGGACATTGGTCTGAAACGCCAACGACCAAGCATGGGGATGCGGGTAACGTACCAGCAGCACCTTGCGGAACGAGTTGCCGCTACCCGACAACAGCGTATCGCTGACCTGCTTCACACCCTTGTAGATACTGCCGACAAAAGGTACATGCAGCATCGCGCGCTCGGATGCATCCCACAGGCGCTGACCGAATACATTGCGAATCAACAAGCCGGTGAGTAACACAACGACCAGCGTCAGAATGATACCGAGGCCCGGGATATGAATGCCCAACACCCGATCGGGGTGCCATTGCTGCGGCAACAACAACAGGGTCTGATCCATCGTGCCTATGGTCAGATTCAGCACCCAGAGGGTAATTCCCAGGGGCACCCAGACCAGCAGCCCGGTAATGAGGTATTTTTTCATCGACTCTCAGCTTGCCATCGGGCAAGAACCCGAGCTGGCGCAAGGTGAACAATCGGCCTTGGGTTTATCCTTGAAGTCGGTCACGTAATAACCATTGCCCTTCAACTGAAAGCCTGCGGCGGTCAATTGTTTCGCAAAGGTTTCCTTGCCGCACTGGGGGCAAACGGTCAGCGGTGCATCGCTCATTTTCTGCATCACGTCCTGCTGCGATCCGCAACTGGAACAGGCATAAGCATAAATCGGCATTATTCTCTCCTACCGGGGGAATTCCAAAGGCGCGCATTATACATTAGGGAAAGCTTAAGCCGTGAATGCCCCCCCCTGAAATGCACAAGCCGCACAGGCGTGCGGCTAGTCAGACGACAGCGCGAGCGAACTCAGCCTTTGGCCGCGATCAAAATTTCATACTTAGCCTGCAACTGGGCTTGGTTTTCCACATGGGCCGGATCCTTGGGAATGCAATCGACCGGGCAGACTTCCACGCACTGCGGGGTGTCGTAGTGACCCACGCATTCGGTGCACTTGTTCGGGTCGATGATATAAATTTCATCACCTTGCGAAATTGCATCGTTCGGGCACTCGGGCTCGCATACATCGCAGTTGATACATTCGTCGGTAATTAAAAGTGCCATGCTTCTCTCCTGTTTATTTCAAACCATCTATTCAAATTGATATTTCTGCTGCAACCTCGCCGCCACCAGCGGCGAAACAAATTTTTCGACCTCGCCGCCGAAGCGCGCCACCTCGCGCACCATGGTCGCCGAGATGAACGTATATTGCTCGGCCGGCGTTAAAAACAGCGTCTCAACCTCGGGATACAGGTTGCGATTCATACCGGCCAGCTGGAATTCATACTCGAAATCCGATACCGCGCGCAGACCGCGCAACACGACGCGCGCATCATGGGCTTGCACAAAGTTCATCAGCAAGCCATTGAACCCTTCCACCCGGACATTGGCAAAGCAGGCAAAAACCTCGCGAGCCATACCCACTCGCTCTTCCAGAGTAAACAGGGTATGCGCCCTGCTTTCCGCGACCGCGACAATGACCTCGCCGAACAGGCCGGTCGTACGACGCACGATATCCTCATGCCCGCGCGTGATGGGATCGAACGTACCCGGATATACCACCTTGATCATTCAGCCAACCCCATCAATTGAAAATGCACTTGCCCCGCTCTGCCGGACTTTATGACCTGCCAGCCCGGCGGCGCATCCAGCACTTGGCCGGACTCGACGTACAGCACACCATTTTCGTTCAGCCTAGGCGGCAGGATTTCCAACAGCCTAGGCAAATAATCGCTAGCAAATGGCGGATCCAGAAAGATCACGTCATAGCGCTGCGTATCGCGAAGGGCGAATTCTAGCCCATCCTGAGCACGAACGAAAATGTTAGCAACAGCAAGCTTCTCAATATTGCTCTTCAGTGCGCGCGCCACGACAGGATTCTTCTCCACCATCGTCACGCTCTCCGCTCCCCGGGAAGCGGCCTCCAGACCCAACGCGCCGCTGCCGGCAAACAGGTCCAGACATCGTTGCCCGTACAGTGTCTGCCCCAGCCAATTGAATAGTGTCTCGCGCACTCGATCCGGCGTGGGGCGCAGCCCCTCCGCATCGGGAAAGCTGATGACTCGTCGGCGCAATTCGCCGCCGATGATGCGAACCTGACTTATTTCGTCACCTCTTGCTTCGCTTCGACTTCGGGCGCACCAACGATTACCGTCGCCATCGCCATCGGATCAATGTGACGCGCAAATGCACCGCGTATTTGCGCCACCGTTACCTGCTCAATCTTATGGGTGAAATCATCAAGGTAGCTCAACGGCAGATCATAGAAGCCGATTACGCTCAGGTACTCCAGTATCTTGCGATTACTGTCGATCCGCAGCGGAAAACCACCAACGATGTTCTGCCTGGCAGCTACCAACTCCTTTTCGGTCGGCCCGTTGGCCACAAAATCGGCCAGCGTCTTGCGTACCAGCCGCAAAGCCTCATCGGCCTGCTCTTTCTTGGTTTGCAATCCGATCTGGAAGGCGCCCGGCTTCTGCATGGGCATGAAATAGCTGTATACGCTGTAGGCAAGGCCGCGTTTCTCGCGCACTTCGTTCATCAGACGAGAGACAAATCCACCGCCGCCAAGGATGTAATTGCCAACATAGAGTGCGAAATAATCCGGATCGCTGCGTGACATGCCGGGCGCGCCAACCAGGATATGACTCTGACTGGCCGGATGCGCAATACGCTGTTCGCTTGCGACTATGCGCGCGACCTCCGGCAAAGCCGAAGGAGCTGCTCCGACCGGAAGCCGGGACGTCAACTGTTGCGCGATAGCCTCGGCCTGTGCACGTGACACGTCACCCATTATCGCGACCACTGCCGCACTGGCGAGATAATGCGTACTGTAGAAATCCTGCAATTCCTGTACGAAAATCTTTTCTACACTCTCAACCTCGCCGGAAATAGGCAATGCATAAGGATGTGTGCCGAACACCGCCTTGCGGAAAGCCTTATCGGAGATATTCTCCGGCTTGGTCTCCGCCTCCTTCAATGCCGCAATCACCCGAATTTTTTCGCGCGACATTACCTCTCCGCGAAACTGCGGACGCTGTATCACACGCGCCATAATCTCCAGCGCACGGTCACGTTCTAACGTACTACTCAGGGTACGCAACGATATGCTGGCCCTGTCCTGATCGAAACTGCCACCAAGCTGTGCACCTATGTCGGCGATACCGCGCGCAATATCGTCCTCACTCATCCCTTCCGACCCCAGATCGAGCAAGTGATGAGTCAGAGCTGCAACGCCAGACGTGTCGGCGGCATCGAAACTATTTCCAGCAGGAAAATTGACAGCCACATCCAGCATGGGGAGGTCATGGTCCTCCACAAACAATACCTTCGCACCGCTGGCGCTTTGCCAGTGTTGAATCCGGGGCGTGGCGAACGCGGCGCTGGCCACACAACACAGCACCGCAAATATTAACGTCTTAACGTACATGTGATGCTCCTTGTGGCGCCTGTTTCGGTTTGCCGGAAAGCGGCTGTGGATCCAGTGTTGCGACTGTCAAATTGTCATCCTGAAAATATGTCTGCGCGACCTTGCGCACCTGCTCTGCCGTCACCGCCTGCAGTCGCTCCAGCATCAGCGGAATAGTGCGATGCCCCAGACCTATACTTTCCATTTGACCGATTTGCATCGCCTGATAAAACAGCGAATCGCGCTTGTACACCTCACTGGCGGTAACCTGCGCCTTGACGCGCCGCAACTCTTCCTCGCTCACCCCATCCTGCACCAGTTTCGCTATCTCGTTACGCAGTGCAGCTTCGACATCAATTACCGTTTTCCCCGCGCTGGGCGTTGCCTCCAGCACGAACAGTCCCGGTCCGCGCGAGAACGAGTCATAGCCTGCTCCAACTCCGCTCGCGAGCTGTTGCTCGCGCACCAAGTGCTTGTTCAGCCGTGCCGATTCGTTGCCATCCAGTACACCCGCCAGAATTTCCAGCGCATAGGGCTCCCAATCCTCATCCGGCTTACTTAATACGGGCGCATGAAAGCTCATCACTAGGTGAGGCAATTCTGCGGGCGCCTTCACCACCAATCGTTTTATACCAATCTGCGCAGGCTCGATGTAGGTACGCTCCCTTGCCATGCTACGCCGCGGAATGCTGCCGTAATAGCGCTGCGCCAGCGCAAAAACGTCCTCCGCCCGCACATCTCCCGCCACAACCAGTGTCGCATTGTTAGGCGCGTACCAGCGCTTGTACCAGGCTCTCGCATCGCCTACCGTGAGCGACTCCACATCGCTCATCCAGCCTATGACCGGATGGTGATAGGGATGCTGCTGAAAGATTGTCGCCATCATGGTTTCCTGTAACAGCGCATGTGCGTTGTCATCAGTACGCCAGCGACGCTCCTCCATCACCACCTTGAGCTCCTTGGCGAATTCGACTGGTGAAAGCAGCAGATTTTGCATCCGATCCGATTCCAGTTGCATCGCCAGTGGCAAGCTGGATTTATGTAATTGCTGAAAGTAAGCGGTGTAGTCGTAACTGGTGAAGGCATTCTCGCGCCCGCCTGCTGCGGCGATGCGGCGCGAAAATTCACCCGCCGGAACCGCTCTTGTCCCCTTGAACATCAGGTGTTCCAGCACATGCGCAATACCCGTCACGCCCGTGCGCTCATCCATGCTGCCGGTTTTGTACCAGATCTGCTGCACCACCACCGGCGCGCGGTGATCTTCCTTGACGATAACCTTTAAACCGTTAGCCAGTGTGCGTTCAAACACCTCAGCCTGCGCGGTTGCGCCGAACAAAAGCACGATTCCCAACAAATAAACTCTCATGTCCCTAGCCCCAAAACGTGTAATCAGCATAAAATGCGACGTGCATTATGCGATATTTTTCCATCCCCTTCTAAATGTTTAGTTTCCTGAAAAAGAATTCATCCGACTCTGCCAGTGCCAAAACCGATGGCGGCTGGGTTGCGCGCCTCACAGCCGGCCTGTCTCGCACCGGCTCCCAGATCACCGATCTATTCAGTCGCGGCGGCAAGATAGACGACGACCTGTACGAAGAACTGGAAACCATACTCATTACCTCTGACGTCGGCATGACCGCGACCAACGCACTGCTCGCCGACCTGCGCCTCCATGTGCGCGAACACAAGCTCACCGAGGCCGGTCAACTCAAGGAAGCTCTTGCTCACTGCCTGATAAAGCTGCTAAAGCCGCTGGCCATACCTATGGATGCCACGCCCCACAAACCCTACGTCATCATGATGTGCGGCGTGAACGGCGCGGGAAAAACCACCTCCATAGGAAAACTCGCCAAGTACCTGCAGGGACAGGGACTGTCGGTACTACTCGCCGCAGGCGATACCTTCCGCGCCGCCGCGCGCGAACAACTGATGACTTGGGGCGAACGCAACAACGTCACCGTGATCGCACAACAGAGTGGCGATTCTGCCGCAGTGATCTTCGATGCAGTGCAAGCCGCCCAGGCGCGCAAGATAGACGTAGTACTGGCCGACACCGCCGGCCGCTTGGCCACTCAAACCCATCTGATGGAAGAGATTAAAAAGGTCAAACGCGTGATCGCCAAAGCTCTGCCCGATGCCCCGCACGAGATATTACTGGTGCTTGACGCCAACACAGGCCAGAACGCACTGAGCCAGGTCAAAGCCTTCGACGAAGCACTCGGCGTCACCGGCCTGATCCTGACCAAACTAGACGGCACTGCAAAAGGCGGCGTCATCGCCGCCATCGCCAAGGCCCATCCCATTCCCGTCCGTTTCATCGGCGTAGGAGAAGGATTGGACGACCTTCGCCCCTTCCTCGCCGAAGATTTCGTCGCCGCATTACTGGGACTGGACACGTGATTAGTTTCAATCAAGTCTGCAAGCGTTACCCCGGCGGCTATGAGGCGCTGAAGAATGTCTCTTTTGATATAGACGAAGGCGAAATGGTGTTCCTGACCGGACATTCCGGCGCAGGCAAGAGTACTTTGCTGAAATTGATCGCCGCGATTGAGCGCCCTAACTCGGGCAGTGTGCTGGTTAGCAACCAGAATGTGGGCGCGCTCAAGGGTGGTGCACTGCCTTATCTTCGCCGCAATCTTGGCATTCTATTTCAGGATCACAAGCTGCTATTTGATCGTAGCGTGTTCGACAATGTGTTGCTACCGCTGCAAATCTGCGGCTTCGATCATCGCGAGAGCAGCAAGCGTGTGCGCGCCGCGCTGGACAAGGTGGGACTACTTAAGCGCGAGAAGACCAATCCTATTGCGTTGTCGGGCGGCGAGCAGCAGCGACTCTGTATCGCCCGCGCTATCGTCAATCGGCCCTCCATCCTGCTGGCCGACGAGCCCACTGGCAATCTGGATGCCGCTTATGTACAGGAAATCATGGCGATTTTCAAGTCGTTTCATCAGGTCGGCGTCACTCTGCTGATTTCGACCCACGACGAAAGTGTATTGCAAGATAGCGCCATACGCAGACTGGTACTGAAGCAGGGTGAATTGCAGGTGGCCGCATGAACCAGACTCTCGCCCAACATACCGGCGTACTGCGTGCCGTGTTGCGTCGCATGTTTGCATCCAAAGCCGGGGGACTGCTCAATATACTGGTGATAGGCATCACGCTTAGCCTTCCCACCGCCATGTATCTGCTGCTGCAAAACACTCAGACGCTGATTGCGCAGTTATCGGGAGCGCCGCAGATTAGTCTGTTCCTGCGTATGGATGTGCAGTCGCGCGACGTAGAAGAGTTACGCAAGTCACTGGAGGCAAACGCCGCCGTCGCCAACATCGAATTTGTTTCGCGCGATCGGGCACTTGAACAGCTCAGTCAAAGCACAGAGCTCAAAAGCGTGATAGGGACTTTGGAAAAAAATCCACTGCCCGATGCTTTCATCATCACCCCCACGCAAGCCGACCCACAGGCGCTGACCGAACTGCGCGACACGCTAGCCAAAATTACTGTCGTCGATCAGGCGCAACTTGATTCCGCTTGGGCCTACAAGCTCGAAGCCCTGCTGCGCTTCGGCCGCATGGGGGTGCTGATTCTTGCCAGCCTTCTCAGTCTGGCACTGATCGCCGTGACCTTCAACACCATACGTTTACAAATCCTGACCCAACGTGATGAGATTGAGGTATCGCAACTGATAGGCGCAACCGATGGCTTCATTCGACGCCCATTCTTGTACTTTGGGGCATTACAGGGCCTGTTCGGTGGCTTGCTGGCATGGCTGATCATTATCGTCAGCCTTTCCCTGCTCAACCGCCCACTAGCAGAGCTTTCTCAACTCTACGCCAGCAAGTTTGTGTTACACCCTCTCAATCTAGGCGATAGCCTTTCACTTTTATTCTTCTCGCTGTATCTTGGCTGGCTAGGTGCTTGGCTTTCCGTGACTCGACACCTATCAAACTTATCATCCCGATAGGGAACCTACACCGGCCTTGGCACTCTACTCCAACGAGTGCTAGAATCCGCACGAAGGAGAAAACATCATGAATGCAACTATGAATTTCCCCATGCCCTCTGCGGTTGGCAGCATTGACGGCTATATACAGGCGGTTAACCGCTTTCCTATTCTGTCACAGGAGGAGGAATACAACTTGGCATCTCGTTACCATGGCAATAACGACCTTGATGCGGCCCGCCAGTTGGTGATGTCGCACCTGCGAGTGGTAGTGAGTGTGGCTCGCGGCTATGCGGGTTATGGCTTACAACAGGCAGATCTGATCCAAGAGGGAAACATCGGCCTTATGAAGGCCGTAAAGCGCTACGATCCTGAACGCGGCGTGCGTTTGGTTTCTTTTGCTTTGCATTGGATACGCGCTGAAATTCACGAATTCGTGGTTCGAAACTGGCGCATGGTCAAAATTGCGACGACTAAAGCACAACGTAAGTTGTTCTTTAATCTGCGCAGTATGAAGCAGGGGCTAGAGCCACTAAAACCACACCAAGTCACTGAAATTGCTCAGCAGCTCAACGTCAGCGAGCGCGATGTAGTTGAAATGGAAGCGCGATTTTCCGGACATGAGGTTGCACTTGATCCCGCTGGCAACGACGAAGAGGGATTCTTTGCGCCTATTCAGTATCTGACTGCCAATGAGGAAGATGAACCTTCACACATACTTGAAACGAGTGAAAGTGAACAGTTGCAAACAACCGGACTGGCGTCCGCATTGAATGGACTAGACGAACGCAGCCGCCGCATTGTAGAGGCGCGCTGGCTTAATGATGGAAATGCAGCAACGTTGCATGAACTGGCTGCTGAATTCAAGGTTTCTGCAGAACGAATTCGTCAAATCGAACAGAAAGCGTTCAGTAAAATGCAATCTGCTCTTACCGCAGATCGCACCTGATCTTCAATAACCAATTAAAAAGCCGCAGAATAATCTGCGGCTTTTTTGTTGCTTGAAACTTATTTAACTATCTTCAACTGTGGGCGATTCGGCTTAGACTTGCTCTCCTCAAGCGGCGAGGAGGGTGGTTGCCCCTCTTCACCTTGGAATACCAATCCTTGCCCTGTCTCTTTGGCGAAAATACCGATTACTGCTGCGACGGGCACGATAATGTTAAAGGGAACACCACCAAAGCGCCCCTTGCAGGTGACGTACTCATTTCCCAGCTCAAGATTGTGTACCGCCCCGGCACTCAGATTGAGCACGATTTCACCGTCTTTGACGTACGCTAATGGAACTTCGGTAAACTCATCAACGCGAACCGCGAGATAAGGCGTCAATCTGCTGTCTTCGCACCACTCGTAAATCGCACGAATCAGATAGGGGCGCGTTGACAAATCGCTCATTATTTACGCATCGCCCTTTCAGATGGCGTCAGAGCATCAATGAATCCTTGGCGGGAGAATAAACGCTCCGCATACTTCATCAATGGCGCAGCCTCCTTACCCATCTGGATGCCGTAATGTTCTAGCCTCCAGAGCAACGGGGCAATTGCCACATCCAGCATGGAGAACTCATCTCCAAGCAGGAACTTCTGTTTGGTCAGAATTTGCGACAACTGGGTAAGATTATCGCGAACACCAGCCCGCGCCTTCTCCGCAGCTTTTCCACCCTGCTCGAGCAGGTCTACCTGATTGTAAAGCTCGAACTCAAAACGGTGGAGAAACAAACGTGCACGCCCCCGCATGACAGGATCTGGCGGCATCAATTGAGGATGCGGAAAACGTTCGTCAATGTACTCGTTGATGATATTCGCTTCCGACAACACCAAGTCGCGCTCCACCAGAACCGGCACTTTCCCATAGGGATTGATCGCCGCCACATCCTCGGATTTGTTCAACAAATCAACATCAATCACCTCAAAATCCATGCCTTTTTCAAACAGGACAATACGGCAACGGTGACTGAAGGGACACGTTGTCCCTGAATACAACCTCATCATTTAATAATTACCCCTTGATCATCTGGGTGCGCATCATATTCTTACGCACCAGGAAATAGCCCGCAGCAGCTACCAGGCCGCCAACTGCTATTGTAGCAAAAATAGGATAAGAACCCGTCCCTTTAATGCCGCCGATCCAGGAATAGCGTTCAAACAACGTTCCTACGATGATGCATACGGCTACCGCATTGATCGTATGCGGGTTATGACGCGGCCCCGGGAAGCAGAACACCACGAATGGAATTACGAACTTCAGTGCCAGCATGGACCACCAGATGAAGGTGTAATCACCATTCTGCATACCCATTACACGATTCGTCTCTTCAGGCAAGTTTCCGTACCAGATAGTCAGATATTGTGCATAAAAGGTATATATCCACAATAACGTAAATGAAAGCATCATTTGCGCGAGATAGTTATAAATATACTCGGGCACGGGCTTAACCAGCTTATTACGGGTATTCAGTATGTAAATCCATATCGTGAGGAATGCGAGGAACATGCCAAAATTACTCACGAACTGTTGCATACCGTACACTGCACTATGCCATGCGGGAACCAGCGTCATCTCAAAGTCCCATGCGACCATGGTGCTATAGAGCACAAAGAAAAATGGAATCCAAGTTGCAACATGATGGAAACGCGTAGCATCTTCGGCACTCCGCTCGCTCACAGCCTGACGCTTGATGAACAGAGCATACAGAGCCATCATAAACAACAAGCCGACAACTTCGCGCGCAACCAGCCATTGCGGCTGATACCAGCCCGGCATCATGTGTGCATGCGCATCCTGATGCCCCCACCACGGGAATGTATGCGAACCGCCCACCAGCAGAACACCTAGCAGAACCAGCGCCAACGGAAACAGCGCGTACAGCGCGGCCGCCAGATGACGGACATCAAATCTCCACTTCGCATTAACCAGATGTAACACGGAGCACAAGGCTACGCCACTCAACGCGAGCGACAGCACCACCACGAAACTGACGGTCAATACCGCCCAATTGCTGTATTCAAACATATCTGTCGCCTCCTATTTAGCCTGACTCGCTTGTGCCCACTGATCTTTTTGCAGCACTTTGCGGATGTAATTCACCACGTGCCAACGCTCTGTCGCACTCAAGTCATTTGCATAGCTTGGCATTACCGCGCCACCCAGAGCCATGTAGCCCCAGATGTATCCGTCCGGAAATTCCTTCGGGTTCCAGCTGTGCATGTCATTACTTGAAGTAAGATTCCATGGCTGCATCAGCAACTTAGCGCCGACCAATCCATCACCGGTTCCGGAATTACCATGGCAGGGTG
Organism: Burkholderiales bacterium; assembly: GCA_038210095.1. GTDB lineage: Bacteria > Pseudomonadota > Gammaproteobacteria > Burkholderiales > Gallionellaceae > Gallionella. The sequence goes on from JBBQXA010000038.1 coordinate 19,066, forward strand.
TGCAATAAATCTGGAATAAATGCTTGCCCTGAGCTACCGAAGCTGCGTCGGCCACAACTGGATTTTGCATTTTCCCGGCGGCTTCCATATCTGCCACGCGAACTGTAGTTCCCGCTACCGGAACTGAGCGTTTTGGAAATTCGCGCATCCCGGGATTGGCTGGATCAACACTCTCTTGCGGCTTGGTGCTGATCTGATTCGCCATGTCCTGCGACCAAGGCCATGCCTGCGCCCAAGCAGGCGCCAACAACAACGCAATTGCTAAGGATATTCTTTTCATTTTCCTGCCTCTTCCTGGATTTCCAACGCTTCGTGAGCGACGAACACTCCCTTAATTTTAGCGATAGCTTTTTCATCCGCCTTCACCAGAATACCGATCTGATCTTCGGAAACCTTCGCGCTATAAAGCGGCGAACGTTTCGCCGGTAGACCCGCACAAATCAGGAATCCCAAAATACTGATGAAGACGCCACCCAGAATAAACATCTCATAGGTCAACACAAAGTTGGGTGGGAACGGCACGATAGGCTTGCCTCCCTTCATCTGCGCATAGAAGTTCGCCTGTGCACCGGAGATCAGGAAGAAGCCTAGCAAACCACCCATCAAGGCACCTACCAGCGTGAACTTCTGGATATTAATAGGCCGGTCGCCCAAGAGGTCTACAACCTCATGATGCTCAATGGGCGACTTGAGTGTCAGGTCATCAAAATTAAAGCCTTCAATCTTTGCCGCGCGCAATTCACGAATTGCCCCTTCAGCCTCATCAAAGTCCGTAAACAGTGCGAGTATGTGACGTTGTCCCATATTAATGCCCTCCCTGCTCAGCAACCTCACCCTTCTTCAGGTGCAGACTGCGGTGATAAACCATTTCCTTGACTTCGTACATCGACACGGATGGAATGAAT
>JBBQXA010000039.1:0-19742 GCA_038210095.1 Burkholderiales bacterium
GGCACAAGAGATCTACATCGTTTGCTCCGGCGAAATGATGGCGATGTACGCCGCTAACAACATTGCCAAGGGTATCGTGAAGTATGCGAACTCCGGTGGCGTGCGTCTGGCTGGCCTGATCTGCAACAGCCGTCAAACTGACCGCGAAGACGAACTGATCATGGCGCTGGCGGCAAAGCTGGGCACCCAGATGATCCACTTCGTGCCACGTGACAACGCGGTTCAACACGCCGAGATCCGTCGTATGACTGTGATCGAATACGATCCGACAGCCAAGCAAGCTAACGAATATCGCGCCCTGGCGAAGAAGATCGACGAAAACAAGAAGTTTGTTATCCCGACTCCGATCACCATGGACGAGCTGGAAGAGCTGTTGATGGAATTCGGCATCATGGAAGTCGAAGACGAAAGCATTATCGGTAAGGCTGCTGCCTGATCCCGAAATAGATTTGGGGGCGGGTGCTAGTTGTGGGTGGAATCCGCCTCCTTTGGTAAGACGAAATCAACCTGAAAGGTGTCTCCACATATTGGTGGGTCATCAAAGGAGAACGAAATGTCTGCATTATCACGTGAAGAGACCGAAGCCCTCATTCAAGAGGTACTGGAAGTCTATCCCGAGAAAGCAAGAAAAGATCGCGAGAAGCATCTGGCGGTCAATGATCAATCCATCGAGCAGTCCAAGAAGTGCATCACCTCCAACCGCAAATCTTTGCCGGGTGTAATGACGATTCGAGGTTGCGCCTACGCCGGTTCCAAAGGTGTGGTGTGGGGCCCGATCAAGGACATGATCCATATTTCACACGGGCCGGTCGGCTGCGGTCAGTATTCCCGCGCCGGTCGCCGTAACTACTACGTCGGTACCACCGGTGTGAACACCTTCGGCACGATGAACTTTACTTCCGACTTCCAGGAAAAAGACATCGTGTTCGGCGGCGACAAGAAGCTTGCCAAGCTGATCGGCGAGATTGAGACCCTGTTCCCGTTGAACAAGGGCATCTCCATCCAGTCAGAGTGTCCCATCGGCCTGATCGGTGACGATATCGAAGCGGTATCCAAGAAGGCAGCTGCCGAGTTCAATAAACCGGTTGTGCCGGTGCGCTGCGAAGGTTTTCGCGGTGTATCTCAATCACTCGGTCACCACATTGCTAACGACGCGATCCGCGATTGGGTGTTGCCACGTCGCGAAGGCAAACCATTCGAGTCCACGCCTTACGATGTAGCCGTGATCGGCGACTACAACATCGGTGGTGACGCATGGTCTTCCCGCATCCTGCTGGAAGAAATGGGTTTGCGCGTGGTTGCGCAATGGTCCGGCGACGGCACCATCGCCGAGATGGAAAAGACACCCTGGGTCAAAGTCAATCTGATCCACTGCTACCGTTCGATGAACTACATCGCGCGTCATATGGAAGAGAAGTACAACATTCCTTGGATGGAATACAACTTCTTCGGCCCAACCAAGGTTGCCGAGTCCTTGCGTGCTATCGCCGCAATGTTCGACGACAACATCAAGGAAGGTGCAGAGCGCGTGATCGCCAAGTATCAGGCCATGATGGATGAGGTGATTGCCAAGTACAAGCCGCGTCTGCAAGGCAAGCGCGTCATGTTGTACGTGGGTGGTTTGCGTCCGCGTCACGTGATCGGTGCCTACGAAGATTTGGGCATGGAAGTGGTCGGTACCGGTTACGAGTTCGGTCACAACGACGACTACGATCGCACCATCAAGGACATGGGTAACGCCACCCTGCTGTACGACGATGTCACCGGCTTCGAGTTTGAAGAGTTCGTCAAGCGCGTCAAGCCTGATCTGGTCGGCTCCGGCATCAAGGAAAAGTTCATCTTCCAAAAGATGGGTGTGCCTTTCCGCCAGATGCACAGCTGGGACTACTCCGGCCCGTATCACGGCTATGACGGCTTTGCCATCTTTGCCCGCGATATGGATATGACGCTGAACAATCCGTGCTGGGGCAAGATGGTGGCACCGTGGTTGAAGCAGGAAGAAACCGTAGCAGAAAAGGCCGCAGCGTAGGTCGGACTTTCATCCGGCATACGAAATAATCTATCCATTTATGATGCCCGTGTCCGCAGATTGGCGGCTCGGGCCAAGGAGATAAACATGCAACAAGTCGACGACATCAAGCCTTGTTATCCGCTGTTCCGTCAGGACGAATACAAGGAATCACTGACTAACAAGCAGGAGAAGTTCGAAGAACGTCATGATGCTGATAAGGTTCAGGACACCTTCACCTGGACCACCACGGCGGAATATCGCGAATTGAACTTCAAGCGCGAAGCACTGACCGTAAATCCGGCCAAGGCCTGCCAACCACTGGGTGCGGTGCTGTGCGCACTGGGCTTCGAGAAGACCATGCCTTACGTCCACGGTTCTCAAGGCTGTGTGGCTTACTTCCGTACCTACTTCAACCGTCACTTCCGCGAGCCTATTTCATGCGTATCGGATTCCATGACTGAAGACGCAGCCGTGTTCGGCGGTCAGAAGAACATGATCGACGGTCTGGAAAATGCCAAGGCGTTGTACAAGCCGGACATGATCGCGGTGTCCACCACCTGCATGGCTGAAGTGATCGGTGACGACCTGAACGCCTTCATTACCAACACCAAGAAGGCCGGCAACATCCCTCAGGAGTATCCCACTCCGTACGCGCATACCCCGTCTTTCGTGGGTTCGCACGTCACCGGTTGGGACAATATGTTCGAAGGCATCATGCGTTACTTCACGCTGAACACCATGGAAGGCAAAGAACCCGGCAAGAACGGCAAGATCAACATCGTGCCCGGCTTCGAAACCTACCTCGGTAACTTCCGCGTGATCCATCGCATGCTAGATGAGATGGGCGTGGAGCACACCATGCTGAGCGATCCGACTGAAGTGCTGGATACTCCTGCTGACGGCCAGTTCCGCATGTACGCAGGCGGTACCACTCAGGACGAGATCAAGGATGCACCAAACGCGGCTACCACCTTCCTGCTGCAGCCGATGCAACTGGAAAAGACCCGCAAGTATGTTGAAGGCACCTGGAAGCATGAAGTGCCCAAGATGAGCATCCCGATGGGGCTGGAGTGGACCGACGAATGGCTGATGAAGGTTGCCGAGGTCACCGGTAAGCCTATCCCAGCATCATTGGCAAAAGAGCGTGGTCGTTTTGTCGACATGATGACCGACAGCCATACTTGGCTGCACGGCAAGAAGATCAGCCTGTACGGTGATCCCGACTTCTGCATGGGCATGACCAAGTTCCTCACCGAGCTGGGTATCGAGCCGCTGCACGTGCTGTGCAACAACGGCAGCAAGAAGTGGACGAAAGCCATGAAAGCGATGCTGGAAGACAATCCCTACGGCAAGAACACCCAGTTGTTTGCGGGTGCCGACCTGTGGCACTTCCGTTCGCTGGTATTGACCGAGAAGCCCGACTTCATGATCGGTAACAGCTACGGCAAGTTCATCCAGCGCGACACCTTGCACAAGGGCAAGGAGTTCGAGGTGCCGCTGATCCGTATCGGCTTCCCGATCTTCGATCGTCATCACCTGCATCGTGCCACGACGCTGGGTTATGAAGGTGCGATGCAGATGCTCACCACCATCACCAATGCGGTGCTGGAGCGTCTGGACGAAGAGACCCGCGGCATGGGAACGACCGACTACAACCACGATCTGGTCAGGTAAAGCAGGATAGCGGAGTTGGGACTGAGGATTGAGTGGGAGCAGCTGAACTACTCGATCCTCGATTCTGATTTCTGATTCCTGCAACTCAAGGAGTTGCAAATGGCCAACATCATGATTCAAGGCAGCAAAGGCGCGTACGTGTTTTACCTGCCCAAGCGTGATCTCGAAGACGCCATCGTTTCGATGGAGTTCGACACCCCGGAGAAGTGGGGCGGAGAGATCAAGCTTAACAACGGCGGTGCTTACTACATCGAACCCCAGCCAGCACCTGCCCGATTGCCGATATCCCTGCGCGCCAAGCGTCTGGATGCGGCGGAATAACCGACAAGGAGAACTATCATGGCAATGAAAATCGATACCGATTTGTGTACATCATGCGGTGATTGCGAACCCGAATGCCCCACGGCTTCCATCAGCGTGAAAAAGGGTCTGTACATTATCAACGCGAGCGATTGCACCGAGTGCGAAGGCGATTTTGACAAGCCTCAGTGTGTCAAAGTGTGCCCGATCAAGGGTTGCATCATTCCCGCGTAGTAATCACCTTCGCCCACCGGTTCGTCCGGTGGCGAAGGCCTAATTTCAGGGGGTACGACGATGAATGACATCATCACCAAACCGGCCGCTTTGCGTATCGCCATGGCAGCCAGGGTAATGTCCGAAGTGAATATGGGCGGACTGGTCGCCAAGCTGGGTGAACATATCGGGCTGCCCATCACCGAAGAGAAACTATCCAAGGTCACCGTGGCCGATCTTAAACTTATGCTCTCGGGTGAAGAGACCGTCGAACCCGATGTCGATAATGCCACCATTAAACTCGCGGTACGCCACCTGTGGGGTGAGTCTGCCGAGGCGGAGAACTTGCCGCCGCTGGATGCCTATGCCGAGGGCGATATCCCCGGCAGCCTGCGCGTCGCGGTGGCCTCCAATACCGAAGAGAATCTGGACGGCCATTTCGGCTCCTGCCCACGCTTTCTGATCTATCAGGTCGGACGCGAGCAGATGCGTTTGATCGAAGTGCGCGATACGCTGCAGACCGATGAGGCGGAAGACAAAAACGTCGCCCGCGCCGAACTCATCAAAGATTGCCAGATCGTCTACGTGCAATCCATCGGTGGCCCAGCCGCAGCCAAAGCTGTACGCGCCAACGTGCATCCGGTGAAAGTTCCGGATGGTGGAAAAGTCAGGGTCACGCTGGAACGACTGCAAGCCGTACTCGATGCACCGCCGCCCTGGCTGGCAAAAATCCTCGGCGTCGAAGCAAAATCGCTGAGCCGTTTCGCCCAGATGGAAGAGGAGTAAGCACATGATCTCCGCCGAGACACTGGAGCAGATCGCCGATGCGGCAGTAGGTGAACTGAACGATGCTGCACTGGACGGGCTGAAGCAGCAATGGCCGGCCCTGCGCTTCACCCTGTGCAGCGACGACGACATGCCGGCCCGCATGCCGCCTGCGCTTCAGCGTCCGGAATTAAACCTGTATCTGGTGGGCGGGGGAGAGCATTGCCTCAGCCTGACCACTGATCCGGAACAGGCGATCGGCGTGGTGCTGGCAACGGTGGATGAAGGGTAGGAGTTGCACTGCGCATTACACGTAGGCTGGTAGATGTAAGGGTGAACTTATTGGTCGGCATGGGTACTGCGAGGCCCAAGCAATCCTTCAATGGCGTTGTGTTGAATAATTGAACTTCGGTGCAGATTCAACTGGTCGATGTATGGTGCCTGAAGCAACTTGCTGAAAACTGTCTTTAACTTGGGGCATATTGAATTGAATCGCCCTCAGTTTAGACATCGTTGTTGATTTCGTTTTCTGTTTTGATGGGTAGCCAGACGGTGAAAGTCGTTCCTTTTCCTTCTTGGCTTTTAACCTCAATGTGCCCGCCATGCTTTTGAAAGATTCCAAAAGAAATCGAGAGCCCTAGTCCCGTACCCTGACCAACAGGGTTGGTTGTAAAAAATGGCTCAAAGAGCTTGGGTAATATTTCAGCAGGAATTCCTGTTTGTAATCCACTGCGCCCAGTTCGAGGCCGCGCTCCTCGTCTTCTGTTGAGTCCAAGCCGGTGACAAAGATAACCGGAATGTCGCGTGTGGCGGGATTGTCGCGCAATTGGAGCAGTACATCATAGCCATCCATATTCGGCATCAATACATCAAGCAAAATCAAATCAGGTTTTGGTTGATTCACCGCGATCTGTAACGCACGGGCGCCGGATGGGGCCGCTAACACATCGTAATATGAGTGAAGTAAATTTCCCAGCACTCCCAGACTCTGCGTGTCATCGTCAACAATGAGTACGGTAGCCCGAAGGTTATCGGGTAGCTCCGGCATGAGGGTTGTATTGTGCAAAACCATTTTCCTAACGAATAGTGAATATCTAGTGCTAACTCATACTAATAGGGCGCGATCCATACTAAATATAGTGTCCACCTGATTTTTTGATAGGTGGGTGCTGAACTTCCTCTTAGGGGGATGCTGATGGCACGATCAGGAGATTGGATGCGGCATGAGCTGAGGGCAGCTCTGAACTTACTTGCTGTGAGCGGTGATCTGCCCCCGACTTTCGGGACGGTTTGTAGTCTGATAGTTTGCAATGGAAGTGCAGACACTATTCTCTTGCGACATGAAAAGTCCAAGGCCGAACGGGAGTCGGCCTGAAATATCAAGAGATTGTTTTGTCAAAGTAAACCGGGCGCCTTGGCGCCCCTTATCTTGCCGGCCTGTACCGCAATTAGAAGTCGCACTTCATTCCGGCCGCGATGGCCGGCGGTCCGCGTTCTCCAGCGAGACCAGCGATTCGATCTGCCATGTGGCGGTGAACTCGTAGTTCAGTTTTTCTGCTCCTTTAAGGCCGAAACGCGAGGCATTGCTCGAGACCTTGTTAGTGCGAGTTCCTTGCACACCGACTGTACTGGCGCCGGTGCTTATGAAGGCGTATGAAACGTTGGCAACGCCGTACACCGCAACATTTCCACTGACGGCCAGTGCGTTAAGTGGGATGGTCGAATCGGTCAAGATGAAATATAGCGATGTGCGTTGTGACATGTCGAGCTCCTGTATGGTTAAATTCGGTTATGTAATTAACTTCATAACGCATCGGCAATTCGGCAACTGTCATGCCAAAATGGAAATCGCCCATTGCCACAGGAAATGGCATTTATGCGGCTCAAGCGTTGTAGCTTTCAGGTTGTAACGAACCATGCAAATTGTTGCGGATGCGACAGTGCTCGGGCTGTTGGGCGCGTTAGGGTGGGTGAGGTGGATCGAACTGAAATTCAGAGCGGGTATGGCTTAGGCGGAAATTTAACCGCGGCTGGCATCTCTTTTGCTGAGCGTTAGGCGGTGCAGGTAATAACGAGTGAGGACATCATGGTTCAAGCAATCGCCGAGAAAAACGTCGCAAGTGTCATTCCCCAACTGAAACTCGCCAAGGGCCGACGCTGGGATCATCTGGAATTGCTGGAACGCATCGATGCGACCGGCTCCATCACCGCAGCGGCCAGTGCCATGGGTATGAGTTACAAGGCGGCCTGGCAGGCGGTGGAGGCGGTCAACAATCTGTCCGAGCAAGCGCTGGTGGAACGCAAGACCGGCGGGCAGAAGGGCGGCGGCACGACGTTGACGGTGTACGGTCGGCGCGTGGTGGGTGCCTACCGCCGTCTGGAGCAGGAGCGCGAACAGGTTCTCAAATCGTTGAGCTGCATCATGGATGACTTCGATGAGTACTACCACATGATCAGGAGATTCGACATGAAAACGAGCGCGCGTAACCAGTTTCTGGGCACGGTAGAAAGTATCAAGCAGGGGGCGATCAACGCCGAGGTGGTGATGGACATCGGCGGTGGCGACACGCTGGCCTCGGTGATCACTAACGAGAGCGTGGCGCATCTGGAATTAAAGGTCGGCACCGAAGCCTATGCGCTGGTGAAAGCGCCGTGGGTGATCGTGACCACCTCGGAAGGTTTCAAGACCAGCGCACGCAATGAGCTGCACGGCATGGTGGTGCGCTGTCAGGAAGGCGCGGTGAATGGTGAGGTCATCATCGAGCTGGCGGGCGGCAAGACAGTTGTGGCCATCATTACCAACGACAGCATCAAATCCCTGGGCTTGAAAGAGGGCGTGAAAGCAGCCGCCCTGATCAAGGCTTCCCACATCATTCTCGCTGTAAGCGCATAAGGAGTATGGCAATGAAAAAGATCGTATCAGGGTTGTTGGTTGCACTGCTGGCGATGGCAGTGCAAGGGGCGCAGGCAGGCGACGTGCGCGTGGCGGTGGCGGCCAACTTCACCGCGCCGATGCAGCAGATCGCGCCGCTGTTTGAGCAGGCGAGCGGACACAAGGTGTCGCTCAGCTTCGGTTCCACCGGCAAGTTCTACGCGCAGATCAAGCAGGGCGCGCCCTACGATATTTTGGTCTCGGCGGACACCAAGACACCGAAGAAACTGGATGGCGACGGGCTGACTGTGAACGGTTCGCGCTTCGTTTATGCACTGGGCAAGCTGGTGCTGTGGAGCGCGCAGCCGGGCTATGTGGATGGTAAAGGTGAGGTGCTGGGCAAGGGCGGCTATAACAAGATTTCCATCGGCTATCCCAAGCTGGCGGTATACGGCACCGCCGCGCAGGAGGTGCTGGCGGAACTCGGGCTGTGGAAAACGTTGCTACCTAGGATGGTCAAGGGTGAGAACATCACGCAGGCCTATCAGTTCGTTGCCAGCGGCAATGCCGAGTTGGGCTTCATCGCGCTGTCGCAGATCACCAAAGATGGGAAAGTGACTGGCGGCTCGTATTGGATCGTACCCTCACATCTGTACAGCAAGATCGAACAGAGTGCGGTGATGCTGTCGGGTGCTAAAGATGTCGAGGCGAGCAAAGCCTTCCTCGCCTTCCTCAAAGGGCCGCAGGCCGCGACCGTGATCCGCAGCTACGGATACGAACTGCCATGATTGACTGAGTCTGGATAGAGATATGGAAAACACAATCACCCCGCAAGACCTGCAAGCCGTCTGGCTCACGCTCAAGCTGGCGAGCGTGGTCACGCTGGTATTGCTGTGCATCGCCACGCCACTGGCCTGGTGGCTGGCGCACAGCAGCAAGTGGTACAAAGGTTTGGTATCCGCGCTGGTGGCTTTGCCGCTGGTGTTGCCGCCGACGGTGTTGGGTTTCTATCTATTGTTGCTGATGGGGCCGCAGGGCGTGGTGGGTGAGCTGACGCGCGCGCTTGGCATCGGCGCACTACCGTTCACCTTCAGCGGCTTGGTGGTCGGCTCGGTCGTATTCTCGCTGCCGTTTGCCGTGCAACCGATACAAAATGCATTCGAAGCGATGGGCAGGCGTCCGCTGGAAGTCGCCGCCACCTTGCGCGCCAGTGCGTGGGATCGTTTTATCAGTGTCGCGCTGCCACTGGCTCGCCCCGGATTCATCACCGCAACCATCCTCGCCTTCGCACATACCGTGGGCGAGTTCGGCGTGGTGCTGATGCTGGGCGGCAGCATCCCCGGCGAGACGCAGGTGTTGTCGGTCGCCATCTACACGCATGTCGAAGCGATGGAATACCGCGAGGCGCACTGGCTGGCGGGTGGCATGGTGCTGTTCTCCTTCCTGGTGCTGCTCGGTCTGTATCGCGTGGGCGGTAACTGGGCCAGGGGGGCGCGATGAGCGGCATTCGTGCGCACTTCACATTGCAGCGTGACAGTTTCACGCTTGACGCCGCATTCGAAGCGCCACCGCGCGGCGTCACCGCACTGTTCGGACCCTCCGGTTCCGGCAAGACCACCCTGTTGCGCTGCATCGCCGGGCTGGAACGTGCAGTGGGTTCATTACAGGTGAACGACAGCGTGTGGCAGGATGGCAAGACCTTCATGCCGGTGCATCAGCGCCCACTCGGCTATGTGTTTCAGGAGGCCAGCCTGTTTCCGCATCTGTCGGTGCGCGCCAATCTGGAATACGGCTACAAGCGCATCGCGCCCGCCGAACGTCGCGTGCAGATCGAACAGGTGGTCGAGTGGTTGGGCCTGGGCGAGCTGATCGGTCGGCGTGATGCGAACAGTTTGTCCGGCGGTGAACGCCAGCGCGTCGCCATCGGCCGCGCGTTGCTCACCAGCCCGCGCCTGTTGCTGATGGATGAGCCGCTGTCCGCACTCGATACCCAGAGCAAGCAGGAGATCCTGCCTTACCTCGAACGTCTGCACCGCGAACTGGATATCCCCGTGATCTATGTCAGCCATGCCATGGATGAAGTGGCGCGACTGGCCGATCATCTGGTGTTGCTGGAAAAGGGGCGCGTGCTGGTAAGTAATGCCTTGCACGAGACACTGGCGCGGCTCGATCTGCCCATCGCGCATTTCGATGATGCGGGCTCGGTGATCGAGGCCGAGGTGGCGCGGCACGATGAGAAATATCACCTGACCCAGATCGACTTTCCCGGCGGCCACCTGTGGGTGGGCAAGGTGGAGCAACCCTTCGGCACCCGAGTGCGTGCCCGTGTGTTGGCGCGCGACGTGAGCATCGCCACCCAAGCACCGCACGGCTCCAGTATCAACAACATCCTCAACGCACGCATCGAAGAGATACGCGACGAAGGGGCGGACAAGGTGATGGTGCGGATGCGGGTCGGAGAGTCCAGCACGCTGCTGTCGCGCATCACCCGCCGCTCGCGTGACCACCTCGGATTGAACGAGGGGATGATTGTCTGCGCACAGGTCAAGAGTGTGGCGCTGATGCAATGACCGTAGCCATCGACTGTGCTGACTTGGACGATCTGCCACAACTCGCCGACCTGCTGGCCGAGTTGTTCACGCTGGAAAGCGACTTCACCCCTGAACGTGACAAACAGTTGCTCGGCTTGCAATTGATACTCGACAACCCGCAACACGGCCAACTGTTCGTGCTGCGTGTCGACGGCTCAGTGGCGGGCATGGCGAATGCGCTCATCACCCTCAGTACATCAGAGGGCGGCAAGGCGTTGCTGCTGGAAGACCTGATTGTTACCCAAGCACATCGCGGTGTGGGCCTGGGGCGGCGACTGGTCCAACATGTGTTGGACTGGGCACGCGAGCAGGGCATGATGCGCGTTACCCTACTGGCCGACCGCGACAACAGCCCCGCGTTGGATTTCTACCGCAAGCTCGGTTTCGAGCTGTCGCACATGCAGGTGCTGCGCAAGCACCTGTAGTCTTGAAGATGCAGCCCGGTTACCGCTATAGGGCTGCCATCAGAATCTTGCGGCTAACTTCCAAACTGATGTTCCGCTGTTCGCCGAGTGCGGTCATGCCGTGTTCCTCAAGCTGCGCGACGAGGGTATCGACCGCATCGCGCCCCACATCGTAGTCGGACAAACGAGTTTTGATTCCCAGGCTTTCGAAGAAGGCGCGCGTGCGCAGAATTGCCTCGTCGATACGCTGCTCCTCGTTACCTTCGGTGATGTGCCAGACCCGCTCCGCATATTGCAGCAGCTTGGCGTGTTTGCTTGCACGCTGCATGGTCAGCAGTGGCGGCAACACAATGCACAGGGTGCGGGCATGGTCGATGCCGTACTGCGCGGTGAGCTCATGCCCGATCATATGGGTGGCCCAATCTTGCGGCACACCCGCCGCAATCAGACCGTTCAATGCCAGTGTCGCTACCCACATCAGATTGGCGCGACTGTCATAGTCGTTCTCGCCCGAGAGTACTTTCGGCGCGATCTCGATCAGTGTCAGCAGCAAGCCCTCGGCGAAGCGATCCTGTGCCATCCCGCCAACAGGGTAGGTGAGGTACTGCTCGATGATGTGCACGTAGGCATCGGCGATGCCGTTGGCCAGCTGCCGCTTGGGCAGGGTGTAGGTCTTGCTCGGGTCGAGTATCGAAAACACCGGGAACACATGCGGGCTAAGAAAGGCCAGCTTGGCGTGGGTTTCCTTGCGGGTGATCACCGAGCCGCTATTCATTTCCGAGCCGGTCGCAGGCAAGGTCAGTACGCTGCCGAACGGCACGGCCCCCTCAACGTTGCTGCCGGATTTCAGCAGGATGTCCCACGGGTCGCCTTTGAAATCGACTGCGGCGGCGACGAACTTGGTGCCGTCGATCACGGAGCCGCCGCCCACGGCCAACAGGAAGTCGAGCTTCTCGCGGCGCACCTGTTCGACCGCCTTCATCAGCGTCTCATAGCTCGGGTTGGGTTCAATGCCGCCAAATTCCTGCACCACGCGGGAGCCCAGTGCCTGCATCACCTCGGCCAGGGTGCCGGTCTTTTTCGCGCTTTCGCCGCCGTATAGAACCAGCACCTTGGCGTTGGCCGGTACCAGCCTCGATAACGCGGCCACCTTGTCTTGACCGAAAATGATCTTGGTCGGATTGTGGAATTCGAAGTCTTGCATCTCATGCTCCTTGGGGGAATCAGTGTTAAAGGTGGGAACCGCACAAGATCGGCGTTGCTTGGAGTTGCCGATAAGGTGGCGAAGGGCGAAGTTGATTATCACCCCAAACAGGCAATGAAGCGTGGATGAAGTGTCCTTTTGTGTGCATAGCCTATGCAGACTATTTTGTTGCAATTGCTACAAAATAGTCTGGCTCTGGAGAAATTATTCGCCCGCAAGCCTATAGCGGCAAGGGTTTTCTTGGGTCATCAAAGCTGGCACGGTGGTTGCTGATGTCATGGCGATGATGATTATTGAATCTGGAAAATCTATGTCGAAACGTCATACGGTGACGGCGCCGCTGACCGAAGTCGCGCTTGCCGATTGTGTGAGCTGTCCACACTTGGCGCTGCGCGAGGCGGGACAATGTGTGCTGGGTGATATCTGCGTGACCGCACAGAGCGGGCGGCAGATCGACCGTTTCCTGCGGCGCAACCCGCAGTTTGCAGTGGACTATCTGGATGATGGCTTCTGGGAGCGCCGTGCCATCGCCGCCCGTTATGCCCCGCTGGAGGTGCTGCGTCAAATGCCGCGTGATGCGGACGAGGTGGTGCGCCGGGTGGTGGCAAGCCGCCTGCCTCCGGATGAACTGGGAGGCTATCTGCGCGATCAGGATCGTGAGGTGAGGATGACTGTGGCAGGCAAGCTTGCGCCGGAGCGCCTGAATCTGTTGATGTTTGATGAGGATTATCTGGTGCGTCTGCAAGTTGCCAAGCGTTTGCCGCATGGTCAGTTGCCGCGTATGGCACATGACGGGGATCGCGAAGTGCGCAAGGAAGTGGCGCGCCGCCTGCCGGCTTTCGCGCTTGGGCGCATGGCTGGCGATAACGATGTGGACGTGCGGCGGATCGTCGCGGAGCGGATGTTGCCTGAGGATGCAATCAGGCTTTTGCACGATCCGGATTGGGTCGTGCGGTTGCATGCGGTAAAGTGTGCGCCTTTGGTCAGTATTGCCGAACTGGTCGATGATGAGGAGCCGGATGTGCGTAACGAAGTTAGGCAGCGATTGAAAGATTTTTTAGTGGGAGAGGACTAATGAGCATGAGCAAATTCGATGATGCCGCGTTGCGCGACTTCTCCGCTGAGATTGAATCCATACCGCCGCGTCCCCACCATAGTGCACTGTTGACCGCCGCGAATCATCTGGTCGAGGGGGTGACATTTAAGTACGCGCTGAATCGTGGCGGTTGGTATCGTCCCGGCGGCCTGATTTCCGCCGATGGTGAAACGGTCGCCGACAATCTCGAGGCATGGGTGATCGCGACGCTGGGGGAGTGCGGCGGCGACATGGACGAACTGGTCGAGCGCCACATCGACAGCGGCTTGATCGTGACACGCCATACCGGACGCACCCATTACCTTACAGCGGTCTATGGCGCGGCACCGTCCGAGGTGTTGCAACTGGAAGTCGAAGAGTTGCAGGAGATTCAGGATAGAAAACTGATAGACCCCGATGCCTTGCCTGGCGATTTTCAGGAACTCACCGAGCCTATACGCCCGTTATTGCTTGATGCCCAGGCTGTCGGTTCCCCGCGCTATCGTTTTCGACGACTGACCGACTTGTGTCAGGTGCTGGTCAAGTCTGCCTCTTTCGACGGGGGGCGCAAGGGGCTGTCGCGCATGCTGTATGAGTGGGCACATAGCAGTGCCGCCAGCCGCGCGCATTTCAGTGAACACTGGATATTCATGATGCGCGAGCATCGTGACCGCTTCCGTAATCCGATGGTGTCGGTGGTGCCGGTTTCACGTCATGCCAGAGAACTCAAATCGTTCCAGTGGAATCTCGAACTTTCCGGTGTGGAAATGGCCGCCCAGTTGCAGGCATTCGACCGCGCCGCAGGCTATCCGGCAGCCTGGTATTTTCATCTTGTGTCCGGCACGCTGACCCCGTCAAAAATCGCCTATACCGTAGCTTCCGACTTAGATGCCGGATTTCGTTACCTGCCTGACAGTGAAATTGAACTGCTACATAGCTGGATGACCGCACCGTATACGGTCTGATCAGCCGAGATTGTCTATTAGTCAACTCAACGCTCCTACAAGAGCTTCCGCTCTAATGGACAATCCGGGATCAGGAACGTTGTTGGTCAACTCAGCTTGGCCGGTGTCTGTTGAAGGGTAGTCTGGCAGTGTCTACTCGAGGACATAAATGGTGTCATCGATGATATATCGCGTGTCTGGTAGACTGTGCGGATTTTGATCAAGTTGAGTCCTGTTTGTCTCTCTATTTGGCATCATGCAATGAATCGGTTTGGTCCATATTTCCGTCGTATTTTTCTCCTGTCCCTGACGGTTTATGCTGTTGCGGGTGCTTCCTGCGCTTCGGCGCAGGAAGTGCTGCGCGTGCTGGCCTGGGACGGTTATGCGGATGCGGACATCGTTGCGGCATTCGAAAAGCAGAGTGGGGCGAAGGTCGAGGTGACCTATGCGACGTCGGATGATGATCTCTGGAACAAGCTGAACGACGGAGCCAAAGCCTATGATGTATTTGCGGCAAATACAGCCGAATTGCAGCGCTACGTCGCGCAGGGTCTGGTGGTGCCGGTCGATCTGACGCAGGTGAAAAATCATGCACAGCAGTTGCCGCGCTTTCAGGACCTGTCCGCAATCACCGGACTGGTGAATGATGGCAAGACCTATGCCATGCCCTACACCTATTCCGAGATGGGGCTGATTTACAACCGAAAACTGGTGAATACGCCACCGCAATCCATTGCGGCGATGTGGTCGCCAAAATATCGTGGTCAGGTATTGGCCTTCAATACCAGCAACCACAACTTTTCTTTGGCCGGCATGAAGATGGGCGTTGCCGATCCCTTTCATCTAACGAAGATTGAAATGCGGCAGGCGGCTAGGGAGTTGGTGGCGCTGCGCCGCAATGTGTTGACCTTCTATGCCACCGCCGAGGAAGCGGTAGCCTGGTTGAACAAGAATGAGATTGCACTGATATTCGCCAACTACGGTACGCAACAGGTGAAGGCGCTCAAGGATGCCGGGGCCGATATCGGCTACGTGATCCCGCGTGAGGGTGCGCTGGCCTGGCTGGATTGCTGGGCGATCACCAGTCACGCCAAGGATACTGCGCTAGCGGAACGTTGGATCAATTACACCCTGGAAAAAGAGGTCAGCGAGCGTCTGACCATCAAGCATGGTCTGGCCAATACGGTCACGCCATTTCCGAACAGTCAGCCGAACGACCGGATCATCTGGCTGCAACCGCTGGAAGACCCGGGGCAGCGCAAGGCGCTTTGGGATAGGGTGCTTTCCGGTGAATTACCCGATGCGTTCTGATCTGATATGCGACTGAGTCTGGGCATCAAACTGGGTTTTTGGCTGGCACTGTTAGGGGCGCTGTCTACCGCTTTGACCGGCTATTACGTCTATGACCGCAGCCGCGCTATGCTCATCGAGTCTTCGCAGGAAAAACTCTTGACCGCGACACAGGTACTGGCACAGCGCTTCAGCGGCGTGATCGATAATATATCCGCAGACGTTAATTATCTCGCTTCACTGCCAGAGGTCAGCCAGGTCGCCCGCAGATCGGGGGCAACGGTCGAACTGCAAGATCAGCTCGCCGACCATTTTTCCGGTCTGCTGGGCACGCGGAATTCGTATTCGCAGATACGCCTGATCGGCGCGGCGAACTATGGCAGGGAGCTGGTTCGGATCGACCGGGTGGACAGCTCATCCCCGGCCAAACGTGTGAGTGGTGCCGGGCTGCAAGAAAAAAGTCATTTGCCCTATTTTTTCGAGACGCTGCGCCTGCCTGCGGGGCACCTGCTGGTCTCGCAGATCACGCTCAACCAGGAGTGGGGCGCACATCACGGCTATGGCAGACCGACCATTCGTATCGCGGCACCGGTATACGCGGGCACCGGGGTCGCGTTGGCGGTGATCGTGATCGATGTCGATTTGGGCGACCTGTTTAATCAGCTCCGTGCGGAGCTGCCGCAAGACCTTGATGTGTTGCTATCTAACCAGCACGGGGACTATCTGATCCATCCTGATGCAGACAAGACCTTCGGCTTCAATCAAGGGCGCGAATTTTTGATCCAGAGTGACTTACCCGACATGGCGGCCATGATGAGCGGCGGAGTGCAGCATACCGTGCTGGAGATCGACGATGCCAATCTGTTCGGTCGGCAATCACTGGCCGCCTTTGTGCGCGTCCCGTTTGGAGAGCTTGCCGAAAAGCGCTACGTGATGCTGGGCTTGTACGCACCACTGGAAGAAGTGTTGGCCAAGAGCAATGCGCTGGGCTGGAGTGTAATTCAGCTTACACTGCTGTTCATCGCACTGGCGACGCTGGTTGCCTTGCTGCTGGCACGTATGCTGGCGAAGCCCTTGAACCGCATGGCACAGGCTGTGCGCGATCATTCCTTGGGGCAGCCGGTCACCGGGTTGCCGCTTAAGCGGGACGATGAACTGGGCGAGTTGGCCCGCAGCTTTGACAGCATGGCGACCCAATTGAGTGCGCAGATGGATGCGATTAAAACCGCCGAGGCCAGACTGCATGCCATTCTGGACAATGCACCGGTCGGCATTTGGATGGTCGGCGTGGATGGGCGTTATCACTTCGTCAACAACACCTTTTGCAATGCAGTTGGTATTTCTGAACAACGTTTTCTTGAAATCACGCATCTACCCGATCTCATGGGGGAGGAGGATGCGGCCAAATGCATCAAATCAGATCGCGAATGTCTGACGCAGGAGGGGGTGCATCACTCGCAGGAGATATTGCGTTTTACCGATGGCGTGCTGCATCAGCTGGAGGTGACCAAGAGCAAGTTGCATGACAGCAATGGTGTTGTCGTCGGGGTGATCGGCATCGCAGTTGATGTCACCGAACGTATGCGTATGGAAGATCGCGATCGTAAGCGCACCCGTGTACTGGAACAGATCTCCGAAGGGGCGCCACTGCAAGAGGTATTAAATTCCATCGTGCAGAGTGTCGAGTCGCAGTTGCCTGATATGAGTTGCAGCATCATGCTGGTAAGTGACGATGGTGCGCAACTCACGTTGATGGCGGCCCCCACTTTGCCCGAACCGCTGCGGGTGGCAGTCAAGGAACTGCCGGTCGGAATGAGCAGCGGTCCCTGCGGGTCCGCCGCATTCACCGGGCAGCGCATGGTGCTTGAGGATATCCGGCAGTATGCCGCGAACCCACCACTTCGCGATCTCGCACTTAATCTGGGTTTGGGCGCCTGCTGGTCAGAACCGATACGGTCATCATCGGGCAAGGTATTGGGCACGTTTGCCATCTATCTTGCCAAGGCTGGGCGGCCAACGGAGGCGCAGATACAGCTACTCGAACACACTGCGCATTTGGCCAGTATCGCCATCGAGAAAAAGCGGGCGGAAGCCAAACTCAAGCTTGCCGCCAGCGTATTCACCCACGCGCGCGAGGGCATCATGATTACCGATGCAGAGGGCTGCATCATCGAGGTAAATGAGACCTTCATGGAGATCACCGGTTATACGCATGCAGAGGTGCAGGGGCAGAAGCCGAACTTCCTGAATTCCGGTCACCATGATCCGGAGTTTTACGCGGCCATGTGGAACTCTTTGCGCGTCAATGGATACTGGTCGGGGGAGGTCTGGAACCGGCGCAAGAACGGTGATCTCTATGCGGAAATGCAGACGGTCAGTGCGGTGCGCGACGAGAGTGGCATTACCCGAAACTATGTGGCGCTGTTTTCCGACATCACACCAATGAAGGAGCACGAGCGCCAGCTTGAGCATATTGCCCACTATGATGTACTGACCGGCTTGCCCAATCGTGTGCTGAAGACTGCACGTCTGCAACACGCCATTGTGCAGTGCCAGCGTCACAACAGCTCACTGGCGGTGGCCTATCTGGATCTGGATGGTTTCAAGGAGGTGAATGACACATATGGTCACGAAGTTGGTGACCAACTGCTGATCGCACTTTCGCAGCGCATGAAGGAAGCATTGCGTGAAGGCGATACATTGGCACGTATCGGCGGCGATGAATTCGTGGCCATCCTCATCGACCTCGAACTTCCGGGTGATTATGAAACGGTGCTGAATCGTCTGCTGCAGGCGGCTTCTACCGCAATCATCGTGGGCGATCAGCAACTGAAAGTGTCTGCCAGTATCGGTGTGACCCTCTATCCGCAGGATAGTGTCGATCCCGACCTGTTGCTGCGCCATGCGGATCAGGCCATGTATCTCGCCAAGCAGGCGGGCAAAAATCGCTACCATCTGTTCGATATCGCACATGACATGGCGGTGCAATCGCAACACGAAAGCATAGAGCGCATTCGGCGCGGACTCAGCCAGCACGAATTCGTGCTGTATTACCAGCCCAAGGTGAATATGCGCACCGGAGAGGTTGCCGGTGCCGAAGCCTTGATTCGTTGGCAACATCCCGAACGTGGCCTGCTGGCACCGGGCCTGTTCCTCCCGCCTATCGAGGAGCATTCGGTCAGTATCGAACTGGGTGAGTGGGTGATCGATGCGGCAATGCGGCAGATGAAGGTCTGGCAGGATGCCGGGCTGGCAATGCCCGTCAGCGTCAATATTGGCTCACTTCAGTTTCAGCAACCGGATTTTGTAACCCGGCTGAAGCGATTGCTGGCGGTGTATCCCGATGTTTCACCGCAACAACTGGAGCTCGAAGTGTTGGAGACCACCGCGCTGGAAGATGTGGAGCAAGTCAGTGTAGTGATTCAGCTCTGCCACGAGATCGGCATCCGCTTTTCACTGGACGATTTCGGTACCGGCTACTCCTCGCTCACCTACCTCAAGCGTCTGCCAGTTGACGTACTCAAGATCGACCAGAGCTTCGTGCGCGACATGCTTTTCAACGCCAACGACCTCGCTATCATCGAAGGCATCATCGGCCTGAGCAAGGCCTTCCGCCGCGAAGTCATTGCCGAGGGTGTGGAAACCGTCGCCCACGGTTCGCAACTGCTGAAGATGGGCTGCGAGCTCGCCCAAGGCTACGGCATCGCCCGCCCCATGCCCGCGGCCGAACTACCCACCTGGGTAAATTGTTGGCGGCCGGATGCGGCCTGGCATACCGACGAGCGCGTCTAAGGCCAGGTCGATTTCATCACCACTGTTCCCGTATATGCAAAGCAGGAGGGGGCAACAAGGTGCCGCAATATCGTTAGGCTCTAGCCATTGGCAGCGCGGAGGTTATTTTGTGTTGATGGTGTTTACGATTCAGCACTGCGAATTATGCAAACGCTCGCGACGTCGGAGCTGCTTTGCCTGAACGTACTTCAGCCGCGAGCAGATCGTATGATTGCGTAGAACCCCCAAACCCTGAGCGGTGTTTCGTTTTGTGGTTATGCATGGCGGCCTCCGATTGCAGGCAGGCAGGCTGGGTTTTGTGGGGGGAATTCGGCCCGTTTTAGGAGTTGCGCAACGGTGTCTCTCAACGTCACGCTTTTGGTTACGAAGCTGGAACAGTTATTCGTTACCACAAATTGGCATCTAGACCTTGCGCCGTCAGCCGTAGAGGTGAATTTCGGTTGGTTACGGTTACTCCCATATTTGGGAGTTAGTTGCAGTGGTACTAACACTGCAACGATGAGCCGACCGAATAATCGAGCAGCGGGGAAGGATTCGGCTAATCGTTCTAATGTAAAACGCGAAACTATGCCGCAAACCGTTCCCAGTTCACCCCATCCGATATTCG
>JBBQXA010000040.1:0-19674 GCA_038210095.1 Burkholderiales bacterium
GGAGAGGTTGCTTGCGTGCGTGCGCGAGACCGACAGCGTGGCGCGCTTTGGCGGGGATGAGTTTGTCATATTGCTGGAAAGTCTGAGTTCTGACCGGGGCACGGCCATTACCCAGGCCGGACAAATTAGCGAGAAGATACGCGATGTCCTTGCGCAGCCTTACTGCTTGGACAAGGTGATGCACAACAGCACACCCAGCATCGGCGTGGTGCTGTTTAACGGGAATGAGCAACCGATAGAGGAATTACTGAAACAGGCTGATCTGGCGATGTATCAGGCTAAATCGGGTGGGCGCAACATGGTGCGATTCTTCGAACCCTCGATGCAGGCGTTGCTGATGGCGCGTACCCTTAAAGAGGATGCGTTACGCGATGCACAGTCGAATGGTGAATTGGAGCTCTATTTCCAGTTGCAGACCAATAGCAAGAGGGCGTTGTTGGGCGCGGAAGTTTTACTGCGCTGGCATAGTCCTACGCTGGGCATGGTGTCTCCCGCAGAATTTATCCCGCTGGCCGAGCAGACCAAATTGATCCTGCCGATTGGGAAATGGGTGTTGGAGAGTGCATGCCGACAGATCAAGATATGGGAGGCGCATCCCGTACTGTGTAACATGCATCTGGCGGTCAATATCAGTCCGCTGCAATTTCATCAGCTGGATTTCGTGCGTCAGGTGAAATCCATTCTGGCAGATATTGGTGCGAATCCGTGCAGGCTCGAACTGGAACTGACCGAGAATCTGGTGCTGGACGATGTCGATGAGGCCGCCAGCAAAATGAGGGCATTACGCGAAATCGGTGTGCGCTTTTCGATGGATGATTTCGGTACCGGCTATTCTTCATTGCAATACATCAAGCAGTTGCCGATAGACATGCTGAAAATAGATCAATCTTTTGTGCGCGACATTTTGACCGATCCTGGTGATGCGATGATGGTTCATACCATTTCCGGCTTGGCACGAAATTTCGGTTTTGATGTGATCGCGGAAGGTGTCGAAAACTTCGAACAGCTTTTACCGTTGACAGAGCGGGGCTGTGAGCAGTTTCAGGGCTATCTGTTCAGTCGGCCTGTGCCGCTGGCAGACTTCGAGGAGCTGGTTAAACATTGGAAGCACGAATGAAGGCGGCGATGAAAAATCTGTATAACCGCAAAGTTGCTCTGGTGCTGCTGGTGGCGCTGGTGCTGGTAGCGCTGCTGGTGTTGAAGCGCGGTCCGACCGCAGTACCGATCAAAATTGGTGTGCTGCACTCGCTCACCGGCACCATGGCGGTCAGTGAGGCGCCGTTGGTAGATGCTGTGCGACTGGCCGTGGAGGAGGCGAACGAGACGGGCGGAGTGAACGGTCGTCCAATTGAAATGGTGGTGGTGGATTGCCGTTCCGATGCCGGATTTTGTGCCGGCGAAGCCGAGCGTCTGATTACCCATGAGGATGTGCAGGCCCTGTTTGGTTGCTGGACTTCAAGCTGTCGCAAAGCGGTCAAGCCGGTGGTCGAAAAACACCATCATCTGTTGTTTTACCCTTTGCAGTATGAGGGACTGGAGCAGTCCCTGAACATCGTCTATACCGGTGCGGTACCCAACCAGCAAATTACGCCCATGGTGTTATGGGCGCTACAGAATATGGGGAAGCGCGTATACCTGCTCGGTTCCGATTATATTTTCCCCCGGGTCGCAAACACGCTGGTCAATGACATCGTAAAAGCACAGGGCGGCCAAGTGAGTGGTGAACGCTATCTGGCACTGGGTGCAAGTGACATGTCGCAGGTCTTGCAGGATATCGCTGTGCAGCAACCGGATTTCGTGTTGAGCACGCTGAATGGCGGGAGCAATCGGGCTTTTTTTAGTGCACTGCATGAGGCCGGTATCAGTGCGAAAAACTTGCCCGTATTCTCCACCAGTATCGGTGAAGTGGAGCTGGCGGAGATGGCGCCGGAGATTGCTGCCGGTCACTATGCGGCATGGGCTTATTTTCAATCATTGGACAACGAGGTCAACACGGCGTTTGTGACCCGATTCAAGCAGCGTTTCGGTGCAGGGAGGGTGCTGGACGACCCAATGGAGGCGAGTTATATCGGTGTCAAATTGTGGCTGGATGCCGCGCGGGAATTGGACAGTACCGACCCGGTACTGGTGAGGCCCCAGCTTGCCCTGCTGAGTATGCCGGCTCCCGAAGGAATAATCTCTGTCGATCCCATCACGATGCATCTGTGGAAAAGGGTGCGTATCGGCAGGGCGAGAGCGGACGGGCAGTTTGATGTGGTCTGGCAAGCGCGCAATGCAGTTCAGCCCGCTCCTTTCCAGTTTTATCGAAATCGATCTCTGTGGTCGCACGCGAGCAAGGAGGAACAATGATGCTGACCTCGCTCACTCGACGTTTCCTGCTCTGGTTTGTCGTAATTTCCCTGATACCGCTGCTGCTGTTCGGTTTATTGAACTTGCGGGAAAATGAGATAGCGTTGAAACAACAAGTATTGCGCGACTTGTCGAATCAGGCGGATCGCAAGGCGATGCAAATTCGGGATTACCTGTTCGAGCGAGTGCATGATGTGCGCATTCTGGCTCAGGATAGCGATGTTCGACGCCTCATGAAAACGCTACCCCGGATATATTCGGAGATGGGGGTGGATACGCCGGAATATTTACAGGAGGAGCAGTCTTCGCGCCGTTTGTTTTCCGCCTTCACCGAAGAACGAGGCTTGTTCTACGATGCTTTTCTGATCACCCCGCAGGGCGAGATCATTTATACCAGCAAGCATGAAGCGGACTTCGCCACCAATCTGCTCAGCGGAACCTATCGCGAGTCGCAGTTGGCGAATGCGTTCAACGAGACCCGGATGACGCTGGAGCCCAGTATTTCCGATTTTGACAGCTACGCGCCTTCCGGTAATGCTGCTGCCGCCTTTGTTACCGCTCCCATTGTCTTCGATGGCGTTTTATTGGGCGTGGTTGCTCTGCAACTTGATACCGCCAATGTGTATCACGTGGCTATGGATGTGAATGGTTTGGGAAAGACCGGCGAAACCGTGCTGGGCAGACTGATAGACGGCAACTCTGCTTTGTTTGTCGCACCACTGCGCCATGATCCGCAAGCCGCGCTGCAGCGCAAGGTTGACCTGGGTTCCTCTGCGATTCCCTTGTTGAACGCGCTTAAAGGGCTGCGCGGCAGTGGTGTCGAAATCGATTACAGCGGCCGCGAGGTGATTGCGGCCTGGCGCTATCTGCCTGAGTTGCGCTGGGGCATGGTGGTCAAGATGGATACCGATGAGGCCTTTGCCTCCATCCATCGCCAACGTATTTTGTTGATGAAGACGTTGCTGGGGTTGGCGCTGGTTGCGGGATTCTTCGCGCTAAATTGGGGGCGAGATCTGGTCGGCAAGCTACAACGGTTTGGAAAGGCTGCTGACCGGATAGCCGAAGGTGACTTGAATACCCGGGTAGAGATTGCGGGTGGCGATGAAATCGCGACATTGGCGAACACCTTTAACCGCATGGCGGACAAGCTGAAGAATCTATACCTGTTTCAGGAAGAGCGTATTGAAGAGCGCACCCGCGAACTGAGTGTGACGAATGAACAATTGCAGGAGGAAGTTACCGAACGCATGCGTTCCGAAATCGAACTGGCGAACAGTAATAGCGAGCTCCTGTTGTACAAGCGTTTCATGGATGCATCCAGTAATGCCATGGCGATGACCAAGTTGGATGGGAGTTTGATATACGGAAACACCGCGCTGTTCAGTTTGTTGGCGTTCAGTCTGGATGAGTACAAAAATTGCAATATTCACGACTACTACGCCGCGGAGGATGTGGCGCGCATCACCGGTGAAATGCGGCAGCAGGAAAGCTGGAGCGGCGAGCTGCAGATATCGGATAGCCTCGGGAAAAATCATACTGTACAGAACGAGATGTTTGTCGTGAAAGATACCAACGGAGAGTCTTACGCGTTTGCCATGGTGATGACAGATATTAGCGCGAGAAAATTACATCAGCAGGCTCTGCGCCAGGAACGCGACAACATGCAGCGCTATCTTGATACGGTGCAGGTGATGGTCGTCGTGCTTGATACTCAGGGCAGTATCCGCATGATCAATCCGAGCGCGCAACGCCTGTTGGGTTATTCCGCAGAGGAACTGATCGGAAAACACTGGTTTTCCACCTGTTTGCCCCAGCCAGAGGGGTTTGAGTCGGTATATCCGGTGTTCCTGAAATTGATGGATGGCGATCTGGCCTCGGTGAGTCATTTCGAGAATCAAGTGTTGTGTCGGGATGGAAGTCGGCGCTTGATTGCGTGGCAAAGCACTTTTCTGACCGGGGAGGATGGCCACATTTCAGGCATCCTTAGCTCGGGTATAGATGTCACGGATAGCCATCGGGTACAGCAGCAGTTGCTGCACAATCAGGAATTGTTGAATGAGGCGCAGCATCTCGGGAAATTGGGCAGCTGGGAGCTGGATTTGGTTCGGGGCGAGTTGTCCTGGTCCGACGAGATATACCGTATCTTTGAACTTGATCCGGAACAATTTCAGCCCAGCTACGAACGTTTTCTGGCTGCAATTCATCCCGACGACAGGGATGCGGTTAACCAGGCCTATGCGCGGTCCTTGCAGGATCATTTGACCTATGACATTGAGCATCGTCTGCTCATGCCTGACGGGCGCATCAAGTGGGTGCGCGAACATTGCAGTAGTGATTTCGGTGCATCCGGCAAGCCGTTGCGCTCGGTCGGGGCGGTGCAGGACATCACCCAGCAGAAATTTGCGGAAGATCAGTTGCGTATTGCGGCCGCAACGTTCGAAACGCACGAGGCGATCATGATCACCGATGCCAATGCCAATATTCTGCGCGTCAACCGGGCCTTCGAAGAAACCACGGGCTATCGCGGCGAAGAGGTGCGGGGGCAGAATCCGCGCATCCTGAGTTCGGGTCGTCAGGGTAAGTTGTTCTATGAAGAGATGTGGCAGCACTTGCTTGATCAGGGCTCCTGGAGCGGTGAAATGTGGGATAGGCGCAAGTCCGGGCAAGTCTATCCGAAGTGGTTAACGATCACTGCGGTAAAAAACGGGCAGGGGGCAGTTACTGAATATGTTGCCATCTTCAGTGATATCAGCGATCGCAAGCAGGCCGAGGAAGAGATTCGGCATCTGGCCTTTTACGATGCGCTAACCCAGTTGCCGAACCGCCGCCTGCTGCTTGATCGCTTCCATCAGGCACTGGCCTTGTCGGCGCGCAGCCAGTCTTGCGGCGCGCTGCTGTTCCTTGATATGGATCGGTTCAAATTACTGAACGATACGCTGGGCCATGACTATGGTGACCTGATGCTGATTGAAGTGGCGGCGCGTATCACGGACTGTGTGCGCGAGGTGGATACCGTGGCTCGGCTCGGTGGCGATGAATTCGTGGTATTGATTGAGGAAGCCGGCCATGACCTTGATGAGGTTTCCCGCAGAATCGCGGGCATCGCCGAAAAAATTCGGGACTCGCTGGCAATGCCTTATCAATTGAAGGATAGTGTTCATCATAGCTCTCCGAGCATCGGCGTGAGCTTGTACCGGGGTGATACGGAGACGGTCGACACCCTGCTTAAACAGGCCGATATGGCGATGTATAAGGCCAAGGAATCGGGACGCAACGCAGTGCGCTTCTTTGATCCGCATATGCAACAGGCAGTCGAAACGCGTGCGCATCTTGAATCAGACCTGCGGGGGGCGATAGCCAACGGAGAGCTGGAGTTGTTCTACCAGATTCAGGTGGATAAGGACTTCCGTCCGCTCGGTGCGGAAGCGTTGATACGCTGGCAGCACCCGTTACGCGGCTTGGTTTCGCCGGCGCAGTTCATTCCTATCGCCGAGGAAAGCTCATTGATTCTGGATATTGGCACCTGGGTGTTGGAGCAAGGCATTCGCCAGTTGGCGCTGTGGGGGCATTATAAGATTACCCGCGAATTGAGTATTGCGGTCAATGTCAGTGCGGCACAATTCCTTCAGCCAAATTTCGTCGAGCAGGTTGCCGGCATATTGGCGCATCACGGTGTGGACGCTGCGCGGTTGAAAATTGAACTGACCGAGAGTGTGGTGATGAACGATGTCGGTGATGTGGTGGCGAAGATGAATGCTTTGAAGAAGCTCGGAGTCAAGCTGTCGATGGATGACTTCGGCACTGGCTATTCGTCACTGTCCTATCTGAAGCGACTGCCGCTAGACCAGATCAAGATCGATCAGAGTTTCGTGCGCGACATCGCTACCGACAGCAATGATGCGGTGATGGTGCGCGCCATCATTGATCTGGCGCAGAACTTCGGATTGGATGTCGTCGCCGAAGGGGTGGAAACTGAAGTGCAGCATATGTTCCTGAAGATACACGGATGCGCAGCCTATCAGGGCTATCTGTTCAGCAAGCCGGTGCCGATCAAGGAGTTCGAGAAGCTACTGGGTGGTTTGAGCTGATTTGGCAGCTGCTGGTGAGTGGCGCACCCGCAAGGGGTGGGTCGTGCGGTAACCGCAGCTGAAGCAGCGACCGTTACGTTCGGTGGTAAGTGGTAATCCGCTGGCGGCTACTGACCCCTCGCCACTCGCCACTTCAGATGTATTTGTCGTGCCCGTGTTTTTTGTATAGCGCAGTCATGATTCCAGCCAGTAACAGGCCGAATACCACGATGATGAGATAGATACTCAACTCCAGTTTTTCCATCACGGCATAGAGTCCCAGCATTGCGAAGATGCTCAGGTTCTCGTTGAAATTCTGCACCGCAATAGAACGTCCCGCACCCATCAGTAGGTGGCCGCGATGTTGCAGCAGCGCGTTCATCGGCACCACGAAGAAACCGCCCATCGCACCGATAGCGATCAACAGCAAGATCGCCAGCGTGCTGTTGGTCACCGGAATCATCAGCAACACCAGCACACCCATCGCGATACCCACGGGCAGTACTTTTACCGACTGTTCGAGTTTGATAAATTTGGCCGCCAGCACGGAGCCGATGGCGATACCGATGGCGACCCAGGCGGTGAGTTTGGCGGCAGCACTGATGTCGTAGTTAAGCGCGACCGCGGCCCAGCCCAGCACCAGCAAGCGTAGTGTCGCGCCCGCGCCCCAGAACAATGTGGTGACGGCCAGAGAGACTTGTCCCAGCGGATCTTTCCACAGCAGTTTGAAACAGTGCCAGAAGTCCTTGCTCAGCGAGATCGGGTTGCGGCTGAACGGTTTGTGCTCAATGGGTACCAGCGGAATGTAGAGGTTGAATAGTGCCGCGACGATATAAAGCAGCACGATGACCAGTATCGCCAGCTTGGCGATGGAGCCGATCATCGGTACGTTGAATTGTTGCAATAACGCTGTGCCAACGTCAGGGCTGATGAGTATGCCGCCGATTACGGCGCCCAGTACGATGGCGGCGACGGTCAGGCCTTCCATCCAGCTGTTCGCTTTGACCAGTTGGTCGGGTGGCAGGTATTCAGTGAGGATGCCGTATTTCGCGGGCGAGTAGGCGGCGGCACCCAGTCCAACCAGGCCATAGGCCAGCAGCGGATGAACGCCGACCAGCATGGCAATACAGCCCAGCAGTTTGATCAGATTGCTGATGAACATCACGCGCCCTTTGGGCAGCGAGTCGGCAAAGGCACCGACGAACGGGGCCAGCACGATGTAGGAAAAGATGAAGGCTTCCTGTAATACCGGTGTGTGCCAACTCGGCGAACTCAGTTCGGCAAGCAGGGCGATAGCGGCGAACAGCAAGGCATTGTCAGCGAGTGCGGACAAGAACTGGGCCGCAAGGATGATGTAAAAGCCGCGATTCATATTCCGGTTCTTTCGGCGCAGGCTAATGTGCGCAGCACGTTAAGGACTGCGGGGCAGTCCGGCCGTAGAAACAAGAACTGGGCCGCAAAAATGATGTAATTACCGCGATTCATGTTCTTTCGGCGTAGGCAAAGGTGCGCAGCACGTTAAAGGTTGCAGCGCAGTCTGACCGTAGCCAAAGGGATTGCGCCGCGAGGATGATGTAAAAACCGGGATTCATTAAGCGGAGAGCGTTTTTATCAGTCCGTTTTATATCACGAAAGCATGGCCCCTGCTATCATTCGCGCTCTATAAAAGACTCTTACTGTCCCTTTTCATGCCTCGCCCGATACAAGCACTCATCAATCAGGACGCGCTGGAGAACAACCTCCGCGTTGCTCGCCGCGCCGCGCCATCCTCCCGCATCATGGCGGTGATCAAGGCGAACGGATACGGTCACGGACTCTTGCGCGTGGCCGAGGCATTATCGGCGGCTGACGGTTTCGCGTTGCTGGATATTCAGGATGCGGTGCGATTGCGCGAGGCGGGTTATCGCCAGACCATTCTGTTGCTGGAAGGCCACTTCGATGCCGACGATCTGCAATTGGTTGCCGAATATGAATTGTCCTGTGTGATTCACAGCGACTGGCAGATAGACATGCTGGACGCCTATCCGGGGCGCGGCAATCTGGATGTCTGGCTCAAGGCCAACAGTGGCATGCAGCGCTTGGGTTTTGCGCCGGATCGCTTTGCTAGTGCAATGGATCGCTTGCGTCGTCATGGCGCGGTGCACGACATCACCCTGATGACTCACTTTGCCAACGCCGACGAGGCGCGCGGAGTAGTCGAGCCGTTGGCACTGTTCAACGAGGTGGCCGGCGAATATCGTCTGGCGCGTTCGCTGGCGAACTCTGCCGCATTGTTGCGCTACCCCAAGGCCCACGGCGAGTGGGTGCGTCCCGGCATCATGTTGTATGGTGCGTCGCCATTTGCCGATGTGAGCGCGCAGCAACTCGGATTGCGACCGGCGATGACGCTGACCAGCCGGATCATCGCCACACAGGATCTACGTGCGGGCGACGAAGTGGGCTATGGTGCACTGTTCCGTGCCGAACACTCCATGCGTATCGGTATCGTCGCCTGCGGCTATGCTGACGGCTATCCAAGACAGAGCGTATGGGTGGAGCCGGAGTCTCCGGGCACCCATCGGTCTACCCCTCGCGGGTATGCACCGAATGGCACGCCGATACTGGTGGGCGGACAGCGCACCAATACCGTGGGGCGTGTCTCGATGGATATGCTGTATGTGGATTTGAGCAGGCTGCCGCAAGCCGGAGTAGGTACGCAGGTTACGTTGTGGGGCGAGGGCATGCCAGTTGAGGAAGTGGCACATGCGGCCGGAACTATCAGCTATGAGTTACTGTGCGCGCTGGCAACGCGCGTGCCGGTGGTGACATAAAACAGGGAAAAAAATATGCTGGGTATCATCGGGGGCAGTGGCGTCTATAACATTGAGGGACTGGAGAACACCCGTTGGGTCAAGGCGGAGTCCAGCTTCGGCGAGGCGTCGGACGACGTGCTGATCGGCGAACTCAACGGACAGTCGATTGCCTTCCTGCCGCGCCACGGACGCGGGCACAAGCTGCCACCGTCGGAGATTAACTTTCGTGCCAACATCGACGCGATGAAACGACTGGGTGTGACCGATATTGTTTCGGTCAGTGCGGTCGGCTCTTTGCGCGAACACCTCAAGCCCGGTACCTTTGTCATCGTCGATCAATTTATAGATCGCACCTTTGCGCGCGAGAAAAGCTTCTTCGGCAAAGGTCTGGTCGCGCATGTGTCCATGGCGCATCCGGTGTGCAAGCGTCTGGGTGACCACCTCGAAGCGGCAGCGAAACAGATGAATATCGATTACGCGCGCGGCGGCACCTATCTGGTGATGGAAGGCCCGCAGTTTTCCAGTCTGGCCGAATCGGAACTTTACCGCTCATGGCAGTGCGACGTGATCGGCATGACCAACATGCCGGAAGCCAAGCTCGCGCGCGAGGCCGAGATTTGTTACGCCACAGTAGCAATGGTCACCGATTTCGACTGCTGGCATCCCGATCACGATCATGTGACAGTGGAGGCCATCATTAAGGTGCTGACGGAGAATGCCGACCGCGCCCGTTCGCTGGTCAAGGCCGTTACCCCCGCGCTACACGTTGATGAAAGCGCATGCAATTGCGGTTGCCGCACTGCCTTGCAATATGCCCTGATCACCGCTCCGGAAGCCCGTGATCCCGCACTGATTGAAAAATTATCAGCAGTTGCGGGACGGCTGCTTAACGACTAGAAGGTAGGAGGTGGAGGGAGGTCAGTGGGAAAATCGCCGCCTCTCCCGCGTCCTACTGCCCACTCAATACTCAATACTCAAAACTCATCAGGAGGAATCATGCCCATTAAATCCAGAATTCGTACCGTCCCGCATTATCCCAAGCAGGGCATCATGTTTCGCGACATTACCACGCTACTCAAAGACCCCATCGGTTTGCGCGTCACCGTGGATGAACTGGTGCGTCGCTACAAGGACGTGAAGATCGACAAGATCGCCGGCATAGAATCACGCGGCTTCATCGTCGGCGCACCGTTGGCCTATGCGCTGGGCAAGGGCTTCATCCCCATCCGCAAAAAAGGAAAACTGCCCGCCGAGACCATAGGCCACGACTACGAACTCGAATACGGCACAGATCGAATTGAAATCCACACCGATGCCATCGCGCCGGGCGAAACCGTGCTGCTGGTCGACGACCTGATTGCCACCGGCGGCACCGCCGAAGCTGCCTGCAAGCTGATTACCAAAATGGGCGGCAAGATCGTCGAATGCTGTTTTATCATCGACCTGCCGGACATCGGCGGTCGGGCAAGGCTGGAGAAAATGGGGCAGAAGGTGTTTGCCCTGTGCGAGTTCGAAGGGGATTAGGTGTTTATACAAGATTATGTATAATTGACGCATGCACGCATCACCCAAACCGGTTGAGTTCCTCGGTAGCGCATTGAACGACCTGCGCGACTTCCCGCTTCCCGCCCGTCGCGAAGCCGGATACCAGATAGACAAGGTGCAACACGGCGAAGAGCCGGACGACTGGAAACCGATGAAATCCATCGGGCCGGGCGTGGAGGAAATCAGGGTGCGGGACGAGGCGGGTGCGTTCCGGGTGATCTACATCGCCAGACTGAAGGATGCGGTCTATGTACTGCATTGCTTCCAGAAGAAAACGCAAAAGACTTCCGCACAGGATTTGGCGCTGGCGGGCAAACGGTATAACGAACTCATGCGAGGTGCGAAATGAACAAGCAACGATTCAACAGCGTGTGGGATGCCATCGAGGACACGCCCGGCGAAGCGGCCAACATGAAAGTGCGCGCCGACCTGATGCGCGCCATCGCCGACTACGTCCGCAACAGCGGCATGACCCAGGCCGAAGCCGCTAAGACGCTGGGTGTCACCCAGCCGCGTATCTCCGACCTGATGCGCGGCAAGGTGGACGTGTTCTCCATCGACACACTGGTCAATATGCTGGCGGCGGCGGAGATTACGATGGAAATTCGGCTGAAGAAGGCGGCATGAACCTTTGCACAATGCCCGTTGGTTACCTCGAAGAGGTTCTTGCACCCTTCGGGTGTTCTGCCCTACGCGGCCAAGTTAGGTTTCTTGTTGTGTCAGGAGGTGCTAATGCAAACGAAGGGCTTGCCAATATTGCTTGTTGTTACATTTGTGTTGTTGTCTGGTTGCACCAAAAAAGACTTAATCCTTGATATGGGGGAGGGGATGCTATTCGATTGGAGGGCGCTGCTGACAATTTCTATTGTGATGATCTTGCGTATGCAGAAACAGAAAAAGTTGGAACGTGGAAAATTTCTGTTCCCGAAGGACGTTACGATTTATGTGCACCAAAAAGGAAAATATCTAAAGATCAGGCCGAGTATCCGACTCTACAACTTCCCGTAAAACCTAAACTTGTTCCTGCTTACCCGAAGAGGTAATTGTTACAGGTTGCAAACGAGTGAAGTCTACGTAGATGGGTTGAGCAACGCGATACCCATCGATGATTTTGTTGGGTGTCGCTATGCTCAACCCAACCTACAATGAGAAATTTTTATGCAAGTTAACGGCAAATCCTATCGCACCATCTGGCCCACTGACGACTATGCGGTGGGGATCATCGATCAGACGCGCTTACCGCACGAGTTTGTTACGGTGCGACTGGAATCTATGCGCGATGCGGAGCGGGCGATACGCGACATGTGGGTGCGCGGCGCACCGTTAATCGGGGTGACGGCGGCCTATGGCGTGGCGCTGTCGATGAAACATCACGCGTCGGATGCGGCGTTGGAGGCAAGTTGCGGCGTGTTGCTGGCGGCGCGACCGACGGCGGTGAATCTGCGCTGGGGCGTGGAGCGCATGCGTGCGTTTCTCGTGCCATTGCCGGAAGCCGAACGGGCAGGTGCGGCTTGGCAGGAGGCGGGGCGTATTGCCGACGAGGATGTGGAAATCAATGCGGCTATCGGGCGGCATGGTGCGGAGCTGATCCGCGCGATGCACGTGGACAAGTTGCGTGTAGGGCGTAGCGGTGTGGTGAATATCCTGACGCATTGCAACGCCGGTTGGCTGGCGACGGTGGACTGGGGCACGGCGCTGGCGCCGATTTATGCCGCGTTTGATGCGGGCATTCCGTTGCATGTATGGGTGGACGAGACGCGGCCGCGCAATCAGGGTGCGAGCCTGACAGCATGGGAACTGAACCAGCACGGAGTACCGCATACGGTGATCGTCGACAATGCGGGCGGTCATCTGATGCAGCATGATCTGGTGGATATGGCCATTGTTGGCTGCGACCGTGCGACCGCGACCGGCGACATTTGCAACAAGATCGGCACCTATCTGAAGGCGCTCTCCGCTTACGACAACGATGTGCCGTTCTACATTGGGCTGCCGACGCCGACCATAGACTGGACGCTGCATGATGGCGTTCAGGAAATTCCTATCGAGGAACGCGGTGGCGAGGAAGTGACGCATATCGCCGGGCTGTGTGATGATGGCGCGGTGCGCCGAGTGCAACTCACGCCGAGCGGTTCGCGCGCGGCAAACTTCGGTTTCGATGTGACACCTGCGCGGCTGGTGACCGGACTGATCACCGAGTGCGGCGTGGTGGCGGCGAATGCCGAGGCGATGCAAATATTGAGGGGAGATACAAAATGAATGAATCCGAATTGCGCAGCGAACTGGTGCGCGTCGCCAAAAAACTGGATACACAGGGACTGAACCGGGGCTCGTCCGGAAATATCAGCGCACACTTTGGCGAGGGCATGCTGATTACGCCGTCTGGTATGGGGGCTGAAGGGATGAGCGAGGAAGATATCGTGTTCGTTTCCTTCGACGGGACCACGCGCGGCAGGCTAAAGCCTTCCAGCGAGTGGATGTTCCATCGCGACATATTGACGCAGCGCCCCGAGTTTGGCGCGGTGATTCACGCCCATTCGACGGCTGCAACGGCGCTGGCTTGCATGCGCCGCGACATTCCGCCGTTTCACTACATGGTCGCGCTGGCGGGCGGCGACAGCATCCGTTGTTCCGCATACGCGACCTTCGGTACGGAAGCGCTATCGGAAGCCGCGCTGGTTGCTTTGTATGATCGCCGGGCCTGTCTGCTGGCGAACCACGGCATGATCGCGGCGGGCCGTAATCTGACGGAGGCTTTTAAACTGGCGGTCGAGGTCGAGACGCTGAGCGAGCAATACCTGCGTACCTTGCAGGCGGGCGGGCCGGTATTGTTGACGGCTGAGGAGTTTCGCGCCGCGCAACAGCAGTTCGCCGATCTGCACTACGGCGCGGTATCGTCTGCGCGCTAAGGGGGAACGACAGCGAAATTTTCGCTAAAAGCCGAACATTCCCTTCAGTTTTTTAACGCTATCCATGGACGATTCATCCGGCTTGCCCGTAGCGGAGGATGATTTTTCAGCAGGTGCTTCCGCCCCCTTACTTTTCATATCCTTACTCATACTTTTGCTCGCGCGGGGCAGTTCTGCCGAGTCGCACTTGGTGCCGAGTCGCTTGCCCCGATAGTGGCTGGTCATATTCATCGGCTGCCCGCCGGACTTGCCGCTGAGCTGTGTTACGCCCTGATAGCCGTCGGGCAAGCTGGTGTACTCACCAGTACCATTCATCACCTCACCATCGCGGTCGCAGCGCATTTTCCAGGTGGTCTTGTTGCCCGAGGTCTTGAGGTCGGTCATCTTGCAATCCTTGTCCTGCTGCATGGACTGGCGCGGATCGTTGGCCGCCTCCTTGGCGACGCAGACTTTGGTGGTGGTTGCGGGCATGCTGAAGGGCATGCCGGGCATTTCGGTCTTGCTGGTAATTTCCCACCATTCGCCTGGTGCGGCGTTGGCGGAGGCGGATAAAAAGGCCCATAGCAGGGCGAGTGTCAGTGCGTGTTTCATGATGACTCCCTTCGTGTCGAATTGAAGTGCGAAAAAACAGCGTTAACGTCGGTTGACCAGTATCCCAGTCTTGCCCATCACCGTCATGAAACGCTGGCCATGGGCGGGTTGGTTCTCGTAGTCGTCAAATTGTCCTGACATGATCTTGTCGAGCAGACTCAGCCTGTCTGACAGCGCGGGGTGAGTCTTGAACAGCAGCGCAAGGCTGGCATCCTGCGCATTCATGCCTTGCAAGGTTTGAAGCACGGCGGGCAAGCCGTAGGGATCGTAGCCCGCGCGCGTGGCGATTACCACGCCCATGCGGTCGGCCTCGTATTCATCTGATTTGTCCAGGCCGCGCGCATAGACTTCGGTACCTGCGTTGACCAGTTTAGTCAGCGCGGGATTGGCTCCTTGTTGCTGCATGGCATCTCCGGCGAACTCGGCCAGCAGGCTGGTGCGAGCACCTTTTTTGATTGCATTAAGATAGTGCCGGCCCAGGATATGCGACATCTCGTGTGCCAGCACACCGGCAAGTTCTGCCTCGCTATTTATTTGTGCAAGCAATCCTTTGGTGACGAATACATAGCCGCCGGGTGCGGCAAATGCGTTGACATCGTTATCGTCCAGCACGGCGAAGTGCCAGGGCAGGCCGGGGCGCTCGGTCTGCATTGCCAGCCACATGCCAACCTGATTTACATATTTCTGTACCGGGTTATTTTTTAGCAGTGGTGCGGCTCCCAGCAGGTTGCTGGCGATACCGCTGCCCAGTTCGATTTCTTTCGGTTCATCTATATCGGTGTTAGCCTGATTTACTTTTTTCAGCGTATCCAGCGTCTTGCCCAGATCGTTTAGATTGAAATCGAAGGCGGTTACGGGGGCGGCAAGGCAGCACAGCAGAGCGGTCAGTATGAGTCTCATGTCAGTCTCCCTATTTCGCTGCGGACAGGTAGTCGAGCTGATTCGACCTCAGCTTGCCGGATTTCGCGAAACTCTGCGCATCGCGTTTGCTGACGGTGTAACGCTGCAATTCTTTCATTGCCTGCGGATCGGGTTTTGGATTCTTCAGGTTTTCTTCGGAGAGTCCGCGCACGCCGGTAGAGACGGTGCTGCCGCTTCCGCCGGTAGATGCGACGTTGAAAAGTGCGCTTAGTCCGCTATCACCGGATTTCTGCTGGGTGGCGTCGCCGAAACGCAGGCTAAGCATTTTCACCCAGCCAGTTGTGTCATCGTGCTTAATCTGCATCCAGCTGGCCTTGCGCGCGAGTACTTCCACGTGGCTTTTTTCAGGCAGTTTGGACAGCGTAGCGGCATCGGTATAGGGCTTGGCCTTCAGGTCGGTGACTCGCACGGTGTAGGCCATTTCGCCAGCATGGGTGGAAAGCACGCTGCATGCCAGTAAAAACATAAACAACCATCTCATAATGTCTTCTCCTTTGGTGCAAATAGTTCGACTTCCTGCTCCCTGCCTTTGACCTTATACGAACCGAACGACTGGAAGTCAAATGCATCGCGACACAGGTTCATGGTCTCGCGCGAGACCAGAATACGGGAGACACCCTTGGTCAGCCCTTCGATGCGGCTGGCGAGATTAACGGTGTCGCCGATGGCGGTGTATTCGCGCCGTTGTTCGGAGCCGATTAGGCCGACCACCGCCGGGCCGGAGTGGATGCCGATGCCTACGTCGAAGTCGAGTTCGCTGTGGCCGAGCTCTTGTTTGAAACGTTGCAGTACTTCGGCCATCTCCAGTGCCGCAGCCACCGCATGTTGCGCATGCTGCTCGTCGTCCAGCGGCGCTCCCCAGAAGGCCATGATGGCATCGCCGATAAATTTGTCCAGTGAGCCGCCATGGCGGAAGATGACTTCGACTTGCAGGGTGAAATAGCGATTCAGTAGCTCGACGACTTCCTGCGGAGTGTGCTGTTCGGACAGGGTGGTGAAACCGCGTATGTCGGAGAACAGTATGGTGATCTGACGGCTTTCGCCCGCGCGCTTGAGGCCACCGCTCGCAATCAGCTCTTTGACGACGTGCGGATTGACGAAGCGGCTGAACATTTGGATGGCCTCTACCCGCGAGCGCCGCTCGCGCAGGTATTCCGCCAGTGCGCAGGAGAAGTAGTAGCCCCAGGCCAGCAGCAAGGGGGCCAGTATGGGTATCAGGTAGAGTTTCCCTACCGCGAACTGGCTCAGTTGCAAAAGCAGTGCCGAGGTGGCGGTTAGCCACAGACCGGAGCGCAGTACATTGATGCCGCGCATAAAGGCGGCGCTCAGCGCAAACAGCAGTCCGAGTGAGAGGGCGGGGACGAACCACGCGGGCGGGGCATGCATGGTGCGCTGATTTTTTAGGTTGTCCAGCGCGGTTGCCAGTATCTCCATGCCCGGATACAGGCTGGCGATGGGGGTGACGCGCACGTCATGCAAGCCGGTGGCGGCGGTACCGATAATGACGATCTTTCCGGTGAGTTCATTCTGCGGGCGTTGCGGATGTTCGCGCCCGAAATCCTCGTACAACTCGGCATAGGGAATGTGGGTGAAGGTGTTGGTCTTTCCGCGCCAAGCGAGAATCATGTCATCCTGTTGCGGTACCGGATAGCCGAGGTCGCTTGCCACCCGCGCGGGCATGGATGGAATCAGCCAGCCGCCCACATTGGTATAGAGCTGGTAACGCCGACCCACTCCGTCGGCATCCTCCTTGAAGTTGATCGTGCCGCCACGCCAGTGGCGGGGATCGATTGCCAGTGGCGGCAACAGCGCAACACGGGCATTAACGTCGGCCCGTTCCGTGCGCGTGATCCCCAGCATGGGCGCGATTTGTGTCAGGGGCGCTCCCTCGGCGTCCATCACCGGGTCGCGCCGTATTAATGGAAAGTAAATGTTGTCGCCGCCTTTCAGTGCCTCGTTAAACTGCCGGTCGCTTTCCGGCCGATACAGGTCGTGCTCGCTGAACAAGATATCGAACACGATGGCGGCGGGCTTCTGGGCTGCGATACCCTGCACCAGTTCGCCATGTACAGAGCGCGGCCAAGGCCATTTTCCGGCGACGTCC
The DNA here is from genome assembly GCA_038210095.1 of Burkholderiales bacterium. Classification (GTDB taxonomy): domain Bacteria; phylum Pseudomonadota; class Gammaproteobacteria; order Burkholderiales; family Gallionellaceae; genus Gallionella. The sequence goes on from JBBQXA010000040.1 coordinate 17,279, forward strand.
TGCATGCGGGCCAGGCTGGCATCGTCGATATCGACGAGGACGATCTGCGGATCGGGTTGCAGTTTCTTCGCCTGTTGGGCCACGAAGAAGTCTGACAGGCGATGTTCCAGCGGCTGTAGGGTATGCAGCCAGACGGTCTCGACTAGGGTCAGCAGCAGAAACAGGGCTGCAATGCGCAGCAGGGGCTTGGAGCGTATTTTCATCGCGCCATACTAATCGCATCTTGAGCAAGTGGGTAGAGCCGGGGGGAGTATTACAGTGTGATATCGCGTTACCGTCGGAGGGCTTGCCATGCTGTGGAATCATATTTCTCTGAATTTGATAGCATAAAATTTATAGCGGAATGAATTCAGGTACAGTCTGCTAGTATTTATAACAGTTAGCTCAGATATGAATAAGCAGGATAGATTTTTCGATAGGAATTTACGTTTTACTTCCTTGCAACCAAAAGAAGAGCGACATATGTTCTTTCAATGTGCTGGTTCAAAACATTTTTCACGAAAAGCATGGTTTTTCATGATGCTCTTGCTAAGCGCTATCAGCACTCAGGCAGTAGCTGATGGCGCAGGGGTAGCTGTAACCGAAAAATTTGATCCCATACCTGTTCATTTCATTTATCCCCCACTCCAACGCAATAGCTCCGCGGATGAGGCATTGGTCAGCGGTCGCGTGATTGAGGGTGTTTACAACATGGCTGAACCCGCCAGCAAGCGCTGGCGTATTGCTTTTCTGTTCCCTCATATTAAGGATCCCTATTGGATGGACTGTAGCTACGGTCTGATCAGCGAAGCAAAACGCTTGGGGGTCGCTCGATATTTTCCCCGCCGATGGATACGACGATCTGATTGGTCAGTTGCGCAAGATGGATGAGGTCATTGCCGCGAAATACGATGCCATTGTCATTTCACCTATCAGTCAAACGGCAAACAACCCTTCTATTGCCAAGGCTCGCGCAATGGGAATTCCAGTTTTCGAGTTGGCGAACGACAGTACCAATGACGACCTCACTATCAAGGTGACCTCGTCGTTGAAGGGAATGGGAATCGATACGACCGAATGGGTAATCCACGATGCGCAACAAAGGGGGTTGAAGTCGATCAATATCGCGCTGCTACCCGGCCCGAAAGACGCCGGGTGGGTACAGGGTGAAGTGGCAGGAACCCGCGAAGCTGCGCGCAAGGCCGAAATTCAGGTGAATATCGTCGATATCAGGTATGGCGATAGCGATTTGATCGGGCAGTCTCTATTGGCGGAGCAGCTCATCTACAAGCATGGTAAAAAACTGCACTATATTCTCGGCTGTACCGGTTGCGCGCCGGGTGCTATCTTGCCAGTCAAGATGGCCGGTCTCGAAAGCAAGATAAAAATTGTCGCTTACGGTCTAACTCGGGAGATCGTCGGTCAGATAGCCAATGGAGAGATACTTGCGGCAACCGACGTTAAGGCAGTGAGTCAGGCTCGTCTTGCCATTGATGCCACGGTGGATTTTCTGGAGGGGCGCATCAAGGAACGGCCACATACTATCCTGATCAAGTTGGGGATGGTTGATCGGAATAATTATAAGAAGTACGACTACAGCATAACGACGTCCCCCCGCGATTACAGGCCGATTCTTTCTTATTCCACGCGCAATGGAAACAAGGCTAAACGCTAGCCTAATTATGAAAACGTCATAAATATATGCAAGTTCTCCGCCTAAGAAACAAGCTTTTGCTGAGCGTGACGGCCATTGCTGTGGTGATGGTGCTGTTATTCATGCTGGCCACCTCCTGGACTGTCGGTCACCAGTTTAAGGAGCAGTCCGAGCTCTCGTTGATAAAGGCATCCAGAATAATTCTGACTAATCTTGACGTACGGAAACAAAATATTCTGACTGCGTCGCAACAATTGGCTAACCAGAAAAATCTGGGTTCGACCATTTGGTATCTGGCGAAATATGGGCAATCAAAGGTAGACCGGGAAATGCTGTTGGTTACCTATCTGAACTTGGCCAGAGATACTTATAACTAAAGTTTCGGGGTTTAAAATCACCGATTTAAATTGTTTAACTTATTGAATAACAAGGTAAATGCGGCCCTGAGTTTGGTATAATATTGATTGCCTTGCAAGCTTCCAATAATCCAAAAAAAGAGCCACGATGAATCATGACACGAAGCAATCGGCACTGCCAGCCCTGACGGCGGATTTTCTTCGTAGCAGCAGCTGCCTGGTCGATAATCTGTTTGCGGATTTGTGGAAGGAAGTGGGTATGACGTCCTTGCTCAGCCGGATCGGATTCCAGAAACGCTCCGGCACGCCGGTCAACGAGGTGATGTTCTGCCTCATGCTGTGGGTTTGGCTCAAGGCGAATTCGGTTGGCATGTTTGCGCGAGAATCCATGAGCACTTTTTCTGCCG
>JBBQXA010000041.1:0-19387 GCA_038210095.1 Burkholderiales bacterium
GAAGCCCGCACCCGACATCTACCTCTGGGTGCTGAAAGAACTGGGACTGTCCGCCGCCGACTGCATCGCAATCGAGGATTCCGAAAACGGCCTGCACTCCAGCCTCGCGGCGGGCATCAAAACTTATGTCACGCTCAACCACTACACACGCAACCAAGATTTCACCGGCGCAGCGGCCGTATTCAACGATTTGAGCGACCTGAACAGCTTCTACCGCGCCGCCGGACTGCCGCTTCCCAAGACGTAACACTGACTAAGCGCGCTATTGCGCAAACGGGCTGCGACGAACCATCATCGCAGCCGCAGCACACTCTGACCAAGCCGCAGGTAAACTCATGCCCCGGTTTCGGTTAGAATGCTCACTTTGAATTTGAACTCACTGAAGGGTCTTGCCATGTACCAAATCGCTCCGAGCATTCTTTCCGCCAACTTCGCCAAACTGGGCGAGGAAGTCGACAACGTTCTCGCCTCCGGTGCGGATATCGTGCACTTCGACGTGATGGACAATCATTACGTGCCTAATCTGACGATCGGCCCACTGGTATGCGAAGCACTGCGCAAACATGGCGTGACTGCTCCTATCGACGTGCACCTGATGGTCAAACCAGTGGATCGTCTCATTCCTGACTTCGCCAAAGCTGGTGCATCCATCATCACTTTCCACCCGGAAGCTTCCGAGCACATCGACCGCACCATCGGCCTGATCAAGGAAAGTGGCTGCAAGGCCGGTCTGGTATTCAACCCGGCCACGCCGCTGGATGTGCTGGAATGGACGCTGCCCAAACTGGACATGGTATTGCTGATGTCGGTCAACCCCGGCTTCGGCGGTCAGAAATTCATTCCTCACGTGCTGGACAAGGCACGCAAAGTACGCGCGATGATAGACGCGGGCGGTTACAACTGCCGTCTGGAAATCGATGGCGGCGTAGGCCCGGCCAACATCGCTGAAGTTGCCCGCGCTGGCGTGGACACTTTCGTGGCCGGCTCCGCCGTATTCAGCAAGCGCAACGAAAACGACGCCAACCGCTACGACACCATCATCGGCGAGCTGCGCGCCGAACTGGCCAAGGCATAATCATTTTCACCATGCACATCCTGCGATCCTCGTTGCTGTTGGCCGTCATTGCGCTGGTCGGCTGCGACCGGATCACTGGCGAATATGAGCAGAAGATCTATGATGCGGAAGCGATAGGTTACGCCTGTCGCGTTTCGCTCAAACCGCCGGAAGACTGCATGAAGGAAAACGATACACAGAGTCCGACGTCCATACTGGATGGCTGGAAAGCTGCCGACAAAGACATCGTAAAAGGCACGCTAGATCCGTCCATGGGCAAGAGTCGCGTCCGTGCGGCGCCTCCTGCCAATGAAACCAGCACCATCGTCCTGCCCCCCATCCCGGGCAAAACCGATGCTGACAAAAAAACTGACAAGCCTGCCGCCAAAACAGCACACTGATTATGCAACCCAAAACTAAATTCACACCGCCGCTCGATGTACAGGCCATCGTCATCGACCTCGATGGCACGCTACTGCACACTGCACCGGAACTCGCCGAATCCGCCAACCGCATGCTGCGCGACATGGGTCGCGCAGCCGTCTCGCAAGATCTGCTAATGAGCTACATCGGCAACGGCATTCACTGGCTGGTCAAGCGCGCGCTGACTGGCGACATGTACGCCGAACCCGAAGCTACCCTGTTCGAGCAGGCACTGCCGATTTTCGAGCGGCACTACACCAAGCTTGCCACCGAAAGCAAACCTTTCCAGAACGTAATCGCGGGATTGGATGCCATGAAGGCTGCGGGCTTCCGCATGGGCTGTATCACCAACAAGGACATGCGCTATACCGATCCGATCCTGAAGAACTCCGGCCTTGCACCGTATTTCGAGATCGTGCTGGCGGGTGACACGCTGCCTGAAAAGAAACCACACCCTATGCCTTTGCTGCATGCGGCCAAATTTTTCGGCGTCGCTATCGAGCAACTGCTGCTGGTCGGCGATTCTCTCAGTGATGCCAAAGCCGCCCGCGCCGCAGGCTGCCCCATCGTCTGCGTACCCTACGGCTACAACCATGGCGAGCCCGTCGAGACGTTGAACGTGGATGCGGTCATCCCCGATCTGACCGGCGTATTGCTTTTGCTCAAGCGCGCATAAACATGAAACCGAATAATCTCCTCTGTTGGCGATGGTGTTGAACGTAGGTCGGGTTCCAACCCGACATGAACGCTAGTCGGGCTGAAACCCGACCTACAAACACTGGAGGTTTTTTATGCTATCCCCGATCACCGAGCAAGAATTTAATTCTCTGGCCCAACAGGGCTATAACCGCATCCCGCTAGTCGCCGAAACGTTCGCCGACCTCGATACACCGCTGTCTCTTTATCTGAAACTCGCCAATAAACCCTTTTCCTATCTATTGGAATCTGTGCAGGGTGGCGAACGCTTCGGGCGTTATTCCTTCATTGGCCTGCCTGCTGACACGCGCATCTCAATACGCGGCAAGCAGGTCACACTGACACGCAAAAACGACGTAACCACACACGAAGTCGATAATCCGCTGGACTACATCAGCGAGTATCAAGCACGTTTCAAGGTCGCACCGCTGTCCGGCCTGCCGCGTTACACCGGCGGACTCGCGGGCTACTTCGGCTATGACACGGTGCGCTATATCGAACCGCGTCTGGCCAAGATCAGCAAACCCGATGTTCTGGGCACGCCCGACATCCTGCTGATGCTCACCGAGCAACTCGCGGTAATCGACAACCTGTCCGGCAAGCTCACCTTCATCGTCTATGCCGATCCGGCCGAGGACGACGCCTACGCGCTGGCGCGCGAGCGTCTGCGCGAACTGATTTCCATGATGCGCTTGCCGGTCGAAATCCCCTACGCGCCGCCCGCGCCTGCCGTCGAGGCAACATCCGAATTCGGCGAGGAAGCATTCAAAGCGGCCGTCGAGAGGGCAAAGCAATACATCTACGACGGCGACATCATGCAGGTCGTGCTTGCACAGCGCATGTCGCAGCCCTTCCCGGCATCGCCGCTGTCACTGTATCGCGCACTGCGCAGCGTCAATCCCTCGCCCTACATGTTCTATTACGACATGGGTGACCATCATGTAGTCGGCTCGTCACCGGAGATACTGGCGCGACTGGAAGGCGATACCGTCACCGTACGACCCATCGCCGGAACCCGTCCACGCGGCAAGACTCCGCAACAGGATGCCGAGCTCGCAACTGAACTGTTGGCCGATCCCAAGGAGCTGGCCGAGCATCTGATGTTGATCGATCTAGGCCGCAACGACATCGGTCGCGTCGCGCAGAACGGCACGGTCAAGCTGACCGACAAGATGATCATCGAGCGCTACTCGCATGTGATGCACATCGTCTCCAATGTCGAGGCCACGCTTAAACCCGGACTGAATGCGATGGACGTGCTCAAGGCCACGTTCCCGGCAGGCACAGTGAGCGGCGCGGCCAAGGTGCGCGCAATGGAAATCATCGACGAACTGGAACCTTCCAAGCGCGGCATCTACGCGGGGGCGGTCGGCTATCTGGGCTTCAATGGCGACATGGACGTCGCCATCGCGTTGCGTACCGCGGTGGTTAAAGACAACATGCTGTATGTGCAGGCTGGCGCGGGTATCGTCGCCGATTCGGTGCCAGAAAGCGAATGGATGGAAACCCGCAACAAAGCACGTGCCGTGCTGCGCGCTGCCGAGATGGTGCTCGAAGGTCTGGACGCTCAGGCGCACCGCTAATCGTCATGTTGCGACTTACCGAAATCAAACTGCCTATAGCGCATCCCGAAGGCGACGTGCGAAGCGCTATCCTCAAGCGACTCGATATCGCCGAGACTGAGCTGCTGAACTACGTCGTGTTCAAGCGCGGCGTCGATGCGCGCAAAAAGAATCACATCTTGTTCAGCTATACGCTGGATGTCGAACTGAGTGACGAGGCCTTGGTGCTGGCGCGTTTGGCCAAAGATGCGCATGTAAAGATCTCACCGGACACCTCCTATCATTTCGTCGCACAAGCTCCGCAAAATTTGTCGGAAAGACCTATCGTCATCGGCATGGGGCCGGCAGGACTGTTCGCCGGACTATTGCTGGCACAGATGGGTTTTCGACCGCTGATACTGGAGCGCGGCAAGGCCGTGCGCGAGCGCACCAAGGACACGTGGGAATTGTGGCGACAGGGCAAGTTGAATCCTGAATCCAACGTGCAGTTCGGCGAGGGCGGCGCAGGTACATTCTCCGACGGCAAGCTGTACAGCCAGATCAAAGACCCGCGTTTTCTCAGCCGCAAAGTACTGGCCGAGTTCGTCACCGCTGGCGCGCCTGAAGAAATTATGTACGAGAGCCATCCGCATATCGGCACCTTCCGTCTGGTCGGCATGGTTGAAAAAATGCGCGCGACCATACAGTCACTAGGTGGCGAGATACGCTTCGACAGTCGCGTGGATGACATCGAAGTCGAAAACGGACAGGTCCGTGGCGTGGCGCTTGCCAACGGCGAACGCATTGCAACCAATCATCTGGTGCTGGCGGTTGGCCACAGTGCGCGCGACACCTTCGAGATGCTATACCAGCGCGGGGTTTATATCGAACCCAAACCCTTCTCGGTCGGTTTTCGCATCGAGCACCCGCAGTCGCTCATCGACCGCGCGCGCTACGGCAGCAACGCGGGCAATCCACTACTGGGCGCGGCCGATTACAAGCTGGTGCATCACGCCGAAAATGGTCGCTCGGTCTACAGCTTCTGCATGTGCCCCGGTGGCACGGTGGTCGCGGCGACATCCGAACCGGGACGGGTGGTCACCAACGGCATGAGCCAGTACTCCCGTAACGAACGCAACGCCAACGCGGGCATCGTCGTCGGCATTACACCGGAAGATTTTCCGGTTGATGAAAATGATCCGGACAATCCGCTGATGGGTGTGGAGCTTCAGCGCCAACTGGAATCGCGCGCCTACGTGCTGGGAGGAGAAACCTATCAGGCCCCCGGCCAGTTAGTCGGAGACTTCCTCAAAGGAAAACCCTCGACCCAATTTGGCGAAGTGCAACCTTCCTACACACCCGGCGTACACCTGACCGACCTGGCCACCGCATTGCCCGAATACGCCATCGCCGCGATCCGCGAGGCCCTGCCCGCGTTCGCAAAACAGATCCAGGGTTTCGACATGAAAGACGCGATACTGACTGGAGTTGAAACGCGCACCTCCTCACCCGTGCGCATTAAACGCAATGACGACAACCTGCAAAGCATCAACACCCACGGCCTGTATCCGAGCGGCGAAGGCGCGGGCTATGCGGGCGGCATCTTGTCGGCCGCAGTCGACGGCATCAAGATTGCCGAAGCCGTGGCCTTGAGCATGCTGCAAACGAAAAACTGAAGACTGGAGCAAACATGCTGTTGATGATCGATAACTACGATTCCTTCACCTACAATCTGGTGCAGTATTTCGCCGAGCTGGGCGCGGACGTAGTGGTACACCGCAACGACGAGATTACCGTCGAGCAAATTGAAAAACTGAATCCACAGCATCTGGTGATTTCGCCCGGCCCCTGCACGCCCAACGAGGCGGGGATTTCGGTTGCGGCAATCAAACATTTTTCAGGCAAGATTCCGCTACTGGGTGTCTGCCTCGGCCATCAGAGCATAGGCCAAGCGTTCGGCGGCAAGATTATCCACGCCAAGACGCTGATGCACGGCAAGACCTCGCTGATCCACCATCAAAGCAACAGCGTGTTCACCGGCCTGCCCAATCCCTTCACCGCGACGCGCTACCACTCGCTGGTGATCGAGCGCGAGACACTGCCCGACTGCCTGGAAGTTACCGCATGGACGGACGACAACGAGATCATGGGCGTGCGCCACAAGACACTGGCGATACACGGCGTACAGTTCCACCCCGAGTCCATCCTGACCGAACACGGCCACGACATGCTGAAGAACTTTCTGGAAGGGAAGCCATGATTACTCCGCAACAGGCGCTGGTAAGACTGATAGATCAGCGCGAGATTTTTTACGACGAGATGGTGTCGCTGATGCGCAAAATCATGGGGGGCGAAGTTTCGCCGACCATGATAGCCGCGATTCTGGTCGGACTCCGAGTAAAGAAAGAAACCATAGGAGAGATTTCCGCCGCCGCGTTTGTGATGCGTGAATTTTCCACCAAGGTGCCGGTGACGCTGCGCGAACATCTGGTCGACACCTGTGGTACGGGCGGCGATGCGGCGCATACCTTCAATATTTCCACCACCAGTGCCTTTGTTGTTGCTGCCGCAGGCGCACGTGTGGCCAAGCATGGCGGACGTTCGGTCTCTTCTACCTGCGGATCGGCGGATGTACTGGAGGCGCTGGGTGTGAATCTCAATCTGACACCCGAGCAAGTCGGCCACAGCATAGACGAGATCGGCATCGGCTTCATGTTTGCACCCAATTTTCATGGCGCGATGAAATACGCCGCGCCGGTACGCAAGGAGCTGGGGATACGCACGATGTTCAATGTGCTGGGGCCGCTCACCAATCCGGCGGGAGCCGATAATCAGGTAATGGGCGTATTCCATCCCGACCTAGTCGGCATACAAGCTCGGGTGCTGCAACGCCTGGGCAGCCGCCATGTGCTGGTGGTAAACGGCTGCGACGGTCTGGATGAAATCACCATCAGCGGCCCCACCAATGTGGCCGAACTGAAAAACGGTCAGGTTGAGGAATACACCGTCACTCCGGAAACCTTTGGATTTAGCTGTGTTTCGTTGGATGCCATCAAGGTTACCAATGCGGCAGAGGCAAAAGCCATGTTATTGGGTGTACTGGACAATCAGCCCGGTCCCGCACGCGACATCGTTCAAATGAATGCTGGTGCGGCGATTTATGTGGCGGGCTTGAGCGATACGCTGGCGGCAGGCATCACCAAAGCTGGTGCTGTCATCGCCAGCGGTGCTGCGAAAGAAAAGCTCAAGCAGTTAATCCAGACCAGCAATCAGGTCTGAGTACTGCCTGCCACAGGTTAGAAATTACTTGGCGCTATCAGCCAAGCATTTTTTAACGAAGCTATTTTTCGCGGCGCCCTTAAGCTTCTTTTCTGCAGCCGTGCTCTCGCATATTCCTTGCGCACTTTCCATTTTCGCGTCATGTTCGCACTTTTTCAGGAAGCTGTTTTTGGCGGCGCCTGCCAGTTTCTTTTCCGCGGCCTTGCTGTCGCAGGCACTGCCCTCGGCATAGACCAACTGCGAAAACAACAAAACAGATATGACGGCGACCAGAATCTTTTTCATGCTTATTCCTTCAGATATTGATCGAGTATAAATTCAGTCCATCCGCAAGTACTTAGGCCTATGCGGCGGAGCATCATACAAAGAAGGCGATACCGTAGCATCGCCTTCTTTAATACTGCAAAACAGGAATTACTTGCCCGCTTCGGCAGCCTTTGCTTCAGCCTTTTTGTGCTTAACGCTGTGCTTCTTTGCTGCTGGAGCAGCTGGCTTCTCAGCTGCAGGTGCAGCGGCAGTTGGTGCCGCTTCAGCAGCTTTGGCAGCTGGCTTGGCAGCATCAGCAGCAAATGCGTTAACAGAAACAGCAAACAGACCAGCGATCAGGGCTACGGACAATTTCGACATATTTATCTCCTTAAGTAAAATGGTGGCATCATATTCAAGGCTAACGGTTAACGACCTGCTTGCCTCTTGTTTGTGAATATACTCAGCTCACCTTACGCGAACCTTACTGAGCCTTACCTATGCGAATTTTGATTGTCGAGGATGACCCCGCGCTTGCCGATGGACTTACCCATTCGCTACGCCAATCGGGCCATGCAGTCGATTGCGTAAACGATGGGGCGCGGGCCAATGAAATGCTCAAGGACGACATGTACGATCTCGCGATTCTCGATCTGGGATTGCCCGGCATGGACGGCATTGAAGTGCTGGGGCGACTGCGCAAACGCGGGGGGCATACTCCCGTGCTAGTACTGACCGCTCGCGATGCCGTAGAGTACAGAGTACAGGGACTGGATTTGGGTGCGGATGATTATATGACCAAGCCTTTCAATCTGTTTGAACTGGAGGCACGTGTGCGTGCCCTGATCCGGCGAGGACGGGCGCATCAATCCCTGAGTTGTGCCGCGTTGGTGTTTGATCCGGTGGCACGACTCGCGCGATATGCCGATAAACAACTGGACTTGTCGGCCCGCGAGACAGCGTTGCTAGAGGTCTTGCTGCTACGTCAGGGCAAGGTCGTCAGCAAGGAGCAGATCATGGAGACTCTGTGCAACTGGGATGAAGACATCGGCAACAATGCGATAGAAGTCTACATTCATCGTCTGCGCAAAAAACTGGAATTTTCCGGCGCCCACATCCGCACCATACGCGGCCTGGGATATTTACTAGAAGAGGATAAGTCCGATGCGAGCTGACGCGAATTCGTTACGCAACCAGTTGCTGCTCTGGCTGCTGGCTTTGCTCATTCCGGTATTAATCATCGGTGCGGCTATTTCCTATTTTCGTGCCAATAATTTCTCCAATCTGGCTTATGACAGATCGTTGTTCCGAACCGCACTGGCCTTGTCCGATCAGGTGGAAGTGGTTCAGGGAAAAGTCATGGTCGATATGCCGCAGAAAGCCATAGACCTGCTCGAATACGACAAAGATGACTGGGTTTATTATCGGGTTACCAGCCCTCAGGGCGAGACCATAATCGGCGAAAACGGTCTGGCCTTGCCTGCCCAGACACCCGCCCCCGGCGAGCATCTATATTTTGATGGCCGACTGGGGGACAAGGAGGTTCGCGTCGTTGCATTTTCCTTACCGCTGACAGGCACCAGCGCACAAGGCACCGCGCTGATTCAAGTCGCAGAAACGAAATCCAAACGTGATCATCTGGCAGATGAAATCATCACCTCCATGATGCTGCCGCAAATACTGATCGTGCTGCTGGCAGGATGCATGGTGTACTTCGGTGTGCGCTGGGGCCTGGCCTCCCTGGATCGGCTGCAGCACGCCATTGATTCGCGCTCTCACCGCGATTTGAATGCGATACCGATTGAGGGGTCGCCGCGCGAGATACGCCCCCTGCTGCGCTCCATGAATGACCTCCTGCTCCGTTTGCAAACCAGCATCGCACAACAGCAGCGATTTACCGCCGATGTTTCGCACCAATTACGCACTCCCTTGGCGGGCATTCAAACTCAGGCTGAAATGGCTTTGCGTGAAACAGAACCGGAACGTATTCAGCATGCGCTGAGATGGATATGTTCCGGTACAGAAAGATTGTCCCACCTAGTACATCAGTTACTGGCACTGGCTCGGGTTGAGGCCGGCTCCAACAGGCAAGTTAACTTACCGGAGCTTGACCTGATGCAGCTCAGCCGCGACACCACGGCGGAATGGGTGGCTGCCGCCCTGTTACGCCAGATAGACTTGGGATTTGAAGCGACGCAGCAGGCAATTACCGTACAGGGCAATGCGTTAATGTTGCATGAACTTATTTCCAATTTACTGGATAACGCAATCCGCTATACACCAGCACAGGGAAAAGTCACCGTATCGGTAACGATGAATGAGCAGGTTGCCCTGATCAAGGTTGAAGATAGCGGTCCGGGCATTCCCGAGGAGGAGCGCGAGCATATCTTCGAACGCTTTTACCGCCTACCGGGAAGTATGGGCGATGGTTGCGGACTGGGGCTGGCAATCGTGCGTGAAATAGCACTGATACATCACGGCACTATCCATATTGAGAGCGGCGCAGGCGAGCTGGGAACACGGGTTAATCTACGCCTTCCCGCTGGCATTACACACCAAGATTTACTGCCCTAACTTACCCGCGGGGTTGCAACGCTGCTTCGGCGCGGTCAAGTAGAAAACTTTTTCCGGTCACGCAGTGATACGCCCCCATCACACGAACGACCTCTGGCGAGGTCCAGCATGTTTTCATGCTCGTCTGAAAAATTACTTGGCGGATTCATCTTCGCAAGTGGTGAACTAGGTTCAGGCAACATGTCCGAACGGCAGCAGATTGGAATCGGGTAACGCCGTCGCCATTGCCTGGGGGAGATTCCTTTCAACCAGTTCAACTATGGCCAGGTCGAGTTTCCCCTTGCTCGCCATATCCTTCAGCAAGGCAAGCACTTCATGGGCAGGCCAACCCGCACGGTAAGGCCGGTCCTGAGCCAGGGCCTGAAAGATATCTGCGACACGCAGGATACGAGCTTCGATGGAAAGATCCTTTTCATGGACGCGAAACGGGTAACCCATGCCGTCCGGCTCTTCGTGATGGTATGCCGCCCATAGTGCAATTTCTTCAAACCCGTCAATGCTGCGCAGGATCTGGTAGGTCTCGAAACTGTGGGCATTGATGACCATGCGCTCATGTGCGTCAAGCTGGCCGGGCTTGTCCAGTATTTCATCGGGCACGCGCAACTTGCCCAGATCGTGCAATAAACCCGCCAGTTCGAGCTTGTCACAATTCTCAGCACTAACCCCCGCGAGTTCACCGAGGAAGCGGGATAACCGAGCTACACCGAGCGAGTGGTAGGAGGTAAATGGGCTTTTTGCATCGACAATATGCGAGAAGATTACCGAGAGTTGTTTCAGTTCGGCGAACGTCGAGTGGTAAATTCCACCCCGCGCAAGCTGGGCCTGCAGATAATTCTGGATAGAACGCGGCTCCAGCAAGAGCCAAAAAGCCTCCGCCTCGGAGGCTTGCAGAAAGGCATTGACCAGCACGGGAGCGAAATAGCTTCCCGACTTGCTTTCGATATGATACCGAAGCTCGGCCAGATGGTCGAACAGTGCACTACTGCCGTAATAGGGCGCGGCCATTGCATCTACGCGATCAACGAGAAAAATCAAATTTGCCTGTAACGCCTGCGCTTCGGTCACCTCGCTGGCGGGCAGAACGTTCAGCTTATCCCAGTGCAGATGATGGTAACGCACGGGAGTTGCCATACGTGACAGGGGTGCGAAATCGCGCAGTAGCACATATCCCCTTTCAGCATGATCCTGCGAGCCGGACCAGTCGAATTCGTCGATCAGATGATTGTGAGTTTGTGTCGATGAAACTCCGATGTCGTGCACCATACCCAAGTCAAACAGGAAATTCGTCTCGGCCTCATTCAAGCCCAATATTTTCCCGCACTCGGCAGCCATGATGCCCACCCTTTTTCCATGTGCCACATCATCGATGCCGACCAAATCGAGCGCATCGGACAACGCATAAATAACTTGCCGCAAATCAGACCGTAGTGTAGCCATGACCGTTCCTTTCGTCCCGCTGATACAATCGAGCGTATACGCCCCTGTTATATTTCTGACAAACAACTTCCCACCGTTGGATAACGCAACACTACCCTGAGTTCGATTTTCATACGCCGGTTATCAAGTCGCCGCGACTCGTTCATGAAAGACCATAGCATAGGCGATACGCTGCATTCGACTTTCTCGCGTGGCATACGTGGCGGAAGTGGCAATCCATGGGCTTTGGCGACTGCATCGAAGTAGTCGCCCATTTTCAGCAGGCTATCGTCGCTGACATGGTAGACACGGTTTGGGCGGCCATGCTGCAAGGTGGCAACCAGAGTGCGCGCCAAATCGTCAGCATGGATATGGTTGGTGTAGCCGTCCTCGGCGGCACAGATGACGGGTGTCGACGAACGCAACCGATCAAGCGGAAGGCGCTCGGCAGCGTAGATGCCGGGCACCCGCAGGATGCTGGCGCGCACCCCATTATGGCTTGCCCACTTGCGTATCTGCGACTCGGCATCCACACGCCGCAGCGCTCTTGCACTTTGCGGATTAACCGACTGCGATTCGCTCACCCATTCCCCTTCACAATCACCATAAACTCCGCTGGTGCTGATGTACACGAACTGCCGGGGCGGTTGCGCGAGTGCCGCCAGCAGGTTGCGCGTGCGCGTGTCGGTTTTCCCGCTATTCGGCGGCGGCGCCAGATGCAACACGGTATCGAACCGCCCTGCGATGCGCGCCAGACTGTGCCTGTCGTCCAGATCACCGGCCAGCGGTATCGCACCCAGCACACGCCATTGCGCATGTCGCGCCGGATTGCGCAGCAGCGCAAACACCCGGTAACGGGGGAGTAAAAGAGGAAGGGTACGTAGCGCGATATCGCCACATCCCGCTATCAGCAGGCGTCTCATAGCGTGATTATGCGTTAAAATGCGCGCTTTAAAGCATTCGATACACCGTCATGACGTTCAAAACTACCGTACTACCCAGCAATCATCACTTTTCCGTCGAAGCAGACGAAACCCTGCTAGAGGCCGGATTGAAGCATGGTTGCAACCTCCCCTACAGCTGCCGCGATGGCGCATGCGGCGTATGCAAAGGTAAGGTGGTGCAAGGGGAAGTCGATTACGGTAACTATCAGTCTCATGCCCTGAGTGAAGCCGAGAAAGAGGCCGGCATGGCCTTGTTCTGCTGCGCCAAACCATTGTCCGATCTGGTACTGGAAAGCCGCGAGGTCAGCGCCACCAAGGACATACAGATCAAAACCATGCCATGTCGTGTAGACAAAATGGAACGAGTGGCCGCAGATGTGATGGTGCTCAAGCTGAAGTTGCCTGCCAACGAGCGCTTGCAGTTTCTCGCCGGACAATACGTCGAAATCCTGATGAAAGATCAGAAGCCGCGTTGCTTCTCGCTGGCAAACGCTCCCCACCATGATGAGCTGCTGGAACTGCATGTGCGCAACATTTCGGGCGGAGCATTCACCCAGCACGTCTTCAACGAAATGAAGGAACGCGATATCCTGCGCTTCAAGGGACCAATGGGCAGCTTCTTCCTGCGCGAGGACTCAGACAAACCCATCATCTTCGTCGCCAGCGGTACCGGCTTTGCGCCGATCAAGGCCATCATCGAACATGCACTTGAGATCGGCATCAAGCGTCCGATGCACTTCTACTGGGGTGGTCGTACTTTGGCGGATTTGTACATGCTGGAAACGGCTCGGCAGTGGGAAGGTCACGGCGTCGTGTGCACTCCCGTGTTATCCGAAGCAACGCCCGAGGACAACTGGCAAGGCCGCGTCGGGTTCGTCCATCAGGCTGCGCTGCATGACTATCCTGATTTATCCGGGCACGAAGTGTATGCCTGCGGTTCACCGATCGTCGTCGAAGCTGCCCATCGCGATTTCACCAGCCAGTGCAGACTACCTGAGGATGCATTCTTCTCGGATGCCTTTACGTTTACACCCAAGGTCTAGTAATCGCGGGGCGCTGGCGCTCTTCAGCAACGGAGCGCCACTTGCGGGCCATCCCCTGAAGAGGTTAATTCAAATCAGAAATCTGCATCCGGCGCTTTTCCCTGCGCTTGTCCAGCCACCACGCCAGTGCGGGCAACAGAAACAGGCCGCCGGGCATAATAAAAAGCACGAGATAAGGGCTTAGCCCAGCCATCGCCCGCAATCGCTTCTGAATTTTCCGGCGTTCATCCAGAGTCCATTTTTCGCCGTTACGATGTTTCATAATCAACGGAATTAACTGCTGCGTCTCCGACATCTCGTCGCGCATCCGCAAGCGCTCGCGATTCTGCAGCTCCAGCGCGCCAAGGGCAACCCTGCGGATCCTAAAAAACGGATGAAGTACAACGGTTTTGATTCTGACAGACAACACCTTCACAACTCAGTTTCTCGCGCAGTCAGTTCCATTGCCTTGTGGAAGTATCTGGCGGCCTCAGTCGGTTTCTCCAGTCTTTCGGCCAGTTGGGCAAGCGCTGCATAGGCAGCGTGCGTCGGCGCGATGCTGATGCTGGCATCCAGATAATTTTGCGCCTTGCCCCACAAGCCCTGATGCAAACACAGTTTTCCCAGCGCGAGCAGCAGTCCTGCATCACGCCTGTGCTGGTTCAGCCATTTTTCTGCCTGCTCTATTTTCGCAATAGTATCACTCGCCTCACCGCCTCCGGAATGACATTCGCCGTAGAGCGCGACCAGTTCGCTGTCCCACTGCGCATTCAGACTATCGGCTAGCAACTGTTGCGCCTGTGCGCATGCGCCATGTCTGATTAACTCACGCGCGGCCGTTGCCGCCACCTTGCTACGGCGTTTCAGATCACTAGGCAAAGCTTTCAAACAAGCTGTCAGGCCATCCATGTCCTCCTGCTGACGTATCTTTTCCAGCCAGGCCTGCTGACGCAGTTGCGCTGCCACCGTCACATCAATTGCCTCGCGTTTCTCCAACTGCCCGAGCACCAATAACACGCCATCCCAATTACCCACTTGCTGCTGCGCCTTGAGCTCCAGCGACAGCGCGCCGACATGA
Organism: Burkholderiales bacterium; assembly: GCA_038210095.1. Lineage (GTDB taxonomy): Bacteria > Pseudomonadota > Gammaproteobacteria > Burkholderiales > Gallionellaceae > Gallionella. The sequence continues at coordinate 14,274 of JBBQXA010000041.1, forward strand.
CTTTTTACCCCGCTATCACGCAACTCCTGTAGGGCATTCAGCGCCCCGCGCGGATCGCGCTGATCGAGCATGAACTTGGTGGTCGCCAGCAAGCGCATGGTGGAGTCGCCCGTCCTGGCGCCCTCGACAGTAGACAGATAGGCATCGCGCTTTTCATATTCACGCAGTTCATGTGCGGAGCGCGCCGCAATGATGGGATGCAACGCGGAGGTTTCACCCAGCTCCATCGCGCGCGCGGCAGCTTTCTCCGCCGCCGCATAGCGCCCCTCAAAGAATGCATGGAGCGTCTCGTCTAGCAGTTCGCGCGCCTTGGCCTGCGAACGTTCCAAACGGAAACGTTTTACAAAGGCCGGCAGTCGCACGGCGGCATGCAGCAAACGCACCAGCCCATAGCCCAGCACGAACGCAAGCGCCAACAGAATAATGAACAGCAACATCGATACCTCGATGCGGTATGGCGGGTAGACCAGCAACACGTAAGCGGGATTGTGAGATGCCATTGTTAGCCCGACGGCGGCGGCAAACAGTAGCAATATCCAGACCAGATATTTCATTGCCCGACCTTCGACTGGAGGCTGTGATCCATCGTATTTTCGCGCGTCAACCGATAGCTGCGAACCGCCCGCAAGCTGGACGAAATGTCAGGCAATTCGATATTGATATTCGCCACTGCCAGTTTGCGCACCTCCGCCATGACTTTTGCCCCCCCGACTGAGCCCGTGTCGAAATAGCGCCCAATCCAGAGTTGAGCCGCTTTCAATTCCTGCCTGAAAGAGGGCTCATCGCGGGACAGCAAGGCCAAACGCGCGGATAGAAAACGCATTTTCAGATTCTCGCGCAGAAAGAATTCCTGCTCGGGTGGAAGCAGGGGAATCTCAGCCTTGCCGGTATTCTCGATACGCACCAATCGCCAGATATCCTGCCATATTTCACGCACCAACCGTTCCCATCCACTCTCATCTCCGGCGGACGCCGGCTGAGCGGACTGCACTGCAGCGACGCGCTGCTGATAGGCCAAGGGTAATTCGTCCACGACACCCATCAGATTATTGAGCTGATCACCTATCCCTGCGGCATCCACATTGGGCAATGCTCGCAACTTGGCCATATCCTGCCCAATAGTCTTGCGCAGACCATTGAACGCCGGCCTATCCATGCGCTGCAAACGCGAATCGGCACTCTGCATCGCTATCAATGCAGCCTTCACATTGCCGGAAAGTTGCAATTGCTGCCCTGCAATCAACAACATCTGCTCGACTTCCGCCAGCGCCGTCTCGTCGCGGCTGACAGACAAATCGTTATATAGCGCTTCCAGCGCAGCCCGCTGGTTCTGCGACTCGTCATAGTGCGACTCCAGCGCAGAAACCTTGGACGTCAATTCGCGCACCTGATCCTGCTCACGCTCCAACATAATCTGATTGGCCTTGCGCGTACCGTCCATTTCGGCAATTTTTTCTGCCATTTCTCTGCGCATATCACTGATAGCGAGATGGCCCGCCAACCACTGCCACAGGAAAATTGCGACCAGTACCGCCAGCGTCATCTGCGTGATACTGATCCGCGCAAATACATCCGACACCGAGGTGCCGCGTGCCGCGCTATTGTCCGCTGCCGAATTTTCCGCAGCGTGATGACTCACCTCATCCGGCTCGCTCGCTTGCTGTAAGTTTGTTCGCTCGTTCATTTCGCACCTTCCTTTTGCGCCCATGCTACCAAACCGGCCAGCAGGCCGTCATCCCCCGCACCGGTTATCACAACCTGCTGCCAGCCCTGTTGACCGGCCAGTCCGGCGATGCGCTCGTGCGGCACGAACAGCGGTATATCACACCAGCCGTCTTTGCCCTCCAGCATCTGCCGCAGGTAGCGTAACGCCTCACTGCTGGTCACGGTCACAGCATCGGGTTGCCCCGCCAACAGCGTGGTGACGTCCTGCTGCGGCATGCTGCGCCGATAACAGGCGGCATATTCCACCGTCGCGCCGCGTGCCTTGAGCGTCTCCCCCAGCAGTTCACGCCCGCCGTCTCCGCGAAATATCAGCACCCGCCAGCCGCCGACATTCTGCAATTCCGGCAGCTCCAGCAGAGCCTCGCTATCGAAACGCGCCACGGGCATGATCACCTTTTCCATGCCCAGTGCATGCAAGGCCTTTGCGCTGCCCTGTCCCACTGTGGCAATTTTTAGATTTTTCGGCAGGACCGTGCCCGCAGCCGCGATGCCATATTGCACCGCATTGGGACTAATGAAGATAGCCAGATTGAATTGATCCAGACGGGAGATTTGCTCGTGTAACACGCCGTCGTCAGTCATTGGCGTGATATCAAGCAACGGAAACAGCAGCGGCGTTCCGCCCGCCTGCGTAATGCATTGTGCCAGCTGCGCAGCCTGATCGCGCGGGCGAGTAACCGCGATAGTCAAGCCGCGCAGAGGCTGTTCAGTCATTCAGTGCTGCAAGGATTTCGCCCGCACCCTGCGCAAGCAAGTCGTCCGCGATGCGATAGCCCAGCGCTTCCGGGTCGGACAGCTCGCCGAGGTACTCGGCACGCAACATGCGCGAACCATCCGGAGTCGCAACAAAGCCGCGCATGCGCAGTTTGTTGCCCTGAATTTCGGCGAACCCGCCCAGCGGCACCTGACAACTTCCCGCCAGCGCCCGGCTCATCGCACGCTCGGCCAGTACGCAGGTGGCGGTATCGTCATGGTGCAAGGGTTGCAGCAGCGCAATCACATCGGCACGGTCAGAGCGGCACTCAATACCCAGCGCGCCCTGACCGACTGCAGGCAGACTGTCCTCGCTGGAGATAATGTTGCGGATGCGGTCGTTCAACCCCAATCGCTTCAGCCCGGCGGCGGCGAGAATAATGGCGGCATATTGCCCCTCATCCAGCTTGCGCAAGCGCGTCTGCACGTTGCCGCGCAAAGGCTCGATTTCCAGGTGCGGAAAGCGCGCGCGCAATTGACTCTCACGACGCAAACTGGAGGTGCCCACCACGCTACCTGCGGGCAGGTCGGCAAGGCTGGCAAAGTTATTTGAGACAAATGCATCGTGGGGATCTTCACGCTCACAAATTGTCGTCAGCACAAAACCCTCGGGCATATGCATGGTTACGTCTTTCAGCGAGTGCACCGCGAAGTCGGCGCGACCATCTTCCAGTGCAGTCTCAAGCTCCTTTACAAACAATCCCTTGCCGCCAATTTTCGACAGCGACACATCAAGAATCTGGTCGCCCTTGGTGGTCATGCCCAATATGCTGACCTCGGTTTGCGGGTATAATGCGTGCAACCTGTCCCGTATATGTTCAGCCTGCCACATGGCCAATGGGCTTTCGCGCGAAGCGATTACAACTCGGGATGGAAGTGTTGGGGAAGTTGGCAATGGTGAAGACTGAGTAGCTGGGCTCATCAAAATTTTCCTAATTTTCTGTAATTAATGCGCGGCGCATTCTAACATAGGGTGCGCCGTGCTTTCGCGCCGACATTGTTATGATGAATGTAATGAACCTAATTTCTGCCCCCTCCAATATTTCCAGCAAGGATTTGCCCTTGCGCGAGGACGTGCGCCTGCTGGGCCGCATCCTCGGCGACACGCTACGCGAACAGGAGGGAGAAGAGACATTCCAGTTGGTCGAACGCGTGCGCCGCGCCGCCGTGCAGTTTCGCAAGACCCAAGACGAACGCGACGGCGAACAACTGGAGAAGATGCTGTATGCACTCTCTCCCAATGAGACCATGCTCGTGGTACGCGCCTTCAGCTACTTCTCGCAACTGACCAATATCGCGGAAGATCTGCACCACAACCGTCGCCATCGTGCCCACCTCAAAGCGGGTAGCACCCCCAAGGACGGCAGCCTGAAGCTGGCTCTGGATCGCATGGAACAAAAGCCCGTCAGCAAGGAAAGACTGCAAGCCTTTCTGAATAGCGCGCTGATTTCGCCCGTCCTGACCGCGCACCCGACCGAAGTGCAGCGCAAAAGCATACTCGACTGTCACCTGATCATCTCCAGCCTGATGTCCGAACGCGACCGCATGGACATGACGCCGGAAGACGAAGCCGACAACGAAGAAGCGCTACGTCGTTTCATACTGATTCTGTGGCAAACGCGCATGTTGCGCACCGCAAAACTGTCCGTGCGCGACGAGATCGACAACGGTCTGGAGTATTACCGCTACACCTTTCTCAAGGAAATTCCCGAACTTTACGCCACACTGGAAAAGCAACTGGAAGCTCGCTTTGGTGAAGATATCAGCATCCCGCCTTTACTGCGCGTCGGCAGCTGGATCGGCGGCGACCGCGACGGCAATCCTTTCGTCACCCATGACGTGATGACCGATGCGGTGCAGCGTCATTCCGCACTCGCATTCGAGCACTACCTGAATGAGACCTACGTACTGGGCCGCCGCCTGAGCCTGTCCAACCGCTACACCGATGGCAGTGACGCCTTGCATACACTGTCCGACGCTTCGCCGGATACCGACATCGCCCGCGAGGACGAGCCTTACCGCCGCGCACTTAACCTGATTTACGCGCGCCTGTCGGCCACCAGCAAACAACTTGGTCACGAAATCACACACCTGCCGCCGCTGGGTGCCGGCGCGAAACCCTACGCCACACCGCAGGATTTTATTGCCGACCTCGACATACTGATCGACTCGCTGTTCAATCATGGCGCGGTCTATCTGGCGCGTGGACGCTTGGCAAACTTGCGTCGCGCGGTAGAGGTATTCGGCTTCCACCTCGCGCCACTGGACATGCGTCAGCACAGTGCAATCCACGAACAGACCGTCAGCGAACTGCTCTCACATAGCAGCGGCAAAGCGAACTATTCGGATCTGAGCGAAGCAGACCGCCGCACCGTTTTGCTGAGCGCATTGCAAGAAGCAAAACCGCTGCTTGGCGACATCGAGCAATACTCCGATATCGCGCAGAGTGAATTGCGCATCATGCTGGCTGCCGCCGACATACATCGGAAGTTCGGTCGCGCCGCATTGCCCAATCACATCGTCTCCAAAACCGATGCGGTCAGTGACATGCTGGAACTTGCGCTGATGCTGCAACAGGTCGACCTGCTGGAAGGCAGCGACCAGCTGCACATCAACATCATTCCCCTGTTCGAGAC
>JBBQXA010000042.1:0-18896 GCA_038210095.1 Burkholderiales bacterium
ATTTGGAGCATCACTTTGAGCCTAGCCCGACAGATGATTTCAAAATGGAACCCGATTAGGACGCGTCGTTTAGGCGACGCGTATCCGGACTTTCAGTCCGTAATTCAAACCCACCGGCTTTAGCCGGTGGTTGTTTAGTGCGGCTGATCTGCCCGGAGAGGTTTTTTGCACGATGCGGAAGCGGTATTCGTCCGGTCAGCAAGCACCCTGATCCGGGTTCAATGCGTCGCGTAGCAGCAGGGCCACATGGACGGGCTGGCGGTTGACGCCCTCGCGAATCTGGTGGCGGCAGGAAAAGCCATTGGCGAGGATGACGGCGTCCGGCGCAGCGCGCAGTGCGGGGAGCAGGTCGAGTTCCGCCATTTTCATCGAGATGCCGGCATGTTCGGCTTCCAGTCCGAAGCTGCCGGCCATGCCGCAGCAGCTTGCCTCGATGAATTCAAATTCAAACTGAGGAATTAATCGCAGCACCTTGCGCAAGGATTTCATCGCACCGACTGCCTTCTGGTGGCAATGCCCGTGTACCAGCGTCTTGCCCGGCGGCAGCGGTTTCAGGTCGAGCGAAAGGCGCTTGCGGTCGTGTTCGCGCGCGATGAATTCTTCGAACAGATAGACCTGCTTCGCCAGCGCGACGGCCTCTTCGCCCAGTCCGAGTTTCAGGTGATCGTCGCGCAGGGACAGGATGCAGGACGGTTCCAGTCCAATGACAGGAGTGCCGGCGACCAGCGCGGGCCGCAATGCTTGGTGCAGGCGGCGGGCTTCATGGCGGGCCGCGTCGACTTGCCCCAACGACAAATAGGTACGGCCGCAGCACAGCGCGCGGTTGGGTTCATCATCTCCCGGCTGTAGTGTCTGGACGCGGTAACCGGCGGCAGTCAGTACCTGATGCGCGGCTGCGGCAATTTCCGGTTCAAAATGCATGGCAAAGGTGTCGACGAATAGGAATACATCCCGGTCACCGCTTGTCTGCATATTGGATATCTGCGTACTAACGGGAGTCGCATAGGCCGTAGCGGCGGGTTCGGGTAGTTGCCGTTGTGCCGAGATTCCTAGCAGACTTTCGCCTAGGCGAGCCAGCCAAGGTGTGCGATTGCGCCAGCGGATCAGAGCGCGCACCACATGTCGATGCTGTAGCCAGTTCGGCAGGCTGGCCAGCAGCCGTTCGCGCATGGGCGCACCCAGTCGCGCATTGCGTTGCGCGAGATATTCGATCTTGATGGCGGCCATATCCACCTGATTGGCGCACTCGCGTTTGCACCCCTTGCAGCCTAGGCACAGCTCCATTGCCTGTGCCAGTGTGTTGCCGGCAAAGGCATCATCGCCCAGCTCGCCGTTCAATGCGGCCTTGAGTACCTTCACCCGTTCGCCGGGCGAATGCGCGGGGTCGTCGGTGGCGCGGAAGCTGGGACACATCACCCCCTTGGGTTTACGCTGGCACTGCTTGTCACCGATACACACCGAGACCGCCTTGGCGAAGTCTCCGCCGCTGCTGGGAATCCCGGCATAGGCATCGCCCTGTCCGGCCCTTTCGTAAGCGGACCAGTCGAGTTGGTTTGTCATGGGTTCAGGGGAGCGCGTGTCATCATGGTTCATGAGCTCAAGGCTGCTGGCCGCTGGTCGCAGTCAGTCTGTCGGAGACATATTCGCCTCTGGATTTGGAGTTGTTCGCCAGACCATGCTGTACACACCATGCGGAAAATTCCTGCGGGATGATCTGGTATTCGATGGCGCGCACGCCGGAGCGCTGGAACTTTCTGCGCGCCGCGATGGCAACGGCCTTCCATTTTTCGAAACTGTCTTCGAAACATTCCGGATCGGTGGCGGTCGCTTTTACCTGAGCCCAGGTTTCTGCGGTATAGCCGGTAATGCCGATGATGAGCGTCTGACTGCGACCTTTTGCTTTGATACGCTGATGCAGGGTAGGTTTTCTCATGATATGGACGGGGGTAAGTTCATAACGGCAGGCCGAAATCCGGCGCAATCAGTTTCAGCCAGGTTTCCAGTCGCGCGTCGGTGAGTAGCTTCTGGTTTTCATGATCCAGTGCGAGACCGACAAATTCGTCGTCTACCAGCGCCTTGGAGGCGCTGAAGCTGTAATCGTCGCAAGGCCAGAAGCCGCTGAATGCCGCGCCTCTGGCGTTGAAAAATTCGTAGAGAATGCCGATGGCATCCTGAAATTCATCCGGGTACTTGTCTTGATTGCCCAGACCGAACAGGGCGATGGTCTTGCCATTAAAATCGAGATGTTCGATCTGCGGCAGAAACTCCTCCCAGCCGCCCCCCATGCAGTCGGTGGATAGTCCGGGCAGCGCGCCCGCACCCAGCGTGGAGCTACCGAGGATGAGATAGGAATAGCTGGAGAATAGTTCGGGCGTGGCTTTGTTGATGTTAAGCGCGTCGGCAATGGTATCGCCTTCGAAACGTTTTTTAATCGCTTTGGCGATACGCCGGGTGTTGCCTGTACTGCTGGAAAAGAACAGACCGATTCTGGACATGATCGCTCCTTGAAGGGGGCGGCCGATTGTCTTGTTTCCGACAATCGGCCGTGATGCGACGAATTAAACCGGGCCGCGACCTGCGCGTTTGAGTTCGACCACGCGGGTGAGCGCTTCCTTGAACGAGATCTTATCGCCCTTGGGTTTGTAATCGGACAGCGCCTTATAGACGGTGACGATTTTTCCGGTGGGGGATTTGCCTTTGAAGTCACTCTTTTCCAGTGCGGCAATGTCGATCAGCTCGTTCCAGATCAGACCTTCCTGCATGGAGATGCAGGCGATGTTGACGCCTTCATATTCGATAACAAAGGGCTTGGCGATGTTGACCACGAACAGGATCATCATCACGTCGGCGGCGAAATCAGCTTTGTAGTAGTCAAAGATGCGCGGCAGCAAAGTCAGGTCATCCAAGCTGCCAACGTACAGTTTAATCTTGTCGTTTTCGGCCAGCACGACGGTGTTCTTGATGGTGGAAACAGGCGGTTTGAGATGGCCGAGGGCATCGCCCACTTCGCCCAGTTCCAGTACGAGGTCGCCGCGATAGGAGGCATAGCTTCCATCGGCTTCTTTGAAGTTCATGTTGAACAGCAGGCCTTTGGGTTCATAGGTATCGAATAACATGGTGCTCCCTTTTGTCGTAATTGAATGAGGAGCCTTGCTAAAAGCAATACTTATGCCAGCGACCGTGTCACAGATATCTGAAGTAGAGATAGGCGTTAGCGATGAGGATGGACAACAGCATCAGCGGAAAGGCAACCTTGAGGAAGCGCACGAAGCGAATCGGTGTGCCAGCCTGTTCGGCGATGCCGGCGACCACCAGATTGGCGGAAGCGCCGACCAGTGTGCCGTTGCCGCCCAGACAGGCACCCAATGCCAGCGCCCACCATAGCGGCATGATCGCCTGTTCGCCGCCCATCGCGGGAGCCATTGATTTGATCAGCGGGATCATGGTGGCGACAAAGGGGATATTGTCGACGAAGGCCGAAGCAATGGCCGAGCCCCACAGAATGGAGATCGCTGTGGTGTTCAGGTCTCCGCCGGTGAAACTCAGCAGTCCCTCAGCCATCGCGCCGATCAGACCCGCTTGCTCGATACCGTTCACCGCGATGAACAGGCCGATGAAGAAGAACAGAGTGACCCATTCCACTTCGGTCAGTGCGTGATGAACGCGTTTTCCCTGTAATTCCGGGTCGCTGCCGAAGTTCTCCAGCAACAGCAACATGGCCGCACCGAACATCGCGACCGTGGCAGGTTGCAGGTGCAGCAATCCGTGCAGCATGAATCCGGCGATGACCAGCGCGAATACTAACGCAGCCTGCTTGAGTAGTTTCCAGTCGGTGATCGCCTCAATCTCATTGAAGCGCATCACGCGCTCGCGGTCAGCCATAGTCGCGACCATCTCTTTACGCCAGAACCACCAGATTGGCAGCAGTGTCGCGATGGCAATCAGCGGAATGATGGGAGCCAGATTGAGCAGAAAGTCGTTGAAGCTGAGATTGGCCGCCGAACCGATCATGATGTTGGGCGGGTCACCGATCAGCGTGGCAGTGCCGCCGATATTGGACATGAAGATAATGGCAAACAGGTAGGGATAGGGTTTGACCTTCAGTTCTTCACTGATTAACAGCATCACTGGCGTGACCAGCAGCACGGTGGTGACGTTGTCGAGCAAGGCGGAGAATACGGCGGTTACCAGCGACATCATCAACAAGATACCGACCGGATGGGCTTTCACTTTTTTGGCTATCCAGATAGCGACGAACTGGAATATTCCACTTTTTCGGGTGATAGAAACGATTACCATCATGCCGATCAACAGTCCCAGCGTGTTGAAGTCGATGCCGCGTATCGCAGCCTCCTGCGTCAGAATTCCGCACAGAATCATCAGTCCGCCACCCAGCAGCGCGACGATGGCGCGGTTGATGCGCTCGCTGATGATGACGGCGTAAGTGGCGACGAAAATGCCGCTTGCCAGCCATAAGGGATTCAGCCCGAACAGGGTGTGTATGGCCTGTGTTTCACCGTGCATGCTTACGCCCCTTTGCAGACGCGTGTTAGCAATTCGGCACTGGAAACCATGCCGAGCAACTTGCCGCTGTTTTTATCCACCACCGGGATGTCATTTTCGCCCCGGTAAAGCAGCAGTACGACTTCGATCAGGGACGAATCGGGGTGTACCGTGCGCGCCTCTTTATCGATGAATTCACCTACCGTTTGATCGCCATGTTCATGCATGCGTTCGCATAGAGTCTCCATTGGATCGGACACGAAGGCGAGATCGCTCACGCCCCCTTCAAGCAATACGGCCTTGGGCAGCAGTAACGCGAGCAGGTGCTTCATGTCGAAAGTGCCGAGATAGCGGCCAGTCGCATCTGTCACGGGCAGGATGGAAACCTTGTGTTCCAGCAGTCGCTGTGCGGCCGTGGTGATGCTGTCCTGTACGGATAGGCTGAGTATGTCGTTACTCAATAGGTTATTGATGTTCATGGGTTTTCCTTGTCGGTCATTCATCGTCGTCTGATTCGATGCGGCGGCGAGGCACGGTTGCCGGGTCTGCGGTGATGGCGCGATAGATCTCCACACGGTCACCTGGCTTGAGTGTCGCATCCAGTTCGGCGACTTTACCAAAAACCCCGACCTTGCAGGCAGCTAGATCGAGGTGTGGAAACTTTTTCAGGATGCCGGATTGCTCGATGGCAAGCTGTACCGTCGTATCTTCGGGTACTTCGATGCGTAACCAGGATTGCTGCGCGGGTTCGGAATAGGCGATGCCGACTTGCATGTGAGTTCTCCTGATTAGATGGAGGTTTCGGCTACAGGTGCCGTTGTTGCGCGTGCCTCGCGGCGCTGGTCGAACACCCGTTTTGCCGCCAGCAGCAAACCCACCGCCATGAAACCGCCAGGCGGCAATATCATCAGCAAAAAGCCCTTGTAGTCGGACACCAGCGTGGTCTCCAGAAAGGCGAAGGCCGGGCCCAGCAGCAGGTGAGCATTGGCGAACAATGTGCCGCTGCCCAGTATCTCTCGCACGCCGCCGATCAGCACCAGCGCGAAGGTGAAGCCCAGGCCCATCATCAAGCCATCCAGTGCCGCATCGAGCACGTTGTTCTTGGAGGCGAATGATTCGGCGCGGCCGAGGATGGCGCAGTTCACCACGATCAGCGCGATGAACAGGCCGAGCACCTTGTACAGTTCGTGCGCCCAAGCGTTGAGGCTCATGTCCACCAGTGTCACCAGGGTGGCGATCAATACGATGTAGACGGGGATGCGCACCTCGGGGCTGATTAGGTGGCGCACACTGGAAACGATGGTGTTGGAGAGCACCAGCACAGCGGTCGTGGCCAGTCCCATGCCGAGACCATTGGTGGCGCTGCTGGTCACCGCCAGCAGCGGGCACAGTGCGAGCATCTGGGCGAATACCACGTTGTTGTCCCACAGTCCGTCTTGGATAATGCGCGCGAATTTTTCGTTCATGGTTGCGCTCCTGGTGTCGGTGACTCGTCGAGCAACTGTGATTTTTGGCGTTCGAACAAATCCAGCCCGCCCTTGACTGCCTTGACCACGGCGCGCGGCGTGATGGTTGCCCCGGCGAACTGGTCGAAGTCGCCGCCGTCTTTTTTGACCGCCCAACGGGCCGGAGCAGGCTCCGTCAGTGATTTATTGTCGAATCCATGTATCCAGTCGCTCTTGGCCGGTTCGATCTTGTCGCCCAGTCCGGGTGTCTCGGCATGCTTGATGACCCGTACGCCAAGAATCTTTCCCTCGCGAGATACACCCATCACGCAGGTGATCGCACCGGCATAGCCGTAACCGATCACGCGATACACCACCGCTTCGACCTTGCCTGCTCGGCGAGCTCGATAGGCTGTGACTACGCCGCCGGTTTCGGCAAGCTCGACGGTATCTTTGAGCAGTTCGTTGTCGTATTTTCCCGGCAGGACTTGGGCCAGCGACTGCTTGAGATCGGCCTCTTCGGCGGCGCGGATATCCGCCTCGGTAGCGCGCGAGGCAAAGGATAGTGCGGCGCTGGTGAGCAGTGCCGCCCCGCCTAGCAGCAGCCCTTGATAGCCGAGTTTGGTGCGTAGTTGTTCGAGTTTCATATCACGCCCCTTTGTTTACCGGCAATGCCGTTCCCTTACGGTCGCGTCCATAGATGCGCGGTTTGAAATACATGTCGATCAGCGGGGTGAAGGCATTCATCAACAGCACGGCGAATGCAACGCCTTCCGGATAGGCTCCCCAGGTGCGGATGATCCAGGTTAGCAGCCCGCAGCCGAGTCCGAAGATGAACTGGCCCAGTGGCGTATTGGGCGAGGTGACCGGATCGGTAATGATGAAAAATGCACCCAGCATTAGGCCGCCGGAGAGCAGGTGTAGCAGTGGGCCGGCGTAGTGGTTGCCGTCGATATGGTTGAAGATCAGGGCTGGGATGGCGACGCCGAGCAGCATGGCGACAGGAGCTTGCCAGGTGATAATGCGGCGTGCGATCAGGAACAGCCCGCCGACCAGTAATAGCAGGGCTGCGGTTTCACCCAGACTGCCGGCACGGCTGCCCCAAAGTGCATCGAGTGGGGCGAAGTGTCCTGCCAGCGCCTGCTCCACGCCGATGCCGCGGGTGAATTCCGTTTTGACATGTCCTAGCAGTGAGGCGCTGGCCATGCCGTCCAATGGCTGGCTAAAAAAGGTGATGCGCAGACTCTCCAGTATCCCCTGTGCTTGGGGTGAACCTGGTGGCGCGGGGGGCACCCAGGTGGTTATTTCCAGCGGAAAGGAGATCAGCAGCATCACGCGTGCGGCCATCGCCGGGTTGAATACATTCTGTCCCAGTCCGCCGAAGATCTGTTTGCCGATGACGACGGCGAATACGCTGCCCAGTGCAGCGATCCACCAGGGCGCGTAGGGTGGTAGCGACAGGGCGAGTAGCCATGCGGTCAGGATGCCGGAACCATCCATCAGCGCGGGACGCACGGCACGTTCTTGCAGACGCAACACCAAGGCCTCGGCGAGAATGGCTGAGATCAGCGACACCGACCACAGATTGACTGCAGGCCAGCCGTACAGCCAGAAGGAAAATAGGGTGGCCGGAGCAAGTGCCGCCATCACGGTGATCATCACTTTGTGGATGGAGACTCGCGCATGTGCGTGGGGGGAATGGGTCAGGATGTTCATGTCGTCTCCGTCGCAGTCTGTTCTGCTGCTTTCTCCGCTTCTTCTTGCGCGGCCCGTGCTTTTGCTTCGCGCGCAGCCTTGCGTTTCGCCATCGCTTCGGCACGTTCGCGCTCGATACGCTCGATGCGTTCGGTGCGTGCTTCGGCGAGTTTTTTGGTGGCTTCCTGCTTAAGCTTGGAACGCTCCTGTGCGGCCAGTTCACCTTTCGCATAGTTGAAGAAGTGCACCAGCGGAATATGGGCGGGACAGACATAGGAGCAGGAGCCGCAGGAGATGCAATCCCGTAACCCCAGCGTGACCGCTCCGGCAAGATCGGTCGCGCGGATATGCGCGGCCATTTCCAGTGGCAATAGGCCGATGGGGCAGGCGCGGACACAGGTCGAGCAGCGGATGCAGGGCGAACTGTCGGATTGCCCGATTTCGGCGGCGGTCAAGGCTAGTATGCCGCTGGTGCCTTTGATTACCGGCACATCAGTGCGGATGATTTGTTGTCCCATCATCGGGCCGCCTAGCACCATTCGTGCGACCGGTTCGGCATAGCCGCCGGCGAGGTCAATCAATTCCTGTACCGGAGTACCGATCAGCGCCTCGACATTGCACGGGGTCTTGATCGCCCCGCCGCTGATGGTGACGAGGCGGGAGATTAGCGGTCTGCCAAGGAAGATCGCCTGTTGTACGGCAAAGGCGGTGGCAACATTGTGTACCAGCACGCCGATATCGGCCGGTCGTCCGCCTGCGGGAATTTCCCTGCCAGTGAGAACTTGAATGATCTGTTTTTCTGAACCCATCGGATACATGCTGGGCATCACCACCACGCTGACTTGGGTATCGTGAGTCGCGGCCTGCATCGCGGCGATAGCCTCGGGTTTGTTGTCTTCGATGCCGATCAACACTTTGGTTGCGGCCACGGCGAGTGCGATCAGGCGGATACCCGCGACGATCTCAGTCGCGCGTTCACGCATGATGCGGTCATCGCACGTCAGATAGGGCTCGCACTCGCCGCCGTTGATGATCAGTATTTGCACGCCACTGTTGCGGCTGAGATTCAGTTTGAGTGCGGCCGGAAACGTCGCGCCGCCCAGACCGACAATGCCTGCGGCCGCGACGCGCGCGGCGATGACTTCGGGTTCGAGTGTAAATGGATCGTCGCAACATTCGGTCGCGATCCATTCATCCTTGCCGTCACTCTCCAGTGTGATGGTTGCTACCGGCAGGCCGGAAGGGTGGGGTGAGACATGGTCGCCGAGTGCGGTGATCAGTCCCGAGGTTGGCGCATGCACCGGTGCGGAGACGTTGCCCTGTGCCGCCGCGATGAGCTGGCCTTTCAGTACCTGATCGCCGATGTTGACCAGCGTTGTCGCGGGCGCGCCGATATGCTGTTGCAGCGGGAGGTACAGGCGCCGGGATAAAGGCATCGGCCGGATCGGACATTCGGCTGACAACTCCTTGCGCCCCTCGGGGTGAACGCCGCCGCGCAGTTTGGGGAAGCATTTTTCAAGCAGCGTCATGTCACGTTCCCCTGTGGCTTGTTCCAATACCAGGATTGCAGCGTTGGAGGGACAGGCTGGAGTTTTATTGACTCGGTAGGGCAGACCGCCTCGCATTTTCCGCAGGCGATACAGGCTTCACGAAACACGACGTGAATCTGTTGCGCCGCGCCCATGATGGCATCGGTCGGGCAGGCCTTGAAGCAGCGTGTGCAACCGATGCAAATTTCTTCCTTGATCTCAGCCACCTTGGGGCCGCTGTCTTCTACGCCGGACAGGTCGGCCTCGATGCCGAGCTTGGCTGCCAGTACAGTTGCCAGCGCGCGTCCGCCGGGTGGGCAAAGGGTTGCGGGTGCGTTGCCATCAGCCAGCGCCTGTGCCGCACCGGTGCAGCCCGGATAGCCGCATTGACCGCACTGCGAGCCGGGCAGCAGTTGCTCGATCTCGGCAATCAGCGGATTGCCTTCCACCCTGAAATAGCGGGCCGCAAGGCCGAGTAGCAGACCGAGCACCGTACCGAACAGGGATAAACTGATGATGGCCGACAAAATCATTTCATCCTCTCCTTTAGTGTCCGGACAGGCCGGCGAATCCCATGAACGCCAGTGAGAGCAATCCCGCCACCACAAAGCCGATCGGTGCACCGCTGAACGCAGGCGGAACCTGAGCCATGGCCAGACGTACGCGCAAACCGGTGAACAGCAGCATCACCAGTGTGAATCCGAGTGCGGAGCCGAAGCCGTACATCAGGCTGTGCATGAAACCGTTGTGTTCCTGCACATTGAGCAGGGCAACACCCAGCACCGCGCAGTTGGTGGTGATCAGCGGCAGGTAGATGCCGAGTACCTGATATAGCGCGGGACTGAGCTTGCGTATCGCCATTTCGGTGAATTGCACCGTCGCGGCGATCGCCAGAATGAAGGCAAGGATGCGCAGATATTGGATACCCAGTGGTTGTAGTAGCCAGTGTTCGAGCATCCAGCCGGCCGCGCTCGCCATGGTGAGCACAAAGGTCGTGGCCATGCCCATACCAAGCGCGCCGTCCATTTTCTTGGACACGCCCATGAACGGACAGAGTCCGAGAAATTTGACCAGTACCACGTTGTTGACCAGGGCGGTACCGAGAAAAAGCAGCAGGTATTCGGACATAGTTGTTGATCTCCTGCGCCGTTAGATGCAAATGCCATGCCAGAGCTGCTTGGCCGAAATGGTGCATGAATAATCAGGTGATTGCGCGGTGCTTGCACTGTTAGGGTGCAAAAGCGTTTGTCGTTGTAGGGTGATTCTGGGGATTGGTGTCGCAAAAGCGACAATTGGCAATGCTTGCAGGGTATGAGTGAAATAGTAAAAGTTATAGGCATGGTTATTGCTGACTATCCAGTTGCTATTTAATTAACGGAGTCATCATGGCCAAGCAACCAGTTGTACCGAACGCGCCATCCGATACCGTAGAGGCATTGCCCGCTCATTTGTTTCGCCAGGCAGTAGAGCAGGCGGCGCTGGCTATCTCGATTACCGATGCGCACGCCAATATTCTGTATGCCAATCCGGCATTTCAGCGCATCACCGGCTATGAGCAGAAAGAGATCGTCGGTCATAACGAATCCATCTTGTCCTATCGAGTCACGCCCAAGCTGGTGTATGAAACGCTGTGGGCACAGATACAGCGGCAGCGTCCGTGGAACGGGCTTTTGGTCAACAAGCGCAAGGACGGCAGTCGTTATCTGGCGGACGTTACCATCACGCCGGTGGTAAACGAGGAAGGGGCGACGACACATTACCTTGGCATGCAGCGCGATGTGACCGAAGTGCACCGACTGGAGCGGCAGGTGCAGAACCAGAAGACGCTGATCGAATCGGTGGTGGATGCGGCGCAGGTCGCTATCGTACTGCTGGACGAGCACGAGCGCGTGCTATTGGATAATCATGAATACAAGAAGTTGATCGCCGATCTGGGCAAAGAGCCGGCGGTCAAAATTCTCACCGCGCTGCGTGCGCAACTGGGCGACGCGTTTGTGCAATCTCGTGAAAGCCATCGCAACCTCCCCGCACGGGAGATATGCATCGAATTGCCGAACCGTGCCGTACGCTGGTTCTCCTGCGCGGTCTCTTGGTTCGAGGAGCAGGATGTGGGGGCGGATGCATTCTATGAGCCGAAACGCCGACACTTCCTGTTGCTGACCATACAGGACATCGGTGAACTTAAGCGCCAGCAGGAGGAGATACGCATTAATGGTCTGCGTGCTTTGCTGGCGGAACAAGAGCGCATCCAAGGTTTGCGCGAGACGCTGGCGGCGGCAGTGTATCAACTCGAAGGTCCGCTCAATATGCTGACCGCGGTCGCGACCATGCTAGAGCGCAAGGTCGGACCGGATAGCGCATTGCCAGCCAGCAGCGCACTGGAGGAGTCCATGCAGCGCAGTCGCGAAGCGTTGGATACCTTGCGTGCCTGTATGCCTCACGAAGACGAGATGGTGAAGCGCAAACTCAACCTGAATGAGGTGTTGGCGGATGTGCTCAAAATTGTTACGCCGGAACTGCTGGGAGCCGGCATCGTGGTGGAGTGGCATCCCGCGAATATCGCTCCCGAAATATCCGGTCATCCGGCGCAGCTGTCCAATCTGTTCAAGCAACTCATTACCAATGCGGTGGATGCCATTAACGAGTTGCGCGGTGGGCGTCGTGAATTGCGTATCGCGGTTCTGGTTCTTCCCGATTGTGTCGAGTTGCAGTTTGAGGATAGCGGCCCTGGCATTGCCGACGACCTGCGCTACAAGGTATTCCAGCCGTTCTTCACGACCCGGGGGGCGGCGGGCAAGCATCCCGGTCTGGGGTTGGCGATGGCGCAAGATGTCGTGACCAGCCACGGTGGCACCATCGATATCGATCCCGGGTATCACCGCGGCTGCCGGGTACGTGTGCAACTACCTTGCGCGAGAGGAGAGCATCATGGCTGAACTACATGAGTCCAATGCGCTGATGGAAGGCTGGTCTGATCTGGAGCTTGAAATGTTACGTGCCGAGCTGGAGACGCTGTATCAGGTGAGCCGTGTGTTGTCGCGTTCGTTGAACTTAAAGCAGACGCTGGATGGTTTGCTGCATGCGCTGCATGACGGAATCGGACTGGAGCGCGGCATGGTTAGTCTCATGCATCCGGTCACCGGAGAACTGCAGGTGTCGCTGGTGTATGGCGTTTCCGATACGGTTACCGAGGAGGTTAGTTATTTGCCCGGCGAGGGCGTCGTTGGCAACATTCTTAAGACCGGTAACAGTATCGTGGTCGAACGCATCATGGATGAGCCGCGTTTTCTTAGCCGTCTGGGGATATATAACCCCATGGGAGCGTTCGTCGGTGTGCCGATCCGTCTCGGAAAAAAAGTGGTTGGGGTGCTGGCCGCACAACCTGCCCTTGGCGATGAGATATTGCTGAACGAATATGAGCGCTTCTTGGAGATGGTGGCGAATCTGATCGGTCAGAGCGTACGGTTGTCCCAGGACGTGGCGCAGGAAAAGCTGGAAATTGTCGAGGAGCGCGATGTGCTGCGTCGTAGAGTACGCGGCCAATATGGCTTCGATAATATCATTGGCCACAGCCAGCCGATGCGGAAGATATTCGAGCAGGTGCGGCTGGTAGCGAAATGGAATACCACGGTGCTAATCCGCGGCGAGACGGGTACCGGCAAGGAGCTGATTGCCAATGCCATTCATTACAACTCACCGCGTGCACGTGGTTCGTTCGTCAAACTTAACTGTGCGGCTTTGCCGGAGACCTTGCTGGAATCGGAATTGTTCGGCCATGAGAAAGGGGCGTTTACCGGAGCGGTGGCGCAACGCAAGGGGCGGTTCGAACAAGCCGAGGGCGGTACGGTATTTCTTGACGAGATCGGCGAAATATCCGCTTCCTTTCAGGCCAAACTGTTACGCGTGTTGCAGGAAGGCGAGCTGGAGCGGGTCGGTGGCACGCGGACGATTAAGGTCGATGTGCGGGTCATCGCGGCGACCCATCGTGATCTCGAATTCGAGGTCGAAAAAGGGCGCTTC
Organism: Burkholderiales bacterium; assembly: GCA_038210095.1. Taxonomy (GTDB): domain Bacteria; phylum Pseudomonadota; class Gammaproteobacteria; order Burkholderiales; family Gallionellaceae; genus Gallionella. The sequence goes on from JBBQXA010000042.1 coordinate 13,193, forward strand.
CGCGAAGACTTGTATTACCGCCTCAACGTGATGCCGATCTATTTGCCGCCGCTACGCGATCGCATGGAAGACATTCCGGAGATAGCCCGTTTTCTGGTGGAGAAGATCAGCAGCAAGCAGGGACGGAATCTAAGCCTGACAGAGGCGGCTTTACGCGTATTGATGCATCACAACTGGCCGGGCAACGTGCGTGAAATGGAAAATTCTCTGGAGCGGGCTTCGGTGATGACCGAGGGCGACACCATAGATCGCGATGCGGTGCTGCTGACCGGCATCGACGAAAAGATATCGACCAGTCGGGGCGTTATCCAGAACGTCGATCTGGATAATCCTGAACTTGACGAGCGTGAGCGCGTCATTGCGGCGCTGGAGCAGGCTGGCTGGGTGCAGGCCAAGGCCGCGCGATTGCTAGACATGACTCCACGGCAGATCGCCTATCGTATTCAGACATTGAACATCCGGGTGAAGCAGATATGAACATGAAAGGCACATCGTCCCTGATGAACGAGATTGGTATCGACGCGACTGAGATTACCCAGCGTCGCGATTTCCTGTCGTTCGAGGCAGCTGATATCCATCAGCTACAGTCCCTGCATGGCATGCTGGGCGGTCACCGTGAATATTTGATTGAGGCATTCTACGAGCACTTGCTGCGCTTTCCCGAGATTCGTCCGCTGCTCGGCGATGAAGCCAAACTGGCTCGTCTGAAGTCGGCGCAGATGAATTATTTCAGTCAGTTGACCGAAGGTCATTACGACCTAGCCTATGTCGAGAATCGCCTCCATATCGGTGTCGTGCACCAGCGTGTCGGCCTGACGCCGAAATGGTATATGAGTGCGTATTGCAAGTATCTGAGCGAAGTGATGCCGTTGGTGCTGGAGCACCATGCTGATGATCCAGCACAAATCGTGGAGGGCTTTCGAGCCTTGTTGAAGGTGGTTTTTTTCGACATGGGACTGGCGCTGGATACCTATTTCCATGCCGAGAACCGGGCGCTGGTGCTGGCGCGCAGTTATACCGAACAGATCGTCAGCAATATGCCCATTGGTTTCATCGTGCTGGATGCGCGGGGAAATATCCGATTGGTGAACAACGCGGTTCTGACGATGTTCGAGTTGTCGGACGATTCCTCCTGGCAGAACCGGACGTTGGGACGCTATCTCAATGTTCCCGAGTTGGACGGCAAGGTCGCCCAAGTCATGGCCAGTGGCAAGCATTGCAACGAACATAGCTTCGATCGCATCATCAGTGGCCGAAGTTGCTCCTTTTTGGCCGACATTTCGCTGGCAAATATGGGTGAGGAAAACGTCGTATTGTTCATGGTGCAAGACATCACCCGGCGCAAAGAGTCCGAGGAAGCGAGCCACCGCCTTGCTTTTTATGATGTGCTGACACAGCTGCCGAATCGGCGGTTGCTACATGAGCGTTTGTTGCAGAGTATGGCCATCAGCGCACGGAGTGGTAATTATGGTGCCGTGATGTTCATCGATCTGGATAACTTCAAGACGCTGAACGACACGCAGGGACACGACGTCGGTGATTTGTTGCTGAAGGAGGTGGCGCGCCGACTGATGCGTAATGTGCGCGAGGGTGATACCGTGGCGCGTCTGGGCGGGGATGAGTTTGTCGTCGCACTTGAGTCACTGAGCAACTCCCAGCAGGAGGCCGCCAATCAGGCGGAGATGATCGCCGAAAAGATACGCAGTGAATTGAGTAAGCTCTATCAACTGAACTCGTTTGAACACTTCAGCTCACCCAGTATCGGGGTGAGTTTGTTCCGGGGCCAACAGAATAATATTGAGGAGGTGTTGAAACAGGCGGATCTGGCCATGTATCAGGCGAAGTCCTCCGGACGAAACATGGTGTGCTTCTTTGATCCTGTCATGCAGGTAGAGATGGAGCTTCGTGCCGAAATGGAGAGGGATTTGCGTGCGTCAATCAGGCTCGGTCAGTTGGAGTTGTTCTACCAGATGCAGGTGGACGATTCGAACCGTATTGTCGGCGCAGAAGCGCTGATACGTTGGCAGCATCCGCGCAAGGGGATGGTTTCGCCGGCGCAATTCATTCCGCTGGCAGAAGAAACGGGCATGATTCTTCCGATCGGCGACTGGGTGATCAAGCAGGCCTGTGCCCAGCTGAAATGCTGGGAGATGGAACCCGCGATGCGCGAAATTGTATTGTCGATCAACGTCAGTCCGCGGCAATTGAGCCAACCCTGGTTTGTCGAACAGGTGAAAGAGGCTGTTGATCTGAGCGGAATTCGGGCTTCACGATTGAAGCTTGAATTGACCGAGAGCTTTATTCTGGATGACGTCGAAGATGCCATCGAAAAAATGCATGAACTGCGTGCCATCGGTATCCGTTTTGCGATGGATGACTTTGGAACCGGCTACTCGTCGCTGGCTTACCTGAAACGTTTGCCGTTGGAGCAGATCAAGATTGACCAGTCATTTGTACACAATCTGTCAGCCGACAAGGGCAATGCCGTAATGGTCCGCACCATTATCAATATTGCCAATAACTTCGGACTCGGGGTGATTGCCGAAGGAGTAGAGACGGATGATCAACTGGCTTTTTTGCGCCAGTACGGCTGCAACCGATACCAGGGCTATCTGTTCGGCAAGCCTGTTCCTGTGCAGGAGTTTGAGAGAATTGTTGCCGATGGACTCTGATTCGACCACTCAGGCACGGAATTTGCACTTGGCTGTATAAGGCCGATATTTCCGACAATCGACCGACATTCACGGGATGTCGCATGTCCCGTTGTTTCACTTACTCCAAAATAGAGAGACAAACATGGCAATCAAAGATATCAAGGGCTTCTCCGATCAGGCTAGAGCCGTACCAGAACTGAAAGAAAAGTTGCAGGCCTGTCAGAAGGTGCGCGAACTGCTCACGCTGGCAAAAGACAGCGGGTTCGATTTCATTGAGGACGAACTGTATCCGCCTAATGAGCCGCAATTCACTGCCGATCAACTTTCCGAGCGCATGGCCAAAGCGCTGCTGCGAGCCTAATTATGGGGGACGACCAAGCAGAAGTGCGGGGTACGTCCCGCTACTTCGTGACCTACAGTGGCATCAAACTGCCGTTCAAACTGGTCAACGAACTGGGCGCGCCAGAGATCCAGAACCGCAACACCTATTTTTGTGGTGACTTCAATGAAGTCGGGCAACTGACCGGCTTCGATAAGCTCGCCTATGGCGAAGTCGAACTGACCCACCGTTACCGCTACCACGACAACGGCAAGCTGAGCAGTGCGGAGATTACCGATATCGACGGTGAAATTTTGATGTTGCTATTCGATGCCGCAGGTCAACCTGCGTGAATCGCTTCACCCCGTGCAAGGGCAAGACTACCTGTCGCGACGACGGCAGTCGCTGCCTGACCTGTAACCGTGGCTTTGGCGAGATCGAACAGACGCGCGCAATGATCGATGCTTTGGCCGAGTTCGTCTGCGCACAGGGTTATGACAACGTCGGCGAGTTCGCTGCTTATGTTGCGGATAAGCTTGAAAAGAAAGTCAGCCATCGGCGCGAAGCGCTTTGATTTCCGCGCCGAAGTGCACCGCTATTGCGGGTGACGAGACTGTTCATAGCAATCGTGATAACCACCTGTGGATGCAATATTGGCGAGATCAGCGCAGTGATTTTCATCAGGCGGCAGTCAATCCATTACTGAGTAAATTCTGGTCCAGCCTAGAGTTGGTCCAAGGTAGCCGAGTCTTCGTTCCGCTCTGTGGCAAGAGTCTGGACATGATCTGGCTGGCCCAGCAGGGTCACGAAGTCATCGGCGTTGAACTGAGTCCGATTGCGGTTGCAGACTTTTTTCGTGAAAACAATCTGCAACCGGTTAAGCAGCAGGTGGGGCAGTTTACCCTGTGGAAACATGGTCAACTCAGTATCCTGTGCGGAGATTATTTCGCCCTTGGCAAGACTGATTTAGGGCTATTTGATACGGTGTATGACCGTGCAGCATTGACCGCCTTGCCGGAAGATATCCGTAGCCTTTATGTTGAAAAATTAACTCTGCTGGTGCCTAAAAGTGCCAAGGTTTTTCTGCTGACGATCGAAGATGCGGCAGAAGCCGCCACGTTGAACCAGGCTATTGGTGTGGATGAAGAGATTAGCGAACTGTACTCGGCGGGGTTTGAGATTGATTTGGTTTATGTTGAAGGCGTGTTCGAGCTTGATCCTGAGTCACCGGAACGGGCTTTGAAACGTGCCGAATACAAGGTGTATCGACTTTCAAGCAAGACTGGGCATGACGACTGATGCCGGGCGCAGCGAAAGGAGTCGCTTCACCCCTTGCCGGTATAAGGAGTCTTGCCATTGGTACGCAAGCTGTTTCGGTGATTGTGTCGAGATTGATCTGAAGTGCGCTCAGATTGATGTGCAGGCCAAATTTACCTGTGCACGGGGTTATGACCATGAGAGCAAATTTGCGGCGTATGTCGCGGATCAGTCCGAGCAGGAAGTCCGTAGTCAGCGTGATGTCAAGTAGGGTGGGTGGGCCTTAAGTGTCCAGTTAATGGTAGTCGTTCAGTCTTGATCTGACCGGTAATGTTCGGTGGTCGGCCTAATGCGACGTTCACCTCCCGTCATCAGGCTTCCTGTTCGTGGCCAGGTGGAATGTGCTCCTTCGTGTCCGTAGGAGCCCGCCATCGTATCGAGAATATAGTGCTCAAATAACTGTCTTCAGTGTTAAACAGACGGTCATTATGTGCCGAGAAGATATCTGTGATGGGTGCAGGCATGCGCAATGCATGAATTGACAAACCCGATTTATCCGCCAGCGGTGAATTTAACAGTCAGTGACTTTCATCACAGACTATCCTGATTTACATCAGTTAGTATACAGCCTTAAGATAGTGTCCAATTACTTACTGAAGGTTTCCCCCTCAATGACAAAGCACAAAATTAGTTTAATAGTGTTCGCGTCGATAGCCGCGATCCTGTGGTTTGCAATGACTCAGGGACCATTGTCTGCGATAAAGGTCACCACAGATCAGGCCAGATCAGGCACGTTAAGCAATCAGGTCTTTGGCATCGGTGTGGTAGAGGCAAAGCGCAGCTACAACCTGGCACCCACGCTAACAGGCCGGATCAGTCGCATCCTGGTCGACCAGGGTGCTCAGGTCAGCGCAGGACAACTGTTGGCCGAGATGGATCCAGTTGATCTGGATGAGCGGCTCATCAGCAGCCAGCGCACATCGGAACGTGCAGGCTATGCCGTGCAGATGGCACAGGCACAGCTGAACGAGACGAAGAGTCGCGCCAGCATGGCGAATGCGACCTATCGACGTTATTTTGAATTGCGCGCCGCAGGCTACGTCAGTCAGGAAATGTTAAGCGGAAAATTGCACGATAAAAATGCCGCGCAAGCTGCAGAGGAAGCCGCAAACGCCTCGCTGGCGGCTGCCCGTCAGGATCAAACAAAAAGCCGCGCTGATGCTCGCGGCATCGCAAAACAACGCGCGCAAATCCGCCTGGTAAGTCCGGTCGATGGCATTGTCGCCGACCGACTGGCCGAGCCAGGCACAACCGTGGCATCCGGTCAAACCATCCTCAAGATAATCGATCCGTCTAGCCTGTGGGTCAGAACCCGCATCGACCAAAAACAATCCGGGTTGATCCGTGCAGGGCAATCCGCACAGATCGCATTGCGCTCACAACCGCACGCGTCGCTGACAGGCAAGGTCGAGCG
>JBBQXA010000043.1:0-18723 GCA_038210095.1 Burkholderiales bacterium
AATGCATTCCTGAATAAACCATTTAATAGCGAAGTCCTGTTCAGTTTGCTGGCCGGATTCATTTCTGGAAATGGTCGTGAGCCGGAAGTTGTTAATGGTTGAATTTAAATCAACTGCGATGGCCGCGGGGGCAGCCATCGCAGTTGGTTATTTGACTATTCAATCCGACTCGGATTTATCTTGGTAGGCAATTGCTTCCCTCCACGAGTGCGCTTGCCGAAATAAGCATGCAGCGCAGCTCCGTTCAGCCGGATGACCTGCTCCCGAGCGCCTTTTATGCCGATGACTTTCATGTCGGGCTGGTTGATGACGGCTGCCGCCGCCAGTTCTACGCCTTCGGCCAGCCCCATCAGGATGACGCCTTTACCACCGCCGGACAGATGTTTCAGTTCGTTAAATAGGAACAACAACAGACGCCCATCGCTGGATGCCGTCGCCACCAGAGATTTATCCGTGAGAGTAAACGGCACTGGTGGCAGGATGGCAGTCTTGTCCGAGTTGATGAACTGTTTGCCAGCCTTGTTCCGCCCCAGCATGTCACTTACGGAGCAGTAGAAACCATAGCCACCAGCCGTTGCGAGCAATACATGCTGTTCTGCGTTGCCGCAGAGTGCATGTGCAATCTTGGCGCCCGCGGCGAGTTCGATGAAGGTGGACAGCGGTGCGCCATCGCCACGTCCCGATGGCAGTTGTGCGACGGGTACGCTGCATACGCGGCCATTGTCGCAGACCACGATGCAATGGTCGGTGGTGCGGCATTCGAACGTCGCCAGCAGACTATCGCCGTCCTTGAATGCCGTGGTGGACATATCCAGTCCGTGTCCCTGACGCGTGCGCACCCAGTGCTTGCTCGAGAGGATCACGGTCACCGGCTCATCAATTACCGGCACGACAATTGCCGAGCGTTCTGCTTCCTTGATCAGGGTGCGGCGTTCGTCGCCATATTTGGCGGTATCTTCACTGATCTCGCCGGCGACATGTTCGCGTAGCACAGACTCCTTGGCCAGCAGGCGCGCCAGTTCGCGACCTTCCTTCTCCAGCGCTTTCACTTCCTTCTCAATGCGTATGCCTTCCATGCGTGCCAGTTGGCGCAGACGAATTTCAAGAATGTCTTCAGCTTGACGGTCGGAAAGCTCGAAGCGGGCGATCAGCGCGGCCTTGGGTTCGTCCGATTCGCGGATGATGGCGATGACCTCGTCCAGATTCAGGAATACGATCATGCGCCCGGCGAGGATATGCAGTCTGTCATCGACCTGGGCCAGGCGATGTTCACTGCGGCGACGCACCGTGGCGAGGCGGAAGTCCACCCATTCGCGAATGATGCGCGTCAACGGCTTCTGCTGCGGACGGCCATCGAGGCCGATCATGGTCATGTTGATGGGCGAGGAAGACTCCAGGCTGGTGTGTGCCAGCAAGACATTCATCAACTCGTCCGGGGTCTGGCGCGAGGACTTGGGCTGGAACACCAGACGTATGGCCTGGGACTTGTCCGATTCGTCGGCCACCGCATCCAGCACCGACAGCACTAATTGCTTGTTCTGTACCTGATCCTGATTCAGGCTCTTCTTGTTCGTCTTGACCTTCGGATTGGTTAGTTCACCGATTTCTTCCAGTACTTTCTTGGTCGAAACTCCGTGTGGCAGTTCATAAACCACCACCTGCCACTGACCTCGCGCCAGTTCCTCGATGGTCCAGCGTGCGCGCATTTTGAGCGAACCGCGACCTGAGAGATAACACTCGCGGATGTCGCGCGGCGAAGAAATGATTTGTCCGCCGCCGGGAAAGTCCGGGCCGTGGATGCAGGAGAGCAGGGCGTCGTCGGAGAGATTGGCGTCGCGCACCAGTTGCACGGCGGCCTCGGCTACCTCGCGCAGGTTATGCGAAGGAATTTCTGTCGCCATGCCCACCGCGATACCGGATGCACCGTTGAGCAGCACCATGGGCAGGCGCGCAGGCAGCATGGAGGGTTCCTGGAATGCACCATCGTAATTGGGTACGAAGTCCACCGTGCCCATGTCGATCTCACCCAGCAGCAGTTCGGCCAGTGGGGTTAGGCGTGTCTCGGTGTAACGCATTGCCGCCGCATTGTCGCCGTCGCGCGTGCCGAAGTTGCCCTGTCCATCCACCAGCGGATAGCGCAGGGAAAAGTCCTGCGCCAGTCTCACCATCGCCTCATAGGCCGAGGAATCACCGTGTGGGTGATATTTTCCCAGCACATCGCCGACCACACGCGCGGACTTCACATGCTTGTTGCCGTGAGTCAGCCCCATCTGGCGCATCGCATACAGAATGCGGCGCTGCACCGGCTTCTGCCCGTCGCACACATCAGGTAGTGCGCGGCCCTTGACCACCGAAATCGCATATTCCAGATAGGCGCGTTCGGCATATTGAGCAATCGGCACCTCGTCGCCATCAGGCAGTGCGGGCAGGGGAGCGAATTGTTTTCCCCCATCGCCGCCGCTCGCGGCTTCAGTAGCCGCCTCAACCTCAGGCTCTGCAACCTCTGCCGGCGCGGTAATTTCCTCTACAGGGAAGAGATCGTTCTGGTCTTCGTCGTTATGTTCCATGCTTACACATCCCCATCAATCTCGTTGCCGTGATATTCCAGCCAAGCTTTTCGGGTTGAGGCTTCGCTTTTCCCCATTAGCATGCTGAACATTTCCATGTTGTCCTTGAATGGAATGGCTTCCACGTTGACGCGCAGTGCGCGGCGGGTATCTGGGTTGAGGGTGGTGTCCCACAACTGCTCGGCGTTCATCTCGCCCAAGCCCTTGAAGCGCGAAATCGACCAAGAGCCTTCGCGAATTTTTTCTCCGCGCAGGCGGTCTTCTATGCCCTGCAATTCACCTGCGTTCAGCGCGTAAAGCTTGCGCATCGGCTTCTTGCCGTGGGCGGGTACGTCGACGCGGAACAGCGGTGGTTGGGCCAGATAGATTTTTCCGGCTTGCACGACCTTGTAGAAGTGGCGGAAGAACAGCGTGAGCAGCAGGGTGGAGATGTGTGCACCGTCCACGTCGGCATCTGCCATGATGTAGATGCCGTTGTAGCGCAGGCCGGACAGGTCAGCGTCTTCATTCGGCGCATGCGGGTCTACGCCTATTGCGACCGCGATATCGTGAATCTCGTTGTTGGCAAACAGGCGGTCTTTTTCGACTTCGAAGGTGTTCAATACCTTGCCGCGCAAGGGAAGCACGGCCTGAAATTCCTTGTTGCGTCCCTGTTTGGCTGAGCCTCCGGCGGAGTCGCCTTCGACCAGAAACAGTTCGGTGCGGCTCACATCGCTGGAACTACAGTCGGTCAACTTTCCGGGCAGCACGGCAACCGAGGAGCCCTTTTTCTTTTCTACTTTCTGTGCCGAGCGCAAGCGGCTTTGTGCCTGCTGTATTGCCAGCTCGGTGATGCGCTTGCCGAAATCGACATGCTCGTTCAGCCACAGGTCCAGTGGATCTTTGACCATCAGGGATACCAGACGCAGCGCGTCGCGCGAGACCAGTTTGTCCTTGGTTTGGCCTTGGAATTGCGGGTCCAGTACCTTGGCCGACAGCACGAAGCTGGCGCGCGAGAATACGTCGTCGGACACCAGCTTTACGCCCTTGGGCAGCATGCCGTGCAATTCGGCGAAATTTTTCACTGCATTGAAGACGCCGTCTTTCAGGCCGGAGTCGTGGGTACCACCCGACCAGGTGGGAATCAGGTTGACAAAGGATTCGCGTACGACCGCGCCTTCCGCCGACCAGACGATGGCCCAGGCTGCGCCTTCACCTTCGGAATAGCCGCTGTCGCTGTTTTTGGAGATGAATTTCTCCATGGCGAAAATTGGCACGGTCAGTTCCTGCTCGACCATGGCCTCGGTCAGGTAACCGCGCAGTCCATCCGGGTACGACCAAGATTTGGTTTCGCCGGTTTTTTCGGTGTACAGCGTGACGCTGACGCCGGGCAACAGTACCGCCTTGGAGCGCAGAGCGCGTTCCAGTTGCGGCAGGATGACATTGGGAACATCGAAGTATTTCGGGTTGGGCCAAGCACGTACCTTGGTGCCGCTGCGTTTTTTGGCACATTCAGCGATGCGGGCAACAGGCGCTTCGGCCGCGCCGTCAATAAAGCGCAGGAAATGTTCGCCGCCGTCACGGTATACCGTCACTTCAACCTTGGTAGACAGCGCATTGGTGACGGCCACACCCACGCCGTGCAGCCCACCGGCGAACTTGTAGGCACCGCCGGATTCCTTGTCGAACTTTCCGCCGGAGTGCAGTACGGTGAAGGCGACTTCGACTACAGAGACACCTTCTTCCGGATGGATGCCGACCGGGATGCCGCGTCCATCGTCCTGCACCGATACCGAGCCATCCAGATGCGCGGTGACAACTATGCTCTTCGCATAGGTCGCCAATGCTTCGTCACAGGCGTTATCCACGACTTCGGCGATCAGGTGATTGGGTGATTCGAGATTGGTGTACATCCCCGGGCGCTGGCGCACCGGATCGAGACCGCGCAGGATTTTGAAACTGGATTCGTCGTAGGTATTAGCCATAGGTGAGTCTTTTCTCTTATCGCGTTATTTCACTGCCGACGCGGCAAACGTTACTGCCCTTCCTGAACGATTACGTATCGTGCCTTGAGCGATTGGTACAGTGCATCACGCACGTCTTCTGCTTCAAGATCAACGATCTCCAGCACTTCGACCAGATGCTCGTTATCTTCACGGCCATCCCAGACCTTGATATAGGAGCCGGCCTTGTAGCCGTGATCCTGGCGGAATACGTTGAGCACATTTTTGCCGACATACTGTTTGAACAGTTCCACCCAGTCCATCCCGCAATCGGTCAGCAGGGAATCGAACAGCGCGAGGTTGGTACGCTTGGCGGCGGCCAGGCCGACCAGCACATCCAGTTTTTCCAGCAGGCTCAACTGGGCCAGTACGTAATATTGGTTATCGAACTGGATTGATTTCTGGCGCAGGTTGAATTCCGCCAGCATTTCCATCTTGGACAGGGCGATGTTGCCGTGTTTGACCTGAATACTGGCCGAAAGCATGAAATGCCAGATGTCGACCAGCTCCATGCGCAATTGCGCCATGTCGCAATCCTGTTTTTTCCACCACTTCCAGCCGTGATGTTCTATCGCTTCTACGCCTTCAACCTGAATGGCACGGTGCCAGTCGTTGTTGGCAGCCACCCATTCCGGGTTGACTTTACTGTTCATGGCATCCTGAAGTTCCAGCAAGGAAGCGAGTTGTATTGCTGTCAGCATTGTTGATTCGTGTGAATTTTGAAAGGGGGGGATTTTACCAACCTAATGCGGTTATGGTTGAAGAGTGTGCATGCTTGTTTAAAAATCTCATTTAATCAGTTGGCTGGATGCATGGGCGATGGGTAATTCTGCCCATTCGGTGGTATATCGCCGCGATAAATGCTCACGTTTCATGCTCCAGCGCTGCTTCAGTCCGGCTCCCAGCAGCTGTATTGTGCCGCTGCCCATGCGTCGATTAATCCGGTCCAGCGTGGACATCAGCGTGCTGGCACGTTGTTGTGCTGCTACGTCGTCGAACAGAGAACGCGCTTTCGATGAAGCTGGCACGATCTCGCTCAGCATGATGCCTGCCTTCTGGTAGCCGTGGCCGGGACGATATATACGGTGCAATCCGCTCAGGGCTGCATGGCATAGCAGGCGCGTATCGTCGGTCGCATTCGGCAGCGGCATCAGGATGGCCTGCTGGTGTTGAGGCGCCTGCTCTTTATGCGGGTTGGTGCGGATATACACCTGTATGCCACCCGCGACGGAATGCTGGCGACGCAGCTTCTCGGCGGCACGGCTGGTGTAGGCGATGACGGACTGCTCCAGTTCGGCAAGGCTGGATACCGGTGTGCTGAATGAGCGTGAACAGATGATCTGTTGACGTGGCGAGGTGATATCGTCCAGTTCCAAGCAGCATTCACCGTTCAATTCCGCTGCTGTTCGCTCCGTCACCACGCCGAATTCGGCGCGTATGCGTTTGGACGGCGCGCGCTTTAGGTCGAGCACGGTCTGTATACCCATGGATTGCAGGCGTTCAGAAGTGCGCTTGCCCACGCCCCAGACTTCACCGACGGCAATGCCGGACAACAGATGATCCAGTTCCGTGTTGGAAAAGTCGTTGAAGTCGCATACTGAATCGTGGATAGATTGTTTCTTTGCAACATGGTTAGCCAGCTTCGCCAGCGTCTTGCTTGGGGCGATGCCCACGCAGACCGGAATGCCCACGCATTGTCGGACGGTCGCACGTATCTGCTGGCCATATTCGTAATGGCGCGCTGCGATGCCGCTCAAATCCAGAAAAAATTCATCGATGGAATACACCTCTTGATCGGGGCTGAAACGCGTAAGCAGCGACATCACCCGACTGGAAAGATCGGCGTAGAGGGTGTAGTTGGAGGAGCAGGCGACGATGCCATGTTGCTTTGCCAGTGCTTGCAGATGAAACCAGGGCGTGGCCATGCGCACGCCGAGATCCTTTACCTCCTGTGAGCGGGAAACTACGCAACCATCATTATTGGACAGCACCACAACAGGTGTCCTTTCCAGCCCCGGTTGGAATAATCGTTCGCAGGATACGTAGAAGTTATTGCAGTCCACCAGCGCAATTGCACGCATTTTCAGGCAGTGTGCTTGTGTACATTCCAGGTCACCACGCCCCAGATAGAAAATTCCTGTTCAGGCTTGACTGCGATATCAGGATAGTCGGGGTGGGCGGCGCCCAATACGATGCCTTGAGGTGTATGGCGCAATTGTTTGACGGTGAATTCACCATCCAGTACGGCGACGACCACGGTGCCATTTGTGGCTGCAACCGAGCGATCCACCACCAGCAGGTCGCCATCGAATATGCCCAGACCATGCATGGAGCTACCGGAGACGCGCATGAAGAAGGTGGATTCTCGGTGCTGCACCAGGTGCTCGTCCAGACTCAGGCGTTGCTCGACATAGTCATCGGCAGGAGACGGGAAGCCTGCGGGTACCGCGCGGCGCAATAGCGCGCGCTGGCGCTGGAACAGCTCTCTGCTCGGATGCGTCAGCGAGAGCAGGGCGGGTGGTGTTGTACGACGAATTAAAGGAAGCAGGGATTGTTGCATGACAATGTCACCACAGAACGAACGTTCGCTCACTATAAGAGAACGTTCGTTCTGCTGTCAAGCGATATGCCAAATTTGTGTAATTATCCTCAGTGGCTTGCCGAGTCGGGGGCAACTCGGGGTAGAATCGGCCGCTTTCCAATCTTCAAAAAGCTTCCGACATGTGGTTCAAAAATCTTCTCGTATATCGTTTAATCAAGTGGGATATCAGTTCCGACGCGCTGGCTGAAAAACTTTCCCAACACGCTCTGCAATCCTGTTCGGGTCTGGAAATGCAGACCCGTGGCTGGGTTTCGCCCAAGGCTGACGGTGAGCCGCTGGTTCATACATTGGGCAAGCAGATGATGATTTGCTTGGGCACCGAGAAAAAGTTGCTGCCCTCTACGGTCATCAATCAGTTTGCCAAGCTGCGTGCGGCAGATATCGAAGAGCAGCAGGGCTACAAGCCCGGCCGCAAGCAGTTGAAGCAGATTAAAGAGTCCATCACCGACGAACTGCTGCCACGCGCTTTCGCCATTCGCCGCAAGACCTGTGCCTGGATAGATCCGGTCGGGCAGTGGCTGGTGGTCGATGCCGCCAGTGTCGCCAAGGCTGATGAGCTGACTGAAGCGCTGATCAAGGGCGTGGAAGGTATTTCCTTTACCCTGCTTACCACCGCCATGTCGGCCTCGGCGGCGATGACGGTCTGGCTGGCAGAAGATGCCCCGGCTGGATTTACCGTAGACCGTGACTGTGAACTGCGCGGCTCGGGCGAGGAGAAGGCGACCGTGCGCTACGTGCGCCATGCGCTGGACGCAGAAGAGATTGGCAAACACATCAAGTCCGGTAAGGAAGTTACTCGTCTGGCCATGACTTGGAGCGACAAGCTATCCTTTGTCCTGCACGAAAATTTGCAACTCAAGCGTCTGTCACCACTTGATATCCTCAAGGAGCAGGGCGATTACAGCGACAAAGACGACGTGTTCGATACCGACTTCGCGCTGATGACCGGGGAGTTGAAGAAGCTGCTGCCGGATGTGATCGAGTCGCTGGGCGGGGAACGCAAGAGCTAATAACGTTCGTCAATATTCAGCTGATTTGCTTCGTGCTGTTAGCCATAAACTGATTACGTAAACCCTGATCAAAGTGATTAGGGTTTCTGAAACTCGGTTTTTGGCGTCTGCATTAGATTGATCTCTTCGGGCATATCAAGAAAAAGGCTTCCAAAGATGGAAGCCTTTTTCATTCCGCTTGCTGCAGTTCCAAGCTACGCCACCAGTGCCGCGCTACACAGCTATCGAGCCGCGCAGTTGGCTTCTCAAACGTTGCTAGCCTTTGGTGCGGGTGAGAAATACCGTCACTTCCTCTCGGTCGTGGTAGAGCTGTTTGGCCGACATGCGGTAGCTGATACCTTCTTTGTCCAGCTGCGTGCGGATGCCGTTCAGTGCGTCATCCACGGCGGGCAGCCGTTGCTTCATCGGCAGTTTGAGATTGAAGATTGAATGTTTTACCAGTCCGCCGACAAACCAGCTTCCGATCAAGGCGGCAACCTTGGCGGGTTTTTCCACCATGTCACACACCAGCCAGTCTACCGCCTTGCGCGGTGCATATTTGAAACCATCCTGCTTTAGGTGCTCTACCAAGGGGTGTTTTGCGAGCACGCCCTTCATCGGGCCGTTGTCCACCGCGGTGACGCGGATGCCGCGCTTGACCAGTTGCCAGGTCCAGCCGCCGGGCGCGGCACCTAGATCAACGGCGGTCATGCCCGATCTCAATAAACGGGTTTGTTCGCTACGATCCATAAATACTTCGATCGCCTCGGCCAGTTTCAGGGTCGAGCGGCTGGGTGCTTCGCCGGGCATGTGCTGACGCAGGATGCCCATGTGCCAAGGCGCGCCGTTGTAGGGTTCGCTGCTGCCGATCAATGCCGATGATTTGTCTGGGAAAAAGATATGCAGACGTGGCAACTTTACCGTTCGCTCAGCGCCTTCTACACGTTCGGGTTTGGTCGTAGATTGCGATGCGTTTTGAACTTCGGCGGGCAGCTTGTCCTGTGCGCGCAGTACATCCTCCAGCAGCGGCTGGAAGCGGCGGGTAAAGGCGGACATGGCTTTGCCATCGTTGGTGTCCGGTACTTCCAGCCATAGCGTGCCGAAGTTATAGGGCAATTCTGTAACGGCTTCGGCGATGGGGGTGAGGCGATCGCGTTCGGGCAACTCGTCGATGATGTAGTACAGCTTGATGATCTGGCGCGCAAAAATTAGGCCGCGATAGTCGGGTTGGTGGTCGTTCAGTGCAACGATCACATAGCCGCTATCGGCGGTGATGGCTGGTTGATCGGCGATGACGGGTTTCTGTGTTCGTGCCTGACGCAGCACTTCCTGAGCGCAGTCCTGTTCGAATCCGGGGCGGCAATACAGCAGCCAGAGGGTAGTGGGTAGCTTGTTCATGGCGCGCATTGTGGCACAGGTAATGGTAATATCGCTGCCTCATTTTTTGGCAGTTTGTTATGACTAAGCGTTACGATTTGATTGTGTTTGATTGGGATGGCACGGTGATGGACTCGACGGCAGTGATCGCCGGCTCGATCCAGGCGGCCTGTCGCGACCTCGGCTTGACGGTGCCCAGCGACGAGGCGGCGCGCCATGTGATCGGACTCGGGCTGGCTCAGGCACTGCGCCATGCGGTACCGGATGCGCCGGAGATGATGTATGAGCCGTTGATTGAGCGTTATCGCCATTATTTCCTTGCGCAGGATATGGCGATTCCGCTGTTCGAAGGCGCGCGTGAAACCATAGCCGAATTGCATGCGGAGGGTTACTGGCTGGGCGTAGCTACCGGTAAAAGCCGCGTGGGCTTGAATCGGGTGATGGAATCCAGCGGAATGACCGGCTATTTTCATGCGACACGCACCGCAGATCAGACCTTTTCCAAACCGCATCCGGCGATGTTGCTGGAACTGATGGAAGAACTGGCGGTCACTCCCGACCGTACGCTGATGATAGGCGATACCACGCATGACGTGCTGTTGGCACAGAATGCCGGGGTAGATGTGGTGGCGGTGGCTTATGGTGCGCACCCGCCGGAACAGTTGCAGCAACTCGATCCGCTCGCGTTGCTAAATGACTTTGCAGCACTGCGTGCCTGGTTGAAGGCTAATGCATAACGATTTTTTTGAAGGAACGAGAATGTCTGAAGACAATAATTGGGAACGTGGAGTACTTGAGAAGCTGGCGATGTCGTCAATACAGGAGCAGCGGCGCGCGCGTCACTGGGGCATCTTTTTCAAGACGCTGACCTTCGGCTACCTGTTTCTTATTCTTTTCCTCGTCATGGGCTGGGTGGGCGGCAGCGAGGCGAAACTGAGTACCGGCAAACACACCGCACTGGTGGACATGCAAGGCGTGATTGCGCCCGACAGTGCGGCGGGCGCAGATTTCATCATTCCCGGCTTGCAGGATGCGTTTGATGATAAGAACACGCAGGGCGTCATTCTGCGTATCAATAGCCCGGGCGGCAGCCCGGTGCAGTCGGGGCAGATCAACGACGAGATACACCGCTTGCGCGCATTGCATCCCGACATTCCGCTGTATGTGGTGGTCGACGATATCTGTGCTTCGGGCGGTTACTACGTCGCAGTTGCAGCCGATAAGATTTATGTCGATAAGGCCAGCCTGATCGGTTCGGTCGGCGTGTTGATGGATGGTTTCGGTTTCACCGGTGTGATGGAGAAGCTGGGCGTCGAGCGTCGTCTGCTTACTGCGGGAGCCAACAAGGGCTTTCTCGATCCATTCTCTCCGGTCGATGAGAAGCAGCAGGAATATGCCAAACAGATGTTGTCCGAGATACACCAGCAGTTCATCGATGTGGTTCGCCAAGGGCGCGGCAAACGCCTGAAAGAAACCGAAGACACCTTTAGCGGATTGGTATGGAATGGTCAGCGCGGCGTGGAGATGGGTTTGGCTGACGGCTACGGCAGCATCGAATCAGTGGCGCGCGATGTGATCAAGGCCGAGAAGGTGGTGGACTTCACCATGAAGGAAAGCTTCGGCGAGCGCTTGGCCAAGCGTTTTGGTGCCGGCGTGGCGAGTGAGATCGGTTTCTCGGCACAGGGTGGCGTCAAGCTGCGTTAATTAAAGTATCGTTTTCCTCCTTCCACGCGTGCGGGGGGGTAAGTTAGTCCAGCAGCACTTTCAGTTCTTTCAGCACATTTCGCATGATCTGCGGCTGTGCTGCGGCAGTCGGATGCAGATTGTCCGGCTGGAACTGATCTGGAGGCACACCTTCGAGTAGGAATGGCACCAGCCGTACGCGGCGCTTTTTCGCCAGATTCGGATAGATGTCGTTGAACCGTGATACATAGTCCTTGCCGTAATTGGGCGGAAGTTGCATCCCGACCAGCAGTACACTCGCACCGCGCCGTTTTATATCCAGTATCAGCTTATTCAAATTTTCTTCAGTGTCCGTCGTGGCGTAGCCGCGTAGCCCGTCGTTCGCACCCAGTGCCAGTACCACCACTGCGGGGCGATGGCGCAGCAATATCTGGGCAATACGTTGCCGTCCACCCTGCGTTGTTTCACCACTGATGCTGGCGTTAACCACCTGGTAATCCAAACTGTTGAGTTCTTGTTGCAACAACACGGGCCAGCTTTTATCTGTGGCGATGCCGTATCCGGCTGATAGACTATCGCCGAACACCAGAATGTTCTGTGCAGCATGGGCGGAGCAGGACAGCCACAGTGTGGCGACCAGCAGGATAATTTTAAGAGGTGAAGTATTCATGGCTCCGATTGTGCAGGCAGTTGAACTCAGTAAGCAAGTGTTAAGCGGCGATCAGCCGCTGACTATCCTGCATCAGGCGAGTTTTTCTATCGAGGAGGGCGAGAGTATCGCGATTCTGGGTGCATCCGGCTCCGGCAAATCAACTCTGTTGGGCCTGCTGGCCGGATTGGACGAACCCACCGGCGGCAGCGTTTACCTGGGAGGTGCGGATTTGTTTGCACTGGATGAAGACGGACGCGCCAGACTGCGCGGTGCACTGGCGGGCTTTGTGTTCCAGTCCTTCCAGTTGCTGCCCGCCTTGAGCGCACTGGAAAACGTGATGCTACCGCTGGAACTGCAAGGCGCTTCGGATGCATCTGAGCGTGCCGAGGCTTCGTTGCGTCAGGTTGGCTTGTCCGGGCGTATGCACCATCAACCCAAACATCTATCTGGCGGAGAGCAGCAGCGCGTAGCCCTCGCTCGCGCCTTCGTCACCCGCCCCAAAATTCTGTTCGCCGACGAACCCACCGGCAATCTCGATGCCGCCACCGGCGAACAGGTGATCAACCTGATGCTGGAACTGAACCGCGCACAGGGCACGACCTTGATTCTCGTTACCCACGACGAGTCGCTGGCCCAACGTTGCGGCCGACAGTTGCGGCTGGAAGCCGGGAAAGTAGTGTCGTGAACCTACTCCGACTTTCCTTTAATCTCATGCGTCGTGACTGGCGGGCGGGGGAATGGCGCGTGTTGATGTTGGCGCTGGTGCTGGCGGTGGGCAGTCTGGCGACCGTGGGACTGTTTGCCGATAGGGTGCGGCAGGCCTTGCAGCAGGAGGCGACCAGTCTGATCGGCGCGGACTTGCGCATCACCTCTACTCGGCCGCTGCCGGAATCCTATCGTGCGATGGCCAAGGCTCGCGGGCTGCAGGTGATCGAGAGTCGTAAATTTCCCAGCATGGTGTCGGCGCGCGTGCAGTCGATGTTGTCGGAGATACAGGTGGTGGAAGACGGCTATCCGCTGCGAGGGAAGATTGAAATAAGCAGGGGGGAGGGTGTCGGATCCAAACCCGACCTACAGACGGGTTCCATTCCGGTAAAAGGCTCCGTATGGGCCGACGACAGGTTGTTACGGCGACTGGATTTGCAGGTGGGGGATGAGGTTGGCATAGGTGAGAGCCGCTTGGTGCTGTCGGCGCGCATCATGAAGGACATAGACCAGTCCATCGGATTTTCCAGCTTCGCGCCGCGTGTGCTGATGAATGCGCGGGACATCGATGCGACTGGCTTGCTGCAAGCGGGTAGTCGCGTTTCATATCGGCTGATGGTGGCGGGGGATGCCAAGCAAGTCGTGGCGTTGCGTGACGAGTTGCAGCCAATGTTGTCCACCAACGAAAAACTGGAGGATGTGCGCGATGCTCGCCCCGAGATACGCAGTGCGCTGGAGCGCGCCGAACACTTTCTCGGGCTTGCCGCATTGACGGCGGCGATTCTGGCGGGGGCGGCGATCCTGCTGGCGGCGCGGCGTTTTGTGCAGCGGCACCTCGACAGCTGTGCGGTGATGCGCTGTCTGGGCGCGCAACAGGGGCAGGTATTGCGCTTGTTTTTGTACCAGTTTCTGTTGCTCGGCTTGGTCGCTGTGCTGGTGGGCTGTTTGCTTGGTTACGCGACACAGGCGCTGTTGATTTCATTGATTGATTCGATGCGCACAGCGGCGTTGCCGCAGCCCTCGGTAGTGCCCGCCCTCAAAGCTGCCGTGAGCGGCTATGCGCTGTTGCTGGGTTTCGCATTTCTACCGTTGTTGCAATTGCGTCGGGTTTCACCGTTGCGCGTGTTGCGGCGCGAGTTGGGTGCGCCGCAGCCGAACACTTTGCTGGCTTATGGAGTTGCGCTGCTGGTGCTGGCGGGATTGTTCCTGTGGCATTCAGGTTCGGTCAAGCTGGGATTCGCAATGCTGGGCGGACTGCTGGCCGGTTTGCTGGTATTCGGCGGACTGGCTTGGATGGTGTTGCAGCTACTGGGGAGTTCCTCTGCCTATCTTGGCAAGCACTGGCGCCATGCGGTGAGCAATCTGGTACGGCACGGGCGCAACAATGCTTTGCAGGTAATGGCGCTGGCGCTGGGTGGCATGGCTTTGCTGCTGTTGACATTGGTGCGTGCCGATCTGTTGCAGGGCTGGCAGGATAAGTTGCCGCCGGATACGCCCAACCGTTTTCTGGTGAACATCCAGCCGTATCAGCGGCCGGCCTTACTGGATTTATTTGTACGCGAAAAACTGTCGCCTCCGCAGTTGCTGCCCATGGTGCGCGGGCGTCTGGTCGAGATAAATGCACATCCCATCAACGGCGATAGTTACGACGATAACCGCGCCAGTCATCTGATTGAACGCGAGTTCAATCTGTCATATATGGCGCAGATGCCGGAATGGAACGAGCTGACCGCTGGAAAATGGTGGGTTGCTGGTGGAGCCGCCGAGTTGTCGGTTGAAGAGGGTATCGCCAAAACACTGGGTATCCATCTCGGCGATACACTGACCTATGATGTGGCGGGGAGTCGCTTCACGGCGCGGGTGAGTAGTTTGCGCAAGGTGCAGTGGGATTCCATGCGAGTCAATTTTTTCGTTATTGCTTCGCCTGACGTGATGCAGGATTTTCCGGCGAGTTATCTGACCAGTCTTTATCTGCCGCCGGACAAGGTGCGCGTGGGGGATATGCTGGCGCGCGAGTTTTCCGGCTTGCTGGTGATCGATACCGGGGCGATCATAGATCAGGTGCGCGGCATCATGGATCAGATCACTCAGGTGATGGGGGCGGTATTTTTGTTCACCTTGTTTTCCGGTTGTGCGGTGTTGTATGCCGCGCTGCTTGCGACGCAGGATGAACGCAGTTTCGAGGCTGCAGTGCTGCGCACCTTAGGTGCGGATGGGCGTTATTTGCGGCGCCTGCACCTGTCTGAATTCGCTGTGCTGGGTGGGCTGAGCGGCCTATTCGCGGCGGCAGGTGCGGTACTGCTGGGCTGGGTGCTGGCACAATATGTACTGGAGATACCCTTCCGGCCGAATGTGGCGATCTGGCCCATAGGCGTGTTGGGCGGCATGACGGTGGTGATGCTGGCTGGCTGGTTGGGGACGCGTCGACTTGCGGCGTTGTCGCCGTTGGCAATTTTGAGAGACTAGTAACTCCCAATTCTGGTCTAGTAATAGGCCGTTACAGGCTATCAGCCAGAACGGGTATAATGCTGCCCCTGAACTATTCGTTCGCCTGTATTTCAACGCAGCTTTGCCGGAAAAACGGCCTTGCCGGCGAACCCGGTGGATACCTATTGCCTGTAAAGATTTGAATTGAAGGAGTACATCATCAAGACCCCCGCAAAGAAGAACCGCAAGCCATCATTAATTGGCAACCTTCCTCCGCTAGGCATGGACGCCGACAGTATCGTCGACGATTTTCGCCGTTATTTCAGCCATACGCTGGGGCGCGACGAACCCAAGGTTTCGAGCTATCAGATGTACGAGTCGATGGCGCTGTCGCTGCGCGACAGACTGGTGGAGCGCTGGCGCAACACACGCTTGGCGTATCGCGAGGCCAACTGCAAGCGCACCTATTACCTGTCATTGGAGTTTCTGATGGGGCGTGCGCTTGGCAATGCGATGCTGAACCTGAATGTTGATTCGGCTACGGCAACTGCCCTGCGTAAGATTGAAGTGGAACTCGATGCAATCGCGGAACATGAGCATGATGCGGGTCTCGGCAACGGCGGTTTGGGCCGTCTGGCGGCTTGCTTCCTCGACAGCTGCGCATCGTTGCAACTGCCGGTGATGGGTTATGGCATACGCTACGAGTATGGAATGTTCCGTCAGAAAATCGAAAATGGCTGTCAGATTGAGGAGCCGGATCACTGGCTGCGTGATGGCAACCCCTGGGAGATTGAGCGTCCTGAATTCGCTACCCGAATCAAGTTTGGCGGGCATACCGAGTACGTTACTGATATGAACGGTCGTACGCATGCGCGCTGGGTCGATTCTCGCGATGTGATGGCCATGCCTTATGACGTGCCGGTACCGGGCTATCAGAATGGTACCGTCAATACTTTGCGCCTGTGGAGCGCAGCGGCGACGGAAGAATTCGATCTTGCCGAATTCAATGCGGGCAGTTACACCGAGGCGGTCGCGTCCAAGAATGCGGCGGAGCACATCACCATGGTGCTTTATCCGAATGATGCCAGTGAGAATGGCAAAGAATTGCGTCTGCGTCAGCAATATTTCCTCGCCTCGGCCAGTCTGCAGGATGTGTTGCGTCAGTGGGTCATGATGCGCGGCAGGGACTTCACCGAGTTCGCCGACAAAAATTGTTTTCAGCTGAACGATACGCACCCGACTTGTTCGGTTCCCGAGTTGATGCGTCTGCTCATGGACGAGTACGGATTGGGCTGGGATGAAGCGTGGTCTATTACTTCGCGCACCATGGCTTACACCAACCATACCCTGTTGCCGGAAGCGTTGGAAAAGTGGTCCGTCAGTATGTTTGGCCGTTTGTTGCCGCGCCTGATGGAAATCGTGCGTGAAATCAATGTGCGATTCGTATCGCAGGTTGCATTGCGCTATCCGGGTGACAGCGATCGCCAGCACCGTATGTCAATTATCGAAGAGGGTTCGGAGCAGTATGTGCGCATGGCCTATCTGGCGGTGGTAGCCTGTCATTCGGTCAACGGTGTCGCGCAACTGCATTCACAGTTGTTGCAACAGAATCTGTTACGTGACTTCTACGAGATGTTCCCGGACAAGTTCAACAACAAGACCAACGGTGTCACGCCGCGTCGCTGGCTGGCTTGGAGTAATCCGGCGCTGAGCGTGCTGATAGACAAGACCATCGGAAATGATTGGCGCACCGACCTATCGAAGCTGACCAAACTGAAAAAATTTGCTGACAATCCCGCATTCCGTGCCGAGTGGCACGCGGTAAAACAGGCAAACAAACAGCGTTTGGCGGAGATGATAAAACAAGATTGTGATGTCGATTTCGATATTAATGCGATGTTCGACGTGCAGGTCAAACGCATCCACGAGTACAAGCGCCAACTGCTGAATCTGCTGCATGTTATTCATCTCTATGACCGTATCAAGCGTGGCGATACGGCCGACTGGACACCGCGTTGTGTCATGATAGGCGGCAAGGCTGCACCCGGTTACATGATGGCAAAGCGCATCATCAAACTGGTCAACGCCGTGGCGCATGTAATCAACAGCGATCCGGATACCAAGGGCTTGCTGCGACTGGCATTTCTGCCGAATTACCGCGTGACTGCAATGGAAATAATCTGTCCCGGCACGGACCTGTCGGAACAGGTTTCTACCGCAGGTAAGGAAGCTTCCGGTACCGGCAACATGAAGTTCATGATGAATGGCGCACTGACTATCGGTACGCTGGACGGTGCCAATATCGAGATTCGTGAGGAGGCGGGCGAGGAGAACTTCTTCCTGTTCGGCCTGACGGCGGAAGAGGTAGACGCGACTCGCGGCAATTACAATCCGTCTGCGATCATCGAAGCCGATGAGGACTTCAAGCGTGTGATGGGCTTGCTGACTAGCGGACACTTCAATCTGTTCGAGCCGGGTATCTTCGATCCGATCATCGATTCGATCTACAGCGCAGGCGACCCATGGTTGACCGCCGCAGACTTCCGCAGCTATGTCGACAGCCAGCGTGAAGTGGCGAAGGCTTACCAGAACCGTGATGAGTGGACGCGTATGAGCATCATCAACACCGCGACCAGCGGCAAGTTTTCCAGTGATCGCACCATACTGGATTACAACCGCGAGATCTGGGGATTGCAGCAGATAGCGCCGAAGCAAGCCTGACGCATGGGCCGGGAAACCGGCTTATGCCGCACCAGAGGCTTCAGCAAAAAACCGCGCAACGGACGTTGGGCGGTTTTTTCTTTGGCAGTCTGGGGCAGGCAAGGTTAGTAGATCGGTTAAGGCGGTCTATTTGTATCGCACGACTGAAAGGCTGCTTCACTGCCTATTCTAGGCAATTGGACTGTAATCGGGCTAGTAGATTAGGGGCATTTCATCCTAGGTGGGTTATGAGTGTTGCCCAAGAAAATAGGACGATTAGAATAGCTGCTCTGCATCTATAATGCAGACGGAAGTATTTTCCACTTAAAGCGCGATATGAGCTTATTTTTCAGTCAGTTACAGTTATTAGGTAAGAGTTGGAAACAAAGCCGCTGTGCTTTGATTTTCGCTCTGCTAAGCCTATTCCTTGGCTTGGCCCATGCCGGTACGGATGTCAACGATATCTTGACTCCTCAAGAACGTCTGTGGCTCACGACCAATGAGGCTCGCCTAGTTCTAGCTGTCGAAACCGGCTATGCCCCATTTTTATTCCTTGATGCTAAAGGGCAGTCTGCCGGCCTTGCTAACGACTATTTTCAACTTGTCGAAGCGAAGTTAGGCGTCCACTTCAAGCAGCGGCGTTTCGCAACGCTGAATGAGATTTTCGACAAGGTTAAGCTCGGTGAGGTGCACATCGTTAATGCGGTTACCCGCACGCCTGAGCGATCAAAATTCCTTGCCATGACTGAACCATTCATTTCAGTCCCTAACGTCATCATCGTGAGGAATAATTACTCACGACTGATGCAGGAGTACGACCTGTCTGGTAAAAAGGTTGCATTGGTCAGAAGTTATGCCGTCACGGAGCATATGACCAATCGAGCCCTGCTCTTAATGCCCGAGATTGTCCCCGATGACCTTTCTGCACTGCTGGCTGTTTCATTTGGGCGCGCTGATGCTGCAATCATCGATCTTGCTACCGCTTCCTATCCTGAATGTTTCATAAACTCTGTTGAATATCAAAGTCTGGGGAAATTAC
>JBBQXA010000044.1:0-18503 GCA_038210095.1 Burkholderiales bacterium
GGTGCGTAACAGTGGGACATATCTGAGCGAGAGCGGAAGTGCAGGGGCATTACAACAGGTGGATTTGGTGGTTTAGTTGTTAGCTGGAAGCACGCAGCCCAAGCAAGATTGCGATACACACAAACAGTCACTGTTCGCAAATGTCATCACACTTAATGGAGTGACTGGCAACCTCTGAGGGTGCGAAAATCTCGAACCGAACCCGCCGTTGCGTTGTAAATCGCAATTACAAACCA
Organism: Burkholderiales bacterium; assembly: GCA_038210095.1. GTDB lineage: Bacteria > Pseudomonadota > Gammaproteobacteria > Burkholderiales > Gallionellaceae > Gallionella. Next base: position 237 of record JBBQXA010000044.1, read on the forward strand.
AAAGTGACGGACATAATAAAAAATTCAGACGAAAAAAACTCATGGGATCATGAGGTTTTTTATTTGTTGGCGGAGTGGACGGGACTCGAACCCGCGACCCCCGGCGTGACAGGCCGGTATTCTAACCAACTGAACTACCACTCCATATTCTAAATACCTAAGGAGTGGCTGCGGCCTCTGGCAACTTGAGAACAATTTTGGCATGCTGCTTGGCATCTGTCAGGTAGGCCTGAAACAATTCCTCCCCAGTAATCTTACGCAACTGCTGGGCATACTGCATACGCTTCAAGTCATCCGGAGTCTCCCCCTGCTTAACGTGATCTACACGGACGATCATATAACCACGCCCCGCCACCTCCGCACCGACGTACTGAGGAAACTTGTCGCCAGCAACCTGAAATACCTCCCGTACCAAGCCAGCATCCAGCTCCCCTCGTTGCGCACGAGTAATAGACCGCAGCGCACCCCAGCCCAGCGCAACCTTTTCGCCACGCTGCAATTGCTCTAATGCGGCCTTGCCCTGCTCCCCAGCCAACTTCAATGCCTGCTGCTGCGCTAGACTCTGACGAATACCCTGCTGAACTTCATTTAGCGCACGCACGGTTGCTGGCTTGTATTCCAATACACGCGCAGAAACCAGAGTGTTCGTTGCCACCTCAATGGCGGCAGTGTTGCGCTTATCCTTCACTGCCTCATCGCTGAATACTGCCTCAAGCATTTTCTCTGTCCATGGTTCGGCGGGACTTGCACTCTTCACCAACCATCCACTTTGCTGAATTTCAACACCAATCAATTCAGCGGCAGGCTTCAGGGAATCGCTCTGCTCATAAACTGTATTACTGAATTTTTCAGCCAGTTCAGCAAATTTTTCATTCGCCCTGTGCTGCCGCAACTTATTGCCAATGACGCTAACAACCTCACTAAAAGGCTGGGCTTGAGTTGCCTTAACTTCCAGCAACTTGATGACGTGATAGCCAAAGTCCGACTTGATCACCTCACTGATCTCGCCTTGCTTAAGCGCAAAGACCGCATCTTCAAATGGCTTCACCATCATATTGCGTCCGAAAAATCCCAGATCACCGCCATTCATTGCCGAGCCGGGATCTTGTGAATTGGACTTAGCCAACTCGGAAAAAGCAGACGGATTCTTTTTGACCTGCGACAACAAATTCTCAGCCTTTGCTTTAGCGGCATCCTGCTCCGCTTGAGGGGCTGTTGCAGTAACAGTAATCAGAATGTGTACCGCTCGACGCGTCTCAGGGGTACTAAACTCCTGCAGATGTTCGTCGTAATAACGATGCAATTCATCCTCGGAGATTTTCACTTTCTCCTGCAAATCAGCAGCCGCGAGTTTCACATACTCAACTTTAACCTGCTCAGAAACTCTAAACTCCTGCTGATTTTTCTGATAGTAATCCTGCACCGCAGCGTCATCTACCTTGATGTGAGCCAATAACGGCTGAACAGCTATTGTCGCGGCACTAATGGTTCGCTCCTGCTCGTTCAGGCGAACAACATTATTCACTACAGTATCGGATGAAAATCCATTCTGTATATAGGCTTCGCGCATTTGCTGACCGACCAGATCATCGCGCAGTCGTTGCTCAAATACCGGAACCGACATCTGCTGCCTAGCCAGATACGCTTCATATTGTGTCTTATCGAATTTCCCATCCTGCTGGAAGGCCTCTACACTCTCAATTACCTGCACGACCTGCGGATCTGTAACCACTATTCCAGATGCCTTGGCTCGCTCAACCAACAACCGCTGTGCAACCACATTTTCCAAAACGGCCCGCTTCATCTCAGGATTGTCGAGCATCGCAGCATCTACATTTCCACCCATCATCTGACGCAAACGTTCCTGCTGCTGCCCCAGCGCCCGTTCAAACTCCTGGCGCGTAATTTTCACACCGTCAACTGTTGCGGCAATTTCAACAGCATTCCCCGAACGGTTATAGGAATCAACCCCCCAGAAAGCAAACGGCAAAATAATTACCGCCAATACTATTTGTACTGACCGTTTTTTTTCTCGAACAAAATCAAACATAGCTTTAACACTCAATTTGTTATGGCGCAAAAAACACCGGATATGAAAAAAGACGAACTTCAATTCGCCTTGATTTGGCGGAGCAGACGAAAGACCTATCACCCACTACGAACTTTTTGATGATGCCTGACTTTACTTAGTTTAGCAACGTTGAAAGCAGATATACCCTTAGCTTTACCGCGTAAATTATTTCTCTGCTTTTGTGCCATGATCCGTCTCCACAGCAGCATCAACTTACATCGCCGGAGCATGGAGTAGACAACTAAAAAAGTTCGAGTTCCACTCTTCTACCCCATGCCATTACCAAACCACCGTTGGCAAGCATGGACTCATGTCCAATGCAAGTGAAGCGCTAAAAAGCCATAGGCCCATCGGCAACGCTAAAAAGCCATAGACATAGACGTCCACCATCACTTTGATATGAATTATTAGCTTTTGGTAAAAACTCAAGAGTGCCCAGGAAATCCCTTCCGCCGGACGTGAAAAAGCCCTGATAAATCAGGGCTTTAATTGGCGGAGTGGACGGGACTCGAACCCGCGACCCCCGGCGTGACAGGCCGGTATTCTAACCAACTGAACTACCACTCCATAAACTCGTAGTACTCATTACTCAAACATCCAAACAACAACTTCAATGGTGGGTGCTGACGGGGTCGAACCGCCGACATTCGCCTTGTAAGGGCGACGCTCTACCAACTGAGCTAAGCACCCGACTGAAGAACGCTAGTTTACCGCATCTTTTAAACCTTTGCCAGAGGTAAATTTAGGAATTTTTGCAGCCTTGATATTTATTTCTTCACCGGTGCGCGGATTACGGCCGGTGCGGGCTGCTCGTTCACTCACTTTGAATGTACCAAAGCCAACCAGACTCACGGCATCTCCATTCTTCAGTGCATTCTTGATCGACTCAACCATCGCATCCAACGCTCGCCCTGCTGAAGCCTTCGAAATATCTGCGGATATTGCAATTGCATCGACCAAATCTGATTTATTCATCCTAATCCACCTTTACAATATTTAATGTTAATAGCTGAACCCTATTCTGCTGCGACTTATAACAAGATTCAGCAAAATCAGTAGCGCTGTTACTACGCTTTAATCCTTATTACCCACGCGCGAGAACCGAGCATAGATAATGCCGATTAATGCTTGGTTGCAACAACCGTTTCAGCTGCTTTGGCGTCAACCGCCAAATCAGCAACCTCAATTTTATCAGGAGCGCCGGCCAATGGCTCCGGCTTACGCTCCAATGCCATATCCAGCACCTGATCAATCCATTTAACGGGACGAATATCCATCCTGTTTTTGACGTTGTCAGGAATCTCGGCCAAATCTTTAGTATTGTCTTCAGGAATAAGCACCACTTTAATGCCGCCGCGCTGAGCCGCCAGTAACTTTTCCTTTAAACCGCCAATCGGCAAGACCTCCCCACGCAATGTAATCTCACCCGTCATGGCAACATCCGCGCGCACTGGGATTCCTGTTAATGCAGAAACAATCGCGGTGCACATGCCAATGCCGGCGCTGGGACCATCCTTGGGAATCGCTCCTTCAGGAAGATGGATGTGCAGATCATTCTTCTGGTAAAAGTCTACATCTATACCAAGTCGAACGGCGCGACTGCGTACCACACTCAATGCCGCCTGTATGGACTCCAGCATCACATCACCGAGCTTGCCGGTCGTCGTCGTTTTACCCTTTCCCGGCAGCACGGCAGTTTCTATGGTCAGCAATTCACCACCAACTTCGGTCCAAGCCAAGCCGGTCACCTGCCCAACCTGGTTCGTCTTCTCAGCCACACCATAAGTATAGCGACGCACCCCGAGATACTTATCCAGATTACGCGCGGTAATCAGCACCTTCTTGCCGCTGTCTTTCAACGCTAATGCCTTCACTACCTTGCGGCAGATTTTGGATATTTCTCGCTCCATGCTGCGCACGCCAGCCTCGCGTACGTAATAACGCACGATGTCACGCAAAGCACTTTCTGAAATACTGATATCTTCTTCTTTGAGACCATTATTTTTGAGCGCCTTAGGAACCAGATATCGAGTGGCGATATTTACTTTCTCATCTTCCATATAGCTCGATACATGGATGATCTCCATGCGATCCAGCAGGGCATCGGGAATATTAAGCGTATTTGCCGTCGCCACGAACATCACATCAGAAAGGTCATACTCGACCTCTACATAATGATCTACGAAAGTACTATTCTGTTCAGGATCAAGAACCTCTAACAGCGCCGAAGAGGGATCTCCGCGCATATCCATGCCCATCTTGTCTACTTCATCCAGCAGGAACAGAGGATTCTTCACGCCGACTTTGCTCATGTTCTGCAAAATCTTGCCCGGCATGGAACCGATGTAAGTTCGACGATGACCGCGTATTTCGGATTCGTCTCGCACACCGCCCAATGACATGCGCACAAATTTTCGATTGGTAGCTCGCGCAATAGATTTCCCAAGCGAGGTTTTGCCTACACCAGGTGGCCCCACCAGACAAAGAATAGGAGCCTTCAACTTGTCGACGCGTTGTTGCACCGCCAGATACTCAAGGATGCGTTCCTTGACCTTGTCCAATCCGTAGTGATCTTCCTCCAGAACCAACTCGGCTTTTTTCAACTCCGCACTGATCTTTGTTTTTTTCTTCCAAGGCAACGCAACCAGCACGTCAATATAATTGCGCACCACGGTTGCCTCTGCCGACATCGGCGACATCATGCGCAGCTTTTTAAACTCGGCATCGACTTTGGTACGCGCCTCCTTGGGCATACTTGCCGCTTTGATCTTCTTTTCCAGCTCGTCCAGATCGCCGCCTTCTTCACCTTCACCCAATTCCTTCTGAATCGCCTTGACCTGTTCGTTCAAGTAATATTCGCGCTGACTCTTTTCCATCTGACGCTTTACGCGACCACGGATGCGTTTTTCGACCTGCAGAATATCAATTTCAGCTTCAAGCAAACCCAGCAAATGATCAAGGCGCTTTGGTACGCCGAATATTTCCAGCACTTCCTGTTTTTGTTCAAGTTTGAGCGGCAAATGCGCCGCGATCGTATCCGCGAGCCGGCCTGCATCATCGATTCCCGCCAATGAAGTAAGTATCTCCGGAGGGATTTTTTTATTGAGTTTAACGTATTGGTCAAACTGGGCAATTAATGCACGACGCATCGCTTCTGACTCGCTGCTGGTGCCATCATCGGCGGGCACAACCACAACCTCGGCATCAAAATGACTATCCGTGTCGTATACGCGGAGCACATTAATACGTTCCGTGCCCTCAACCAGAACCTTCACTGTGCCGTCAGGCAATTTGAGCATTTGCAGGATGTTCGCCATGCTGCCGACAGCATACAAATCATCCTTGCCCGGATCATCCTTGGCAGCCGACTTCTGCGCGACCAGCACGATGCCCTTGCCTGCATCCATTGCTGCTTCGAGCGCCTTGATAGACTTGGTACGCCCGACGAACAGGGGAATGACCATATGAGGGAACACCACAACATCGCGCAATGGCAACAATGGATGCAAATCGGCTTGGGTAGTGCTAGGGGTATCTTGTTCTAACATGGCAGCAACCTATACGTTAACTGAGGGGCTAGGTGGGGACAGACCTGAAAAATTCAAGTGTCCCCACCGGGACAAGATAACTAAAGAGCGGGATATTCCTGATTCAGGCAGCCTTGTGATTGTCTGAGTAAATGATAATGGGCTTGAGGTCTTCGTCAGTACCAGACTTATCCAACACCACCTTCTCGACATTCTCCATGGATGGGAGATCAAACATCACGTCGAGCAGCGCGTGTTCCAGAATGGAACGCAAACCGCGCGCTCCGGCTTTGCGGGCCAAAGCACGGCGAGCAACAGCGGACAACACGCCCTCACGAAACTCAAGATCCACACCTTCCATCGAAAATAATTTCTGGTATTGCTTGGTCAAGGCGTTCTTGGGCTCGGTCAGTATCCGAACAAGCGCCTCTTCATCCAGCTCTTCCAGCGTTGCGACAACAGGAAGACGGCCGACAAACTCGGGAATCAGACCAAACTTGACCAAATCTTCCGGCTCCACGTCGCCCAAGGTTTCACCCGCTTTACGCTCATCATTGCTACTAATGTTTGCTCCGAAACCGATGCTGGTCTTCTTGGATCGGTTACGAATGACCTTTTCCAGCCCATCAAAAGCACCACCGCAGATAAACAGGATATTGGTGGTATCGACATGCAGAAACTCGGTATTCGGATGCTTGCGCCCACCCTGAGGAGGAATTGAGGCCTTGGTTCCCTCAATCAGCTTCAGCAGTGCCTGCTGCACACCCTCACCCGACACGTCTCGCGTAATTGAAGGGTTATCCGATTTACGTGAAATTTTGTCGATTTCATCAATGTAGATAATGCCGCGCTGAGCTTTCTCCACATCGTATTCGCAGGTCTGCAACAGTTTCTGAATGATATTTTCAACATCCTCACCAACGTAACCCGCCTCTGTCAGCGTTGTAGCATCGGCCATCACAAACGGCACATCCAGCAGGCGCGCCATGGTCTGCGCCAGCAAAGTTTTGCCAGAACCCGTCGGCCCAACCAACAGAATATTGCTCTTGGACAACTCGACGCCGTCCTTGCTGTCACTCTTGAGGCGCTTGTAATGGTTGTACACCGCCACCGAAAGGATGCGCTTGGCTTTTTCTTGCCCAATAACATACTCGTCCAACGCCGAGCATATCTCTTTCGGCACAGGCAAATCCGTATTGCCTTCTCCAATCACCGCAGTCTGAGTCTCCTCGCGCATGATGTCGTTACATAGCGTAATACACTCATCACACACGAACACAGACGGCCCTGCTATCAGCTTACGCACCTCATGCTGACTCTTGCCACAAAACGAGCAGTAGAGCAGCTTGTCACCTGAATTTTTATCGCTGGACATTCTTCTCCATACCTTCCATCAAATTAGTTGCCGAACCCATCCACGGCCTTAAGGCCGCTTATCCAGCACTTGATCCACCAGCCCGTATTTCACGGCATCTTCTGCACTCAGGAAATTATCACGGTCGGTATCTCGCTCAATCGTTTCCACTGGCTGACCGGTGTGGGTCGCCAGCATCTGATTAAGCTTCTGCTTCAAATACAAAATTTCGCGCGCATGAATCTCGATATCCGACGCCTGACCACGAAAGCCACCAAGCGGCTGATGAATCATCACGCGAGAATTTGGCAAACAGAAACGCTTGCCCTTCTCACCCGCCGTCAGCAGAAATGCCCCCATGCTGGCCGCCTGACCAATACACAGAGTGCTTACGTGAGGCTTGATGAACTGCATAGTGTCGTAAATCGCCATTCCTGCCGTCACCGAACCACCCGGAGAGTTGATATAGAAATGAATATCCTTATCCGGATTCTCCGACTCGAGAAACAGCATCTGCGCCACAATCAGGTTGGCACTGTGGTCATTTACCTCGCCCACCAGAAACACCACGCGCTCCTTGAGCAGGCGGGAGTAAATATCATACGCTCGTTCACCGCGTCCGCTGGTCTCCACGACCATAGGAACTAATCCGATATTTTGTGGCTCAACGCGACCCATCTAGTTCCCCATCAATTCGTTAAAGGCAATCGCCTTGTCCTGCACCTTGACCTGACCCATTACCCAAGCCACAACATTCTCTTCCAGCGCCAGATTCTCGACTTCCTGCAAACGGGCTGGATCAGCATAGTACCAGCGCACTACGTCTTCTGGATGATCGTAACTTTGAGCATAGTCATCCACCAACGCGCGCACCTGCTCTGGCTTTGCATTCAAACCATTCTTCTCCACCACATCAGACAGAATCAGCCCCAGCTTGACACGCTTGGTCGCGCGCTCTGCAAACAGTTCTTGTGGCAACTGCCTGCCCCCCATCTTCATACCGCGTGACTCCATCTCGCTAACAGCCTGCTGCATCAAATTCTGTGCTTCCCATGCAACCAACGACTTGGGTAAATCAAATTGCGCAACATTAAGTAGCGCATCCATCGCAGCTTCCTTGTTGCGTGCATTTAGGCGACGGGTGACTTCACGCTTCATATTGCTGAGAATATCAGCCTCAAGCTTGGTCACATCACCATCCTCAATACCAATGGAACGCGCGAACTCCGCATCCACCTCTGGCAATTTTGGCTCTTCAACCAGATTCAGAGTTACCGTGAAGGTTACTTGTTTACCAGCAACATCCTTGCCATGATAAGTTTCCGGAAAAGTCATGTCGAAAGACTTGGCCTCGCCAGCTGTCATGCCTGTAATTGCGGCCTCAAATTCTGGCAACATGCGCCCCTGACCCAGCACGAACGGATAGTCTTTCGCTTCGCCACCCTGAAACACGACACCATCCAGCTTGCCTTCAAAATCGATGCGGACATTATCATCCGCCTGTGCAGCACGATCCACCTTCTCAAAGACAGCGCGCTGCTTGCGCAGAGTCGCAATAGTATTATCTACATCTGACTGCCCCACTTCATATACGACGCGTTCCACGGTCTCACCCGTGACATCCCCCAGAATCACATCCGGGTACACCTCAAACGTCGCGCTGTATTCAATCTGCTCGGCATTCAAATCGTTGGTCTTGACCTCGAACTTGGGGTAACCGGCAACTTTCAGCTTGTTGCTATCGGCGGCCTCCGCAAATGACTCCTGCAATGCTTCGCCCAGCGCTTCCTGCTGGGCCTGCGCACCATAATGCTGTTCAAGCACCTTGGCGGGGATTTTACCGGGCCGGAAGCCGGCGATTTTTGCAGTACGCCCGATATGCTTCAGGCGCGCGCCAACTTGAGCACGGATGGCCTGCTGCGGAATGGATGCATTAAGACGACGCTCTAGTGCGCTCACGGTTTCTACGCTGGACATACTGAATTTCCTTGAGATTAAAGTTGAATTTTTGCTGATGCGAAAGGAGAGAATCAAACTAAGATTCAGCATCTTAATTTTAAATACGTTTTATTGGCAACAAGACTTTTATGCTACGGTCACATTGTCACCTTCCCTTCGCTGCGTCGAGGGATTATAGCATCGTAGTTGTTCAATTGATTAGTTCGAAACAAAATCGAAGTGAATCAAGGAATCAACGCATTTAGCTTCATTTTAACTGGCACAAACAATTGAATCGGGGGGCAATTCAATTGTAGTTACGCATATGACCGGAAAGTGACCAGTAAATCAGAAGCAATTCAAACTTCCCACCTCGGCACCCCTGCTCTTGGCGATAATTCTAGCGTCAGCAAACACTGATGTTCACGATGTAAAACCTCATCTGTATGGACTGCGGCAACCCCTCTTCCAAGCCGCGCCATCTTTCGGAGGAATTATCCATCTCCTGACAGATTTAGTACTTTTTCAAGCTTACCTAATGCATTTGTCATCATGCTGACTTTTTTTCCAATCACATTGTGATAAAGGCCACATTCTCATCAGAATATATGACTTCTGTTGCAGGCCCGCTTATTGCTTATGAACTAACGTTCACATCAATTGGAGCTTTTACTCATGAAAAACGCCTTCGAAAATATCCTTTCCGGCATGACAGAAGGAAGCGTCATTCCCTACATCGGCCCCGGCTCTCTGAACGGCGTCATCGATTCCGCCACGGGCCAGCCTATCCCCGCCGATAGCGACAGTCTGATTCTGGCAATGAACAACGGCCAACCGATGGCACCCAAGCTGATGTACGAATTCCCTCGCGCAGCGATGAACGTGGAATTAAAACGCGGCCGTTCGGCGGTCAACAAGTTTCTCGACAAGACCTATCGCGATACGCAATGGAGCACTTCCGCGCTGCATGCATGGCTAGCGCAACAAAATTTTCCCTACATCGTGGATACCAATCGCGACCTGCAATTGCAGCAACAATATGCCACCACACCGCACACGCTGATCGTTGGCATCGCGCGCATGTCCGGCAAAGACTTCCGCTTCCGCATCTTCTATCACGACGGAAACAGCTATAACGCGGTTGAGCAGGAGGCGGTCGACAGCAGTCTGCCCATCCTATTCAAGCCACTGGGCACACCGCTACCGGAATCGAACTACATTGCCTCCGATGCCGACTTCGTCGATTACATTACCGAGTTGATGGGCGGATTTGCCATCCCTTCCTTCGTCAAACGTATGCGTCAGAACAAGCGCTACGTCCTGCTGGGACAGCGGTTGAATCGCGATACCGACCGTATGGTGTTCTCCGACATCATCTTCGGCGCAGACAAGCCGGCCGGATGGGCTCTTATTCCCCACCCGACCGACAAAGAAAAGCGCTATCTGGACAAATTGAACATCGAGATCGTGAACGCCGATGTAAGCGATTTTCTGGCGGCGGCCCAAAACTGGAACGGCAGTCTCGCAACGTCATGAGCACACACCTTGCAGCATGGGCCGAAGAGCAACATGCATTGGGGGTAGACGAGATGGACTCCGTTCACCGCGTATTCATGACACAACTGGCCGCACTCATTGCCGCTAGCGATGCCGAATTCCCTGCGTTATTTCAGAATCTCGTCTTCCACACACGGGCACATTTCGTGGAGGAGGGTCGGCTGATGCGCGAGGCCAGGTATCGTGGAATAGGCGAACACGAGAACGAACATCACCGCGTTCTGGGCGAATTACAACAACTCAACCGGAGTTTGAAGCGCGGCCGATTACTACTCGTGCGCACCTATGTACGGGAAGGTCTGCCGGAATGGTTTGAGAATCATCTGTCCATGATGGATGCAGCATTGGCTACACACCTTAAGAAGCATCGCAGCACTTTGTCGTAAACGCGACAAGTCATCCATAGCGTGTCGTTCCAAACAGTCAGGTTGAAGCAATAAAAATATAATTTCCCTTATCAGACAGCAAGTTGTGGCTTTTAAAAATAATGGCACACAGATTGCGACAGATAGAGCGTAACCAACCCGATTCAAGGAGCCATCATGATCAGCCTTACCCCTAACGCCATCCTAGCAGTGGAAAGATTCATCAACGGTGCGGACACTCCCGTTGCCGGCCTGCGCATCGCCATCTCCGGTGGCGGCTGCTCCGGCTTCCAGTACGGCATGACGCTGGAAGAAACACAGAACGAAGACGACACCATCGTTGAGTTCGGTGCTGTGAAGTTGCTGGTCGATCCCTTGTCCGCTCCCCTGCTGGAAGGCGTGACTGTCGATTTCGTCGACAGCCTGAACGGCAGCGGTTTCAAATTCGAAAACCCGAACGCCAGCGCCAGCTGCGCGTGCGGTTCCTCTTTCTCGGCATAAGGAGCACACCATGTGGGACTACTCGGAAAAAGTTAAAGAACACTTCTTTCAACCGCGCAACGCCGGTGTGCTGGAAGACGCGAATGGCGTCGGCGACGTCGGCTCCATCTCATGCGGCGACGCGCTGCGCCTGATGCTTAAAGTGGAACCGGAAACGGACATCATCCTTGATGCGCACTTCCAGACTTTCGGTTGCGGCTCTGCCATCGCTTCTTCTTCCGCGCTGACCGAGATGGTCAAAGGCAAGACATTGGATGAGGCATTGAAGGTGAGTAACCAAGACATCGCCGATTACCTCGACGGTCTGCCGCCCGAGAAGATGCACTGCTCGGTGATGGGTCGCGAAGCGCTGCAAGCTGCCGTTGCCAACTATCGCGGTGAAGTGTGGAGCGACGATCACGAAGAAGGCGCACTGATCTGCAAGTGCTTCGCCATCGATGCCGTGATGATCGAAGACACCATACGTGCCAATGATCTGGTCAGCGTGGAAGATGTGACCAACTACACCAAGGCTGGCGGCGGTTGTTCCTCCTGCCACGAAGGTATCGAAGAGATCCTGGTGAAGGTGATGGCCGAGCGCGGCGAAAGCTTCAAGCCCGGCACCCCTTCCAAGGAGGAAGCCAAACCGGCCGGCATGACCAATCTGCAACGCATCAAGAAGATCGAAGCAGTGCTGGAATCTGTTCGTCCGCAACTGAAGCGCGACGGTGGCGACATCGAGTTGCTGGATGTGGACGGCAAGACCATCTACGTCAGCATGACCGGTGCCTGCGCCGGTTGCCAGATGGAAGCGCTGACACTGCAAGGCATCCAACAGAAGCTGATGGAAGAACTGAAAGAGTTCATCAAGATCGTGCCGACCAAGGCCGGGGCATTGAGCCGCGCCTCTTGCAACCCTTAATGTAGGTCGGGTTGAAGCCCGACCTACGAAAACACACGAAGAACGGAGTCAAACATGGAAGGCATCTATTTCGACAACAACGCCACGACACGTGTGGACGAGGCAGTGGTGGAAGCCATGCTGCCTTACTTCACCGAGCAGTTCGGCAATCCGTCGTCGATGCACAGCTTCGGCAACAAAGTTGGTCTGGCGATCAAGAAGGCGCGCATGCAGGTGCAGGAGTTGCTCGGTGCGGAACATGACTCCGAGATCATCTTCACTTCGTGCGGCACCGAGTCTGATTCCACCGCCATCCTGTCCGCACTGAAAGCGCAGCCGGATCGCAAAGAGATCATCACCACCACGGTCGAACATCCTGCCGTGCTGACGCTGTGCACATGGTTGGAGAAGGATGGCTACAAGGTTCACTACATGCCGGTGGATGAAAAAGGCCGTCTCAATCTGGATGAGTACAAGAAGTTGCTCAGTGACCAGACTGCTGTCGTGTCGGTGATGTGGGCGAACAACGAGACCGGCACTTTCTTCCCCGTGGTGGAGATGGCCGAGATGGCGCATGCCGCCGGTGCGATGTTCCACACCGACGCGGTGCAAGCCGTGGGCAAAGTGCCGCTGAATCTGAAAGAAACCAAGATCGACATGCTGTCCGTGTCCGGTCACAAACTGCATGCCCCGAAAGGCATCGGCGTTCTGTACCTGAAGCGCGGTGTGCGTTTCCGTCCGATGTTGCGCGGTGGTCATCAGGAACGCGGTCGCCGTGCTGGCACCGAGAACACCACCTCCATCGTTGGTCTGGGCAAGGCCGCCGAGATGGCGATGGAAGCGATGGCATACGAGAACACCGAAGTCGCACGTCTGCGCGACAAGCTGGAGGCGGGCATCCTCGCCAAGGTGCCGCGTTCTTTCGTCACCGGCAATCCGGCGGATCGTTTGCCTAACACCAGCAACATCGCGTTCGAGTTCATCGAGGGTGAAGCCATTCTGCTGCTGCTGAACAAGTTTGGTATCGCGGCCAGTTCCGGTTCCGCCTGTACTTCCGGTTCGCTGGAGCCGTCACACGTGATGCGTGCGATGGGCATTCCTTATACCGCCGCCCACGGCACCGTGCGCTTCTCTTTGTCGCGTTACAGCAACGAAGCCGAAGTGGATCGTGTGATCGCGGTCGTACCCGAGATCATCGCGCAACTGCGCAAGCTGTCACCGTATTGGGAAGGGGATGGTCCGGCGGCTGAACCAGACAAGGCATTCGCGCCAACTTACGCCTAATACGATTATCATGACCCGCACCATCATCATCGACGACACCACCTTGCGCGACGGCGAACAAACCGCCGGCGTGTCGTTCACGCTGGAGGAGAAGCTGGACATTGCACGCGAGCTTGATGCTCTCGGTGTGCAGGAACTGGAAGTCGGCATCCCGGCCATGGGAGAAGAGGAGCGCGACAGCATTAACGCGGTCGCCTCTTTGAACCTGAAGGCGAAGCTGATCGTATGGAACCGCATGTGTCTGGAAGATCTGGTCGCCTGTGAACAGGTTGACGTAAAGCTGGTGGATCTCTCCATTCCGGTGTCGGATATCCAGCTTAACAAAAAACTCAAGCGTGACCGCCAGTGGGTACTCGATACCATCTATGAAGTGGTGCCGCGCGCGTATCACTTCGGTCGCGATGTCATCGTCGGCTGCGAGGATGCCTCGCGCGCCGATCCCGAATTCCTGTTGCAGGTGGCCGAAGCGGCACAGGCCGCCGGGGCACAACGCATCCGTTTCGCCGACACGCTGGGCGTGATGGAGCCGTTCGGCGTGCACAAGGCGATTACCGTGCTGCGGGCTGCCTGCGATCTGGAGATCGAGATGCATGCGCACGACGATCTCGGTCTGGCCACGGCCAACAGTCTAGCCGCCGCCGTCGCCGGTGCGACTCACCTCAACACCACGGTAAACGGACTGGGCGAACGTGCGGGCAATGCCCCGCTGGAAGAAGTTGCACTGGGACTGAAAAAACTTTACGGCATGAATACCGGCATCGACCTCACCCACTTCCCCTGTGTGTCGCAAAAAGTCGCTGCCGCATCCGGCCGCCCTGTACATTGGCAAAAAAGTGTCGTCGGCGAAGGTGTTTTTACACACGAGGCTGGCATCCATGTCGATGGTCTACTCAAAGACCCGGAGACCTATCAAGGCTACGATCCCGTGGAAGTAGGCCGTCAGCACACACTGGTCATCGGCAAACACTCGGGCGCACATGGAGTGATCGCCGCTTATGCCTGCATGGGACTCAATCTTAGTCAGGTTGAAGCACGCGCCCTGCTGCCGGACATCCGGGCATTTTCCGAACGGGAAAAACGCTCGCCCGCCAATCAGGAACTGCTTTTCCTCTATCAGCGCTACATCGGACGCAGCCTGCCCGGAGCGACACATTAGGAGGCTGACATGGAAGATGTAATCGACACCAATATGACGCAGCCGACAACCAAGTCCTCACTGCTGCAACTGCTGCGCGAGGATGTGAATTGCGTATTCCAGCGCGACCCTGCGGCGCGCTCACGTTTCGAGGTACTGTCCACCTACCCCGGCGTGCACGCCATCCTGCTGCAACGTATTGCACACCGTCTTTGGAAAGCCGGTTTACGCTACCCGGCTCGTTTGCTGTCGTGGATTGCCCGCTTTCTCACCAATATCGACATTCATCCCGGCGCGACACTGGGCCGTCGCTTCTTCATTGATCACGGTGCCGGAGTGGTGATCGGCGAGACGGCCGAGATCGGCAACGATGTGACGATGTATCACGGCGTCACCCTGGGTGGCACGACCTGGAACAAGGGTAAACGCCACCCCACCCTGTGTGACGGCGTGGTGGTCGGTGCAGGTGCAAAGATACTGGGCGCGATCACACTGGGCGAACAGGTGCGCGTCGGTGCAAATTCGGTGGTCGTCAAAGATGTTCCGTCACATCGCACCGTGATCGGCATCCCAGGGAGGATCGTGCTGCGAACCGAAGAGGCCAACGCCGACAACATCTACGGCATCAATCTCGATCATCACCTGATCCCCGATCCGGTCGGGCGAGCCATCGCCTGCCTGATGGAGCGCATTGAGATACTGGAAAAACAATTGAATCGCGAGACGGTAGACGGGCAATGTCACACCTGCGAAGCGGACGATCTGTGCGGCACTGACGTGGCACGTAACCTTGGGAAGAGATGATGGACTTGCTGGAATTTGATCAAACCGAACTGTATTTCGATGAAGCGCTTGAGCCGGAAGTTGCGCGCTTGCTAGTCGAAGCCAGTGACCTCTATGGCAGCAAAGAGGCCGAAACAAGACTGCTATGGGCCAACTTCAGGGCACCGCAACACCTGATGGTACTGGTTGCGTTGTACCGCTATTACTACTACCAGCACCGCTTGGAAGATGCGCTGCTGGTGGCCGAAAGCGCACTCGCCGTAGTGGGTCGCCGGCTCGAATTTCCCGACACATGGGTTTACCTAAGAGAAGCAAATGTCGGGGCTGGCGTCATGCGTTCCATGGGACTGGTTCGCTTCTATCTCACCGCACTCAAGGCCGCAGGCTACATCCACCTGCGGCTGGGACAAATGGAAACAGGCCGCTCGATTCTGGAGAAACTGGTGGAACTGGACAGCCACAATCGCCTGGGTGGCAAAGCGCTGCTGGAGGTGTTGTACGCAGCAAACAATGACAGTGAAACGAAAGGAGCAGCGAAATGGACGAACTGACACTGGACGAGGCTATGGAAGATTTACATTCAGCCGAAGACTTCCTTGATTACTTTGGCATCGAATACGTGCCATCGGTGGTTCAGGTAAATCGCCTGCACATATTACAGCGCTATCACGACTACCTGAGCAGAGCGCCCCTGCCCGAACTGGAGTCGGCCAGACGCATGATGCATAGCACGCTACTGCTGCAGGCGTATCAGGACTTCGTCAAATCGGATGCGTTGACCGAGAAGGTATTCAAGGTATTCCACATGCACGAACCACAGGTCAAATTCGTGCCGAGCAGTTCCATCACGGTGAATAAGCGCGATGCTGCCTAAATACGAATTCGGCGACGAAGTCCGCATTGTGCGCAACGTGCGCAATGACGGCACCTACCCCGGCGTGCCCACTGGCACGCTGCTAATCCGGCGCGGCAGCACCGGCTTCGTCATGAACGTCGGCACCTTTTTGCAGGACCAGTTGATCTACACGGTTAACTTCCTCGAACTGAACAAGATCGTCGGCTTCCGCGAAGAAGAGCTTATCCCTATCTCCGATCCGTGGACACCGAGCAAATTCGAGAGCCGTGAAAAGGTGCGCAGCAAGGTCACGCTCGCCGTGCAGGGCGAAGTTAAGGCTATGCCAGGCATGGAGGGTGAAATCCTCAAGGTATTCCGCGACGAGACGCTAGGCGTGCAGTATCACGTGATCTTCCATGATCATGTGCTGCAAGTGCCTGAAGCGGCACTGGAAGCCGTGCATGCCTACAACGACGAGGAGAAAGCTCATGCATGAAGTAATCGAAAGTGACATCGCCTACCTCGCACTCAAGGCCGCACAGAAAATATTCGGAAAATCCACCGCCGCATTGCAGCAAACAGAATTTAATCGTGTACATGAAATGGCACAGAAGCAATACCAGCTTGAGAGCCGCATTCTTGCCACTGCGGAAGCGCGCGATGTCATGGTGCCGCCGGCCACCCTCGCCAGTGCACTGGACCAAATACACGGGCGCTATGAGCGCAAGAGTGAGTTCAGCGAGGATCTGGCCCGCAACGGATTGGATGAGGCCGGCTTCGCCTCCGCACTGGAACGCGAACTCAAGATCGAGGCAATCATGGAGAAAATCGGCACCCGTTCCGAGCGGGTCAGTGAAACCGATGTGGAACTGTATTTCCAGTACCACCCCGGCCAGTTTCGCCGTCAGGAAACACGAACCGCACGCCACATCCTCATCACCCTCAACGAGACTATCCCGGAGAACACCCACGGCACCGCGCTTCGGCGCATCGAAGAGATCGCCCAGCGACTCGCCAAAGAACCCGCACGCTTCGAAGAACAAGCTCTCAAACACTCTGAGTGCCCCACCGCACTGGAAGGCGGCAAGCTGGGTGAGCTACCACGGGGTAAACTGTTCCCGGAACTGGATGCCGCACTGTTCGAATTAAAGGCTGGCGAAGTCAGCGGCATACTCGAATCCGAGCTCGGTTTCCACGTACTGCGTTGCGACGCCATCACTCCCGCCAACGTGCTGAGTTTATCCCAGGCCAGACCGCATATCCGCAAGGTACTGGAGCAAAAACGAAAACGCTCCTTCCAGCAGGCCTGGATAAAAACATTGTTGCAGACGTAACTCAAAGCAGATATCCAAACCGACATGCGACATCACCACATAGTGCACACTATTAAGTGGGCCACCGAGCAGTATAGAAGTAGCCTGATGTTAATTTAATTAGAACCGTTCATAATGCAACTGTCGTTAAACTTTGCGGCAATCGACAGAGCGCTTACCGAAACGGCCAACTGTCATCCGGGGGTGCATTGGGAGGACGATTCTCATGAATGATAATCAGGAACACACTGAAAGCAAAATTCACCGCGAGTTGCTGACCTTCACGCTAGGCAGCGAGGAATACGGCATCGATATTCTCAAGGTACAGGAGATTCGCGGCTACGATGCAGTCACCGCGATAGCCAATTCGCCCAAATTCATCAAGGGGATAATCAATCTGCGCGGCATCATCGTGCCCATCCTCGACATGCGCATCAAGTTTAATCTCGGCAACGTCACCTATAATGAACTCACCGTGGTCATCATCCTCAATGTCGCGAATCGCGTGGTGGGTATGGTGGTGGACGGCGTATCGGATGTCATCGCGCTGACTGCAGAGCAGATCAAACCCGCGCCGGAGTTCAGTGGTGCAATCGACACACAATACATCACCGGTCTGGGCGCCGTGGATGAACGCATGATCATCATCGTCGATATCGAAAAGCTGATGAGCAACCGCGACATGGATCTGATTGAAGCGATAGCAGCTTAAACAAATTGAAAT
>JBBQXA010000045.1:0-18019 GCA_038210095.1 Burkholderiales bacterium
GATATTGGGCTCACTTCGCGCGAGTATTACCTGTTCATGTTCCCGACCTTTCTGGCCGGGATGCCGCCTGGTTACATTGAAGCCGCGGAGCGCCCGGAAGGGTCACTATATGCAAGCACTTGCAGCGACATACGGTATGAGGGAGAATCGCCCCGCGTCTGGCCAAAATAAATAATAACAACAGGCGCCACCATTTCGTCCACCAACAAGAATCAGGGAGAAAACCGTGCAGAGATTCAGCCATAGTGCAGGCTTTGCGCTGCTAGCCTTGACCCTGCAACTGGCTTGGGCCGGTACCGCATCTGCGCTGACAGATGAAGAGGAAAGTCTCGCATTGGCCTACGGCGACCGGTTTTCGGTCAGCATCGCCACTGGCGGTGCACAGCCTGCCGCACGCGCCCCCGCCGTCACCTCCGTCATCACCGCTCAGGATATTCAAGTCATGGGTGCGACCGACCTGGATCAGGCACTGAAAAACGTGGCCGGACTGCATGTTTCCATGAACAATACCGCGCTGAACCCCATCTACAGCTTTCGCGGCATCCACACCCAATACAACCCGCAGGTGCTGATGCTGGTCAACGGCCTGCCGATCACCAACGTATTCTGGGGGGATAGAGGACAACTCTGGGGCGGCATGCCGTTGGAAAATGTCGCGCGCATCGAGGTAATACGCGGGCCCGGTTCGGCGCTGTATGGCGCGGATGCATTCTCAGGCACGATCAACATTATCACCAAGACAGCTGCAAATATCGGCGGCACCCAAGTCGGCGCACGTGCGGGCTCCTTCAACAGCAAGGACGCCTGGGTACAGCATGGCGGCAAGCTGGGCACCGTGGATGCCGCCTTCTACCTGCGTGCGGGCAACACCGATGGACACCGCGGCATCCTGCAGCAGGACGCCGCCTTTTTCAGCCCCGCGTCCAACGCGCCCGGCCCGCTCAACACCGAGCGCAAGATGATCGATGCGAGCACCGACCTGTCCTTCGACGCCTGGCGCTTGCGCGCGGGTTACCAGGACCGGGAACTCGGCATTGGTGCCGGCGTTGCAGGAGCACTGGATCCGGTCGCGCGCGCACAGTCCACCCGCAGCAATCTGGATCTAAGTTATGAGCAGAAAGACTGGCTGGCGAACTGGGATATATCTGCCGTGGTCGGCTATTACGACAACAAGGAAAAAGGCAACCCGTACTACACCCTATTCCCCGCCGGAGCACTGCCGGGGTTCCCCAATGGCATGATCGCCAATCCGGCTCATTCCGAGCGCCATACCCATGGCAGCGTCTCCGCCTACTACACCGGCATAGACAAACACCACCTGCGCCTCGGTGTCGGCACGCGGGTCGACGATATGTATGAGGTCAGCGAATTAAAGAATTTCGATGCAAACCTCGCTCCACTTCCCGCGCTGGTGCAGGCCGCCGGCAACCCGGCGCTGGTTTACCTTACCCCGCACAAACGCAATGTTAACTATGTCTTCGTGCAGGACGAATGGTATCTGGCTCGCGACTGGACACTGACGGCGGGCGTGCGCCACGACCGCTATTCCGACTTCGGCGAAACCTCCAACCCCCGGCTCGCACTGGTATGGGAAGCAAACTACAACCTGACGATCAAGGCCCTGCACGGTACCGCATTCCGCGCGCCCTCTTTCGCCGAGCAATATTCCATCAACAACCCGGTGGTGATAGGCAATCCCAACATCAAACCCGAGACCATCACCACCGACGAACTGGCCTTCAACTGGCAGCCCACAGGCTCGCTGGAAACCAAGCTGAATTTCTTCCAGTACCGCATGCGTAATATCATCCGCCCGGCTCCTGTGGTCTACCAGAATTCCGGCGACCAGACCGGACGCGGCATGGAAATCGAAGGCATCTGGACCGCCGCAAGCAATCTGCAACTGAGCGGCAACTACTCCCTGCAACATTCCAAGGATGGCACCACCGGACTAGATGCCGGCATGGCCCCGCACCAGCGCATATTCGCCAAGGCCGACTGGCGCGTCGTACCGATGTGGCAACTCGGCACAACGGTTAATTATGTGGCCGGACGGATGCGCCAACCGGGCGACACCCGCTTGACAATACCCGACTACACCACCGTGGATATGATGTTGCGCCACGACAAGTTTGCCAACGGCATCGAAGTCCGCGCGATGGTAAACAACGTGTTTGATCACAAGGGATGGGAACCCACCTTCCTGTCTTCGGGAATTCCGTCCGATCTGCCTATCGCCAGCCGCGCGTTCTACCTGCAACTCGTATTGGAGATGTAGCTCGGTAGTGTCGGTAGGTCGGGTTTCAACCCGACACTTTGCCCGCGTTCTGTGGGAGTCGGACTAAAGCCCGACCTACCGCCTCAATCCTCGGCTCATCGATCCTGAATCCTCTAGCCTGCCTCCCTCACCACTTTCAGGAACTCATCGCCGTACTTTGCCAGTTTAGACTGCCCCACACCGCTGATCTTGCCCATTTCGTCCAGTGTCTGCGGGCGGCGATTGTGGATTTCCAGCAGGGTACTGTCGTGGAAGATGACATAGGGCGGCACGCCCTGTTCGCGCGCGAGTTCGGTGCGTCTGGCCTTGAGTGCCAGCCATAGCTCATTGCTGCTCGCGCCCGCGAAGGGTTCGCGCGACTTCGCGCTACGTTCACCGCGTTGCGCCTTGCGCTTGACCGGATCGGCATCGCGCCGCAGCCAGACTTCCTGTTCGCCGCGCAATACCGGACGCGCCGCCTCGGCAAGCTTCAGTCCGCCGTAGGCTTCCATGTCCACGGTGATCAACCCGGCAGCGACCAGCTGGCGATAGACGCTGCTCCATTGCTGCTGCGCAATATCTTTGCCGATGCCAAAGGTGGAGAGTTGCTGATGAGCGAATTGTTCGATCTTGGGCGTTTCCTTGCCCAACAGCACGTCAATCAGATGGGCGACACCGAAGCGCTGACCGGTGCGATAGACACAGGACAAAGCCATCTGCGCGGCCTGCGTCGCATCCCAGCTATCTACCGGCTCAAGACAGTTATCGCACTGCGCGCATTCGCCGGGATGTTCTTCGCCGAAGTAGCGCAGGATGGTCTGGTGGCGGCAGGCGGTGGATTCACAGAATCCCAGTAGCGCATCCAGCTTTTGCAACTCCACCCGCTTGCGCTCCTCAGGCGCATCACCCGACAGCAACATCTGCCGCATAGAAACCACATCACCCAGCCCGTAAGCCATCCAGGCATTGGCAGGCAAGCCGTCGCGCCCGGCACGGCCCGTCTCCTGATAATAGCCTTCCATACTCTTGGGTAGATCCAGATGGGCGACGAAGCGTACATTGGGCTTGTCTATGCCCATACCGAACGCAACGGTGGCGACCATGATCACCCCCTCTTCGCGCAAGAAGCGCTGCTGGTTGGCCTGACGTGTCGCGGGAGTCAGCCCGGCGTGATAGGGCAAAGCATCCCAGCCCTGCTGCTTGAGCCAGTCGGCAGTTTCCTCGACCTTCTTGCGCGATAAACAATAGACGATGCCTGCGTCACTCGAATGCTCGGTTTCCAAAAAAGCCTGCAATTGCTGGCGCGCCGCATTCTTGAGCGCAACGCGATAGCGAATATTGGGACGATCGAAACTGGATACGAATTGCCGCGCCTGCTCCAGCGTCAATCGTTCGATGATCTCGCGCCGCGTCGGCGCGTCCGCCGTTGCCGTCAGCGCGATGCGCGGCACCTCGGGAAAACGCTCATGCAACACCGTCAGCGCGCGGTACTCGGGGCGAAAATCATGTCCCCACTGAGACACGCAATGTGCTTCGTCGATGGCGAACAGACCGATGCCGTTATTGCCATACAGCCTGTCCAGCAAATTCAAAAAGCCTTCGGTCATCAGCCGCTCGGGCGCGACGTACAGCAGCTTCAGTTCGCCGTTCAGCAACTGTCTATAGACCTCGCGCGCCGATTCCGCATCCAGACTTGAATTCAAAAAGGCAGCGGGCACATCCAGCTGTTTGAGCGCGTCGACCTGATCCTGCATCAGCGCGATCAGCGGCGACACCACAATGCCCACACCGGGACGCAGCAATGCGGGTATCTGGTAGCACAACGACTTGCCGCCGCCGGTCGGCATCAACACCAGCGCGTCACCGCCCGCGATAACATGATCGACGATATCCTGCTGCGCACCGCGAAACGAGGCGTAACCGAATATGTCCTGAAGAGTTTGCTGCGGAGTTGCCACGCCAGAGTGAGCCGTCACGCCGGAACTAGCGGCCTGCGGACACGCCCGCGACCGCAGATGCGGACGGCTGGTCGATGAACTGGAAGAAAGTTTCGTTGGATTTAATCATGCCCAGCTCGCTGCGCGCACGTTCCTCGATGGCCTCGGTGCCCTGCTTAAGGTCACGCACCTCGGCATCCAGCAACGCATTTCGCGTCTGGGTCTGCTGATTGATTTGTTGTTGTGCTACGAGTTGGTGATTCATATCCCACACCTTCAACCAGCTACCCTTGCCCAGCCACAGCGGATACTGTAGCAGCAGCAGCAGGGCAGCCAATATCAGTGTGACGGCACGCA
Organism: Burkholderiales bacterium; assembly: GCA_038210095.1. Classification (GTDB taxonomy): domain Bacteria; phylum Pseudomonadota; class Gammaproteobacteria; order Burkholderiales; family Gallionellaceae; genus Gallionella. The sequence continues at coordinate 4,552 of JBBQXA010000045.1, forward strand.
CATTAGCCCAACTGGTAGTAAGCCTCACGCCCCGGATAAGATGCGCAATCGCCTAGGTCTTCCTCGATACGCAGCAGCTGGTTGTACTTCGCCATGCGGTCAGAACGCGACAACGAGCCGGTCTTGATCTGCATCACGTTGGTACCCACGGCCAAATCGGCAATGGTGGAGTCTTCAGTCTCACCGGAACGATGCGACATCACCGCGGTGTAACCCGCACGCTTGGCCATCTCGATTGCAGCGAAAGTTTCGGTCAAGGTGCCAATCTGATTCACCTTGATCAGGATGGAGTTAGCGATGCCTTGCTTGATGCCCTCGCGCAGAATCTTGGTGTTGGTGACAAAGATATCGTCACCAACCAGTTGAACGGTCTTGCCCAGGCGCTCGGTCAGCAACTTCCAGCCATCCCAGTCGTTCTCGGCCAAGCCGTCTTCGATGCTGACGATGGGGTATTTGTCCGCCCAAGTGGCGTAGAGATCAACCATCTGCGCGGAAGTCAGCGTGAGGCTGTCTGCTTTCAGATGATACATGCCATCCTTGTAGAACTCGGAAGATGCGGGGTCCATCGCGATTGCTATGTCGGCACCCGGCACGAAACCGGCGGCCTCGATGGCCTCTACGATGACCTTCAAAGCCCCCTCGTTGGAACCCAATGCTGGCGCAAATCCACCCTCGTCGCCAACGGTTGTCGGCAGGCCGCGATGATGCAAAATGTCCTTCAGAGCATGGAACACTTCCGCACCGTAGCGCAACGCTTCGCGAAAGCTGGGCGCTCCCACGGGAACGATCATGAATTCCTGCATATCGGAACCGCCAGTGGCATGTGCGCCGCCGTTGATGACGTTCATCATCGGCACCGGCATCTCCATGCGTGCAGCCCCGCCGAAATAGCGGTACAGGGGCAGGCCGGACTCTTCGGCAGCCGCCTTGGCGACCGCGATGGAGACCGCGAGGATCGCGTTCGCGCCCAAACGGGATTTGTTCTCGGTGCCGTCCAGATCGATCATGGTCTGGTCGATGAAGGCTTGTTCGGATGCGTCCAAACCAATGATCGCTTCGGCGATCTCGGTGTTCACATATTCCACCGCCTTCAGGACACCCTTGCCCAGATAACGCTTCTTGTCGCCATCGCGCAGCTCCATCGCCTCGCGCGTACCGGTCGATGCGCCTGACGGCACGGCCGCACGGCCCATCACGCCGGATTCCAGCAATACATCCGCTTCTACGGTTGGGTTACCGCGAGAATCCAAGATCTCACGGGCGATTACATCAACAATTGAACTCATCTTTATTTCTTCCTTGTCTGCTTTGTCTAAACGTTTCTTAAATCAATTTTTTCTTCAATCAAACCCTGCTGCTTTACCGTTGCATCAAGCACTATCAGCGTCTGCAACAACGCCTTGAGATGCCCCAGCGGGAAGGCGTTCGGCCCATCCGACAACGCCTGCGATGGATTCGGATGCGTCTCCATGAACAGACCGGACACGCCCGCGGCCACTGCCGCTCGTGCCAGCACCGGCACAAACTCGCGCTGACCGCCGGAAACCGTACCCTGCCCGCCCGGCAACTGCACCGAATGGGTGGCATCGAATACCACCGGACAGCCCGTGTTCCGCATCACTGCCAACGAACGCATGTCCGACACCAGATTGTTGTAACCGAACGACGCACCGCGTTCGCACACCATGATGTTGTCGGTTCCGCTTGCTTCACGCGCCTTTTCCACCACGTTCTGCATATCCCATGGCGACAGGAACTGACCCTTCTTGATATTCACCGGGCGACCGCACTTCGCCACCGCATGAATGAAATCCGTCTGTCGACACAGAAACGCCGGCGTCTGCAATACATTCACTACCGCGGCAACCGGCTCGATTTCATCGATGCTATGCACATCAGTCAACACCGGCAGGCCAAGCTGCGACTTCACTTCACTGAGGATTTTCAACCCGGCATCCAGACCGAAACCACGAAACGATTTGCCGGAGCTACGATTTGCTTTGTCGTACGAAGACTTGTAGATGAAGTTTAAGTTCAATTCATTGCAAATTTCTTTCAGCGCTCCGGCGGTATCTATCGCCATTTGCTCCGACTCGATCACGCACGGACCTGCGATCAAAAATAACGGCTGGTCTAGACCAGCTTCGAAATTGCACAGTTTCATGCTGCCACCTTGCGCGCAAGCGCTGCCTCAACATAGGCCTTGAACAGCGGATGTCCATAGCGCGGCGTAGAGGTGAACTCGGGGTGAAACTGAACGCCTACAAACCAAGGGTGCTCGGTCTGTGGCAGCTCCATGATTTCGGGCAATTCCTCGGACGGTGTGCGTGCCGAAATAATCAGCCCTGCCTGCTCCAATGTTGGCACGTAATGGTTGTTCACCTCATAACGATGGCGGTGGCGCTCATTCACCTCGTCGCCATAGATGCGCTGAGCCAGCGTGTTAGGTTTGATCGGGCAGCGTTGCGAACCGAGGCGCATGGTGCCGCCCAGATCGGAGTCGGCACTGCGTTGCGCAACTTTGCCGTCTCTATCCAACCACTCCGTGATCAGTGCAACGACCGGGTGCTCGGTTTCCAGATTGAATTCCGTACTGTTCGCGTCCGTCATACCCGCAACATGGCGCGCATATTCGATCACTGCCAACTGCATTCCCAGACAGATACCCATATAAGGTATTTTGTTCTCGCGGGCATAACGGATTGCGGCGATCTTGCCCTCCGTCCCGCGCTTGCCGAAACCGCCCGGGACGAGGATCGCGTCAAAATGCGCCAATACCTGCGCACCGGAAGTCTCGATATCTTCCGAATCCAGATATTCGATGTTCACCTTGGTCGAGGTATGAATCCCCGCATGGCGCAACGCCTCTATCAGCGACTTATACGACTCGGTCAGATCGACGTATTTGCCGACCATACCTATGGTAATCTCGTACTGCGGATTCTCCTGCGCAACCACCAGCGTGTTCCACACCGACAAGTCGGCAGGCGGCGGCGTCAACGCCAACTCTTCACAGACGATGCGATCCAGTCCCTGCTCATGCAGCATTTGCGGCACTTTGTAGATGCTGTCCACGTCCCACATCGAAATAACACCCTCTTCGCGCACGTTGGCAAACAGGGAAATCTTGGCGCGCTCATCGTCGGGAATAGGACGGTCGGCACGACACACCAGCGCGGTCGGGAAGATGCCGATCTCGCGCAGTTTCTGCACGCTATGCTGGGTAGGCTTAGTCTTCAACTCGCCTGCAGTGGCGATGTAGGGAACCAGTGTGAGATGCACATAGGCGACCTGATGGCGCGCCATGCGCAATCCCATCTGACGCGCAGCCTCAAGGAACGGCAACGATTCGATATCGCCCACGGTCCCGCCGATCTCGACGATCGCCACATCGGCCTTGCCATCCAGTGATGCCGCTGCACCGCGCTCGACGAACGCCTGAATTTCATTAGTGATATGCGGGATCACCTGCACCGTCTTGCCCAGATACTCGCCGCGTCGCTCCTTACGGATCACGCTGTCGTATATCTGACCGGTGGTGAAGTTATTGGCCTTGCGCATCTTGGCAGAGATGAAACGCTCGTAATGCCCCAGATCAAGATCGGTCTCCGCGCCGTCTTCGGTAACGAACACTTCGCCGTGCTGGAACGGGCTCATGGTGCCCGGATCAACGTTGATATAGGGGTCGAGCTTGAGCATGGTCACCTTGAGTCCGCGAGATTCAAGGATAGCCGCAAGTGAAGCGGCGGCTATGCCTTTTCCCAAAGAAGAGACAACGCCGCCGGTAATAAATATGTATTTTGTCATGGAGCGCGATGATACCGTAAAACACCCTTTCAATCAAAATCAAAGCATGCTTTAAAATCAGCATAATCGCATTGACGACAGGCGACTGATTCCCCGATAGTATAGAACCTAGTGCTGCACCCTGCCGCCAGACTCAAACAAACAAAATCAGCCTGAAAACAATTACCAGCCAAGGAGTTAACCGTGTCCAACATCCAATCCGTAATGAACGAAACTCGCGTATTCCCGCCTTCGGAGGCATTTGTCAAACAGGCCAATGTTTCCGGCATGGAGGGCTACAACGCCCTGTGCGCCGAGGCTGAACGCGACTATCAAGGCTATTGGGGCCGACTGGCGCGCGAAAATATTTCGTGGAAGCAGCCGTTCCAGAAAGTGCTAAACGACAACAATGCCCCGTTCTATAAATGGTTTGAAGACGGCAAGCTGAACGTTTCATACAACTGCCTTGACCGCCACCTCGATATCCAGCCGGAAAAAACGGCGATTATCTTCGAGGCAGACGATGGCAAGGTCAGCAAGGTTTCCTATCGCGAATTGCATGGTCGTGTCAGCCAATTTGCCAACGGCCTTAAATCACGCGGCATAAAGAAAAGCGACCGCGTCGTTATATACCTGCCCATGAGTATTGAGGCGGTCGTTGCGATGCAGGCCTGCGCCCGTATCGGTGCAGTTCATTCGGTGGTATTCGGCGGCTTCTCCTCCAAGAGCCTGCATGAACGTATCGTCGACGCCCAAGCCTGCGCCGTCATCACTGCCGATGCGCAGATGCGCGGAGGCAAAGTCATTCCGCTCAAACCCATCGTCGATGAGGCGCTGGGTCAAGCGGGATGCGAATGCATCAAGGATGTCATCGTCTATCGCCGCGCAGGCTCCGCTATCGACTGGGACGAGGATAGAGACATCTGGTGGCACGACCTGTTCAACTCCCAGCCCACTCTTTGCGAGCCGGAATGGGTAAACGCGGAAGATCCTCTGTTCATCCTCTACACGTCAGGCTCAACAGGAAAACCCAAGGGGGTACAGCATTCCAGCGGCGGCTATCTGCTGGGCACCATACTGACCATGCAGTGGGTATTCGACTACAAATCCAGCGATATCTTCTGGTGTACCGCCGACGTGGGCTGGATCACCGGCCACAGCTATGTCGCCTACGGCCCGCTGGCAGTGGGCGCGACTCAGGTCATGTTCGAGGGCATCCCCACCTATCCCGATGCGGGCCGCTTCTGGAAGATGATTCAGGATCACAAGGTCACCACCTTCTATACCGCACCTACCGCGATACGCTCGCTGATCAAGCTGGGCGGCGATCTGCCCAAACAATATGACCTATCCTCTCTGCGACTGCTGGGCAGCGTGGGCGAGCCCATTAACCCGGAAGCATGGATGTGGTACTACAACGAAGTCGGCCAAGCGCGCTGCCCTATCGTCGATACCTGGTGGCAGACCGAAACCGGTTGTCACATGATTGCCCCGTTGCCCGGCGTGGAAACATTGAAACCCGGCTCCTGCACCCTCCCCATCCCCGGCATCCAGATCGCCGTGGTAGATGAACTCGGCGAGGAAGTCGGCCCGCAGCAAGGCGGCTCGCTGGTCATCAAGAAACCGTTCCCTTCGCAGATACGTACCATCTGGGGCGACCCCGAGCGTTTCAAAAAGAGCTACTTCCCGGAAGAGGCGCGCGGTTACTATCTGGCGGGCGACTCTGCCAACCGCGACGAAGACGGTTATGTCTGGATCATGGGGCGTAATGACGACGTGCTAAAAGTCTCCGGCCACCGTCTCGGCACGATGGAAATCGAGTCCGCACTGGTCGCCAATCCGCTGGTTGCCGAAGCCGCTATCGTAGGCCGCCCGCACGAAATCAAGGGTGAAGCCATCGTCGCCTTCGTCGTACTCAAAGGAGCGCGTCCGCAGGATGCCGCGGCAACCAAACAACTCGCCGACACTCTGCGCAACTGGGTCGGCAAGGAAATCGGCCCGATTGCCAAGCCCGACGAAATTCGTTTCGGCGACAATCTGCCCAAGACCCGTTCCGGCAAAATCATGCGCCGCCTGCTGCGCACGCTGGCCAAAGGTGAAGAAATCACCCAAGACATCTCTACCCTGGAAAATCCGGCCATTCTGGAGCAGCTAAAAGAAGTTGTCCGATAACTGACTCCCACCTTTCTTTCAACGAAGCTGGGGTGGCCGGTTTTCGGTGTAGGCTAACTTGCGCAGCAAGTTAAACCGCGAAGCGGTGGCCGTAGCCAAAAACCCCACAATCCTCGATCAACTTAAGGAAGTTGCTCGATAAAGGATTGCAGGGTTTCGGTGCAGGCTAATATCGGCAAAGCCGATGTTACGTAGCCAAAATCCGGCCATTCTGGAGCAGCTAAAAGAGGTTGTCCGATAAGCAGGCCAATCCCGGATTGTCCATAAGAGCAAATACCTCCGGTAGGAGCACGCCCTGCGCGCGAATCGCACGCAGGGCGTGCTCCTAGCAATGCCACTGAGGCGACTAATGAACAATCTCGGCTGAACAACAAGAGGACGAGACCAATGCTCCGCGCTCTTTGTGACAAAAAACACAGCTAAGCTGTTGTGTTTACATACTTTCGATTGACCTTGCCACGCCATCTGGGCTAGTATTCGCGGGTTATTTTGCCTCCCGGAGTCATGCCAGTGCCCTTGATTCGACTGATATTTCCCGCATTACTCGCTGCCAGCACCGTCTTTTTCACTCCGCTTGCTCTCGCCAATGAACAGCTGGCCCTGAGCGAATCGATGAATGCAGCCCCCCTGACACTTTCAACAGCACGCAATATCACACTCGAACTCGTCTCCGATAATGAGCTGGCAATGAATGATATCTGGGTACGCATCCGGGGCGGCTTCGCCATGCGCGATCTGGATGACCGCCTGATTGCCAGACACGAACACTGGTACGCCAGCCGCCCCGAATACATTGCCCGCATGACTGATAGATCACGCCGCTATCTTTACTACATCGCAGGCGAAGTCGAGCGTCGCGGCATGCCCAGCGAAATCGCTCTGCTGCCGATGATAGAAAGCGCTTTCAATCCGGGCGCTTACTCGACCAGCCGCGCATCCGGTATCTGGCAGTTCATCCCGTCCACTGGAAAAAACTTCGGCATGGAACAGAACTGGTGGTACGACGGCCGACGCGATATCGTCAGCGCGACCACCGGCGCTCTCGACTATTTGCAAAAACTGCACGACCTGTTTGGCGACTGGGAACTGGCGCTGGCAGCCTACAACTGGGGTGAGGGCGCGGTACAGCGCGCCCAGGCACGCAACCGAAAGCGCGGCCTGCCGGTAAACTACACCAGCCTAAAAATGCCCAACGAAACGCGAAATTACGTTCCCAAACTGCTCGCGATCAAAAATATCATCGCCAATCCCGCCAGCTACGGACTGGCACTACCCAAAATCCCAAACAAGCCCTATTTTGCCGCAGTTGCTACCGCCCAACATATCGACGTTGAACTGGCCGCACAACTTGCCGACATCCCCATGGAAGAGTTCGCCGCGCTCAATCCGGCGCACACCCGTCCGGTCATTCTGGGAGACAACAGCGATCTGATCCTGCTTCCGCTGGACAAGATAGAGACCTTCCGTGCCAATCTTGAGTCCTATGACAAACCCTTGGTCAGCTGGCAGCCTTATCATCCGAAAAAGGGCGAACGACTGGACCATCTGGCACCCCGTTTGGGGCTTTCTGTGGAAAAACTGAAATCGGTAAATGGCTTGTCCGGGCGTTCAAATATTAGTACCGGGCAAACTCTGCTGGTGCCTATTAACGGCGAGGAAATCGAAGCTGAAAACGACTTTACAGCCTTCAACATGCACCTGCATCCCTATGCGGATAGCGCCAGTATGAAGTACCACACGGTACGTAAAGGGGAGACGCTGGGTGGAATTGCCCGTCGCTATCACGTTAGCCTGGCGAATCTGAAAAGCTGGAATCATGGAGCCCGGATTATCCGGCCCGGTCAAAAAATCGCCATTGCAGAGTCTTCGGCACGCGCAACCCGCGTCGCCAAGCACAGCAAGATGACGCGCAAGCACGCCTCCTTCAAGTCAGCCAAGGGAACGTAAAAAATCAGTCCGGACGTCCTGCAAGCTTGCTACGGACACTGACGAAGTGGCGATAGCCTCGCCACATTAGCGAAGAAGGCCCGAGCAGGCCAATCAAACCGTGGCGCCGCCAAAGCAGCAGCGCGGCGATCCCTCCTACCAGCAACGGCTGGTTACGCAAGAAGCGGAATGCCAATAGACCTTGATCGACCAATGTCAGAGGCATAGCCCAATGAGAAAAAACCTGAGAAATCTGCTGACGCTGACCAGCGATACGCCCCAACAATACGCCGCGCCTTTGCATCACCTTGAGCATGCGCTCATTCATGGCGACCGCCGAGAAATTCACTATCCTTGCCCAATTCCGTCAGACTGGCAGCAAATAATTTGCTTCCCCGCTCAAGCCGGTTACGCACCAGCATAACCATTCCGGCACCACTCGCCAAAAAGAACATACCCATTATCGCCAAGGTGGCGATACGATGTTCGTCCCAGAAAATAACGACGATAAGCGCGGTCAGCAGCAATGCCCCGGTGGCGCAACAAAACATGGCAAACAGGGAAAAAAAGAACAACTGCGCCAAACGCAAACGCTCTTCTTCCCATTCATTCGCCAACAACTCAAGGCGAGTTGTAAGCAATCCGACCAGCGTCGCCAACAGACGCTTGCCGGAGTCGAGCAAACCACGGCCTTCAGACATCGTTAACGTCCGCGGGAAATCAACAGCCCCACAACCAGACCAACTCCGGCCGCTATACCAACTGCCCGCCATGGATTATCGTGCACATATTCATCGGTCGCCTTGGCCGCCAGTTTGGTTTTTTCAACCAAGGCTTGCTCCGCCACTTTCAAGCGTTCTTTCGCGGCGACAATATTCTCCTGAATACGCTCGCGTGCTACCGCGACTTTTTCACCTGCCTGCCCCGCTGTTGCTCGCAACAACTCTTCCGCATCCGACACCACCACACGCAGATCCTGCATGAGTTTTTCCTTACTAACGTCCTGTTGTGCGCCTGCCAATTTCGTGCTCATGATTCTCTCCAATTAAAACCGGGTGATAAGTACTTAAAACAATGTTTGGCGACACCCCAACGCACCGCAACATCCTGTTACCTTTTTAGTCGAAAGTGCGCGGCACGTCAACCGCAACCATCCGATTTCGAATACAAATGGCAATTCACGGCATGCTCAGCCGAAATGACCCGCTCCTCCGGATAGACTCGGCGGCATTGATCGTTTACCTGCGCACAGCGCGGTGCGAAGTGACACCCTTGGGGCGGATTGGCGGGTGAGGGCAATTCGCCCTCCAAACGAATACGCGCCACTCCGGCTCCGTCGATCCGCGGCACAGCCGACAACAGCGCCTGCGTATAGGGATGCTTGGGCGCACGCAGTACCGCTTCCGACGTACCGCGTTCGACAATACGCCCCAGATACATCACACACACTTCGTGCGCGAGGTATTCCACAACGCCAAGATTGTGAGTAATAAACAGATAGCTGAGTTGCAGCTCCTGTTGCAACATCTTCAATAAATTGAGTATCTGCGCCTGCACCGATACATCCAGTGCACTGGTAGGCTCATCGCAAATCAACAGTTGTGGCGAAACCGCCAGCGCACGGGCAATCGCAATGCGCTGCCGCTGCCCGCCGGAGAATTCATGCGGATAACGCCATTTGGCGGCGCGATCAAGGCCAACCTTCTCTAGCAGCTCATCAATATGTACCTGCCGCGCCGCGCCGTCGCCGCCGATATTCAATGCACTCATGCCCTCTTCGAGTATCTCCGCAACGCGCATCTTGGGATTCAACGAAGCATAGGGATCCTGAAACACCATCTGCATTGCCGACCGCTGCGCACGTAGCGCCCGCGCATTGAGACCAACCAGTTCGCCCCCCGCCAGACGCACACTGCCCGCGGTCGGCGCCACCAGTTGCAACAGCGCCTTGCCCAGCGTGGTCTTGCCGCAACCCGACTCGCCCACCAGCGCCAGCGTGCGCCCCCGGGGAATCGCCAGCGACACGCCATCCACCGCCTTCACCTGCCCGGCCACCCGTTGCAATAGCCCTTTACGGATTGGAAAATGAACTTTCAGGTCGGCGACTTCAAGGAGCATGGAGCGTGGAACGTGGATTGAGCAACCCTCATCCGCCCCCTCTCTCTCACCTACTGGAAAGGCCCCCTCCTCGCCCCTCGCTCCCGGCTCCCCGATCCTCGCCCCGCGATCCTGATAAAGATGGCATCGCACCCCCCGCCCATCTGCCAGCGCAATCCATTGCGGTGACTGTACGCGGCATTGCTCCCACACCCGGTCACAGCGCGAAGCGAAGCGGCAGCCCTGGGCGACACTCCCCAGCGGCGGCACGCTGCCGGGAATCGCGGCCAGCGTCTCGCCGCGCCGCCGCATCTCGGGCAATGCCGCGAATAGTTTCTGCGTGTAGGGATGCAGCGGCTGCGTGAATAGTTGCTCGCGTGAGGCCTGCTCGACGATCTGTCCCGCATACATCACGCCGACGCGATGCGCTGTCTGAGCGACAACGCCGAGGTCATGCGTGATCAGCAACATCGCCATTCCACTCTGTTGCTGCGTATCGCGCAGCAACTCCAGCACCTGCGCCTGTATCGTCACATCCAGCGCGGTTGTCGGCTCATCCGCAATCAACAATTTCGGCTGGCCGGCCAGCGCCATTGCAATCATCACCCGCTGCTTCATGCCACCCGACAACTGGAATGGATATTCACGTACACGCCGCGCGGGGTCGGGAATGCCGACCTGTTCCAACAACTCGATAGTGCGCTGCTCATTAGCCAGTAGCGGTGAATCCCGATCCGAACAGTGCAACTCCAGCACCTCGGCGATCTGCTGCCCCACGGTCATCACCGGATTCAGACTCAGCCCCGGCTCCTGAAAGATCATCGCCATACTGCCGCCACGTACCGCGCGCATTTCGCGCTCGCTCATGGCCGACAATTCAACGCCATCCAGTTGCACGGAGCCACCTGCATTCGCCACGCCATCCGGCAACAGCCGCAGCAAGGACAACGCGGTGATCGACTTGCCGCAACCGGATTCACCCAACAGCGCAAAAGTCTCACCCGCCGCAATGTCGAACGACAGACCATCAACGATGGCAACACCGGAACGCAAAGTAGTGATCAGATTTTCAACTTTAAGCATCGGCATCACATCTCCGTCCGGCTCAATCGGGGATCGAACGCATCGCGCACCGCGTCGGCAAACAGATTCGCCGCCAGCACCAGCACCAGCATGAAGCCGAAGGCAGCGGCCAGCGCCCACCACACCATGGGCTCGCGCCCCATTTCCAGCCGTGCGCCGTTAATCATGGTGCCGAAAGAAATCATCGAGGGATCAACGCCAACGCCGACATAGGACAACACCGCCTCGGCCAGCACCAATGCGGAAAAATCCATCACCAGTGCGATCAGCACAATATGCATCACATTCGGCAGGATATGGCGCGACAAAATGCGCATGGACGACACCCCGAACGACTGCGCAGCCTGAATATATTCAAGCTCGCGCAACTTCAGCGTTTCGCCGCGCAACAGTCGGCACAACCCAGTCCAGCTCGTCATACCGAGAATCAAACACAGAAACACCAGCCGCAGATCTGCGCGCGAGGCAGAGGTATCAAACCATTCGGGATGAGTATCTATGGTCACCTGCATCATCAACACTGCCGCCGCGATCAGCAACACGCTGGGAATGGAACTCAGTACGGTGTAGATGTACTGGATGACATCATCGATCCAGCCCCGAAAGTAGCCCGCGGCAATACCAAAGAACAAGGCCAGCGGCAACGTCACCAGTGTCGTCACACTGCCGATGATCAGGCCGGTGCGTATGCTTTTCAACGACAGGAAAAGCACATCCTGCCCGACCTTATCAGTACCCAGCAGGTGATAAACGGCGGCGACATTAACCGCCGCGCCTATCACCGTGGCAATGACCAGAATGAACACGAGCACAGCACGCTGGGGAATGCGCCGCCGGCCAACCCGTATCAGCAACAGCCCGACCAGAGCCCCAGCCGCCGCCCCCAGAATTGCACGCTTCAGCACATCGCTATCGCGCTGCGTCACCTCGCCCAGATGGGCGCCGCCGTATTGCAAACGCGGATAGTCACGCACGATGCGCCCCTGCGCGTCAGTCATACTTTCCTTCGCATACAACGTCACCGCCAGCGGCGCGGAATAAGTCTTCTCGGTATGGATACGCAACGGGTCGACCAGCTTATCGAACAGACTCAACACCTCGGGCGAATACACCGCCTCGCCGTTATTTTGCTCCGGCAAAGCAACGCGGTAATGGCAAGTATCCAGCAATCCAATTATCAGAAACAGCGACAGCACCAACAGCGACGCCATCGCCGTTGAATTTTTTGCCACACGCTTCCACGGCAGCAACAAATGCTCGCGCCGCCGCACAGACCAGGCCATCACCCCGCCCGCCGCCAGCAACAGAAACACCAGCGCATCGCTCCACAGAATTACCGGCATAAAGCTCATGACAGGCGCACCCTGGGATCAACCACCGTATACGAAATATCGGTCAGAATCAGCCCGGCGATGTACAACACCGAACCCAGAAAAACCATCGCGCGCACCACCGAGAAATCCTGCGAATTGATCGCATCAATGGTGTAACTGCCCAACCCCGGAATACCGAAAAACGACTCGGTCAGCAGACTGCCCATGAACAACAGCGGAATCACCACCACCACCCCGGTCAAAATGGGAATCATCGCGTTCTTGAGCACATGGGTAAACAGCACACGCAACTCGGACAGCCCCTTGGCCCGCGCGGTACGCACATAGTCCTTGCCGATTTCCTCCAGAAAGATCGTGCGGTACCAACGACTGCTAGAACCGATGCCGCCGACCACCCCGATCACGATGGGCAGCACCACAAACTTGAAACTGTCCGCCCCGCCCGCATAGCCCGAGATCGGCACCAGATGCCACAACTTACTGACCAGAAACTGGCCGCCGATGATGTAGAACAGACTGGAAACCGACATCAGCAACACACACAGCGCCACGCCAACCACATCCAGCGCCGTCGCACGGAACAGCGTCATCAACAACGCAAAACTGACATACGCAATCAGACCGATTAAAAAAGTCGGCAGCGCAATGGCAAGGCTAGGCCCCATGCGCGTGGCGATCTCCCGGCCGATGCTGCGCCCGTCATCGGAATAGCCGAAATCAAACACAAACATACTGGCCGACTTCTGCCAGAAGATCGTTTCAGTCAACTTATCCGTCCCACTCGCCGCCGCATTCACCAGCAGCGGCTTGTCATAGCCGCGCTGCACCTTCCACTTCTCGATCGCCTCCGGCGTAACGCGCTTGATGCCCAGTTGCATACGCGCCATATCGTCCGGTGTATTCACCACAAAGAACAACGCAAAGGTGAGCAGATTCACCCCGATCAGGATGGGGATGGCGTAGAGCATGCGACGGAAGAGATAGGCAAGCATCAACGATCCAGCGGACTGACCACACCGCGCCCACCCATGTTCAGCACATGGGTGTAAATCATCGATGTCGAAACATCG